>NZ_AZES01000054.1 GCF_001434985.1 Companilactobacillus paralimentarius DSM 13238 = JCM 10415 | reverse complement strand
ATGAGTTCTTTTTTATTTTCTTCTTACTCGTTGCACTTCAATTGTAAATTCGTCGTTGTCACAAATAAAAAAACAAGTTCCTACCGTTATGCAAAATTGTGTTCACACAGTCAGTTAATCGTTGGAAAAAGCTAACCAATGGCGTTATGTAAAGCCGCCTTTTTTATAATAAAAATTGTTATGTCAATATCAATATTTTTAAATCATACAAAATATATTTTTTCGAAAAAAACAGATTGCTATTGATTGGACTATACCATCATGATAAGGTTCTTTATGCAACCGGTTGCAAAAAATCTTGAGGGAGCAAATTATTATGGCTAACAGTAAAAAGGGCGGAGGCTTCATGGCCTTTGTTGAGAAACATTTAATGCCAATCGCTGTTAAATTAGGGCAAATGAAACCTTTGATTGCAATTCGTGATGGTATTGCAATATCAATGCCACTTATTATCATTGGTTCTTTATTCATGGTTATCAATAACTTTCCAATACCTGTATGGACAGCTTGGTTAGCTAAGACAACTATTAAGGGAGCAACTGTCGCATCAATTTTTGCCAAGATAGTTAACGGATCATTTGGCTTAATTGGACTAGTTAGTGCCTTCGGTATCGCTGCAAGTTACGCAGAGCAATATAAAACTGATGGAAAATCAGCAGGGGTTATTGCTTTGTCAGCATATTTTGTTGTAACACCAAGTATTATGAGTGGTGATAAAGTTCCTGTTGAAGGAATGCCTTACAACTTCTTAGGAAGTCAAGGATTGTTTGTTGCTATTCTATTAGGATTATTAGCTGGATGGATTTTCCAGTGGTTTATTAATAACGATATTCAAATTAAATTACCAGACACAGTACCACCCGCAGTTGCAAAAAGTTTCAGTGCTTTAATTCCTGGAGCTGTAGTTATTACTATTTTTGGTGCTCTTTACGCAATCTTTACATGGACAGGATTAGGCAATATTCATTTACTATTATTCCATATCCTATCCAAACCACTAGGTCTCTTGGGAGATACTCTTGGAGGAACTATTGTAGCAATTATGCTTAATAGTTTGTTCTGGTTTATCGGTATTCACGGTGGAAATATTATTAATCCAATTATTTCACCTATTTGGTTAATGAATACTGATGCTAACCGTGTATTGTTCCAAGCTGGACATCTTGATTTAGCTCATCATGCTCATATCATTACTCAACCATTTATGGATAACTTCGTATACATGGGTGGTGGTGGTGCCACTATTGGACTTGTTATGGGTATTGGTATTTTGATCTTTATGAAGAGATCAAGTAAACAATTAGATGTTATGGGACCTTTGACTATTACACCAGGTATCTTTAATATCAATGAACCAACAATGTTTGGTTTGCCAGTTGTTTTAAACACCACTTTAATTATTCCATTTATTGTGGCACCTTGTATAAATGCCATTACAACTTATTTTGCAATGGCAACAGGATTAGTTCCATTATGTAATGGTACAATGGCCTCATGGACCATGCCTCCAATTATTTCTGGATTCTTAGTAACGAATAGTTGGACTGGATCAGCCCTACAAGCCGTAAATATTGTGCTTGATATTCTAATGTACTTCCCATTCTTAATTGCTATGAATAAGCAACAAAAGATTGAAGAAGCAGGTAAAGAAGTAGTTGCTTAAAAGAAAATAAAGGAGAAATTTTCAATATGGTGAAACGATTAATCAGTGCAGATACCAGCGATATGTTAGCAATGGACGGAGCCGAATTGAAGCAAAGTATCAAAGCCAGTGAAGGTCGAGTTGTTTTGAGTGAAAATGTTGTTGGTCATGAACCAATGGACGGTATCACAACTTCAGAAATCGCTGCTGCCTTTGGAGCCGATTTGATTTTACTCAACGGATTGGATGTATTGAATCCAATTATCTTGGGACTTTATCCTGGTGAAGAAACTTTGGCTACTGCTAAAGCTCATCATGATGGTGAAAGTATTCATCGTCTTCAAAAATTAGTTGGACGTCCAATTGGTGTTAACTTGGAACCAGTTGATCCTAACGCTAAAATGGCCGAAGATCGCTTAATTATTCCTGAAGGCCGTATGGCAAGTGAAAAAACTTTGCAGGAAGTAGAAAAGCTAGGTTTCAACTTCGTTGTCTTGACTGGTAATCCAGGTACAGGTGTTACCAACGCTCAGATTGCTGCCAACATCAAAGTGGCAAAGAAGAACTTCCATGGCCTAGTTATTGCTGGAAAGATGCATGGAGCCGGGGTTGATGAACCAGTTGTCAGTGAAGAATCCGTAAATGCCTTTCTTGAAGCCGGAGCTGATGTGATTTTGGTTCCCGCTGTAGGAACGGTGCCTGGTTTTGATGATGCTGAACTTAAAGAAGTTGTTAAGTTGGCTCATGATAAAGGTGCACTTGTTATGAGTACAATTGGAACTAGCCAAGAAGGATCAGGTAGTAGCTATATCGAAAATGTAGCCATCAGAAACAAGATCGATGGTGTAGATATTCAACACGTCGGTGATGCTGCTTGGGGAATTCAATCACCATTTGAAAATATCTTTGCAATGAGTAAAGCTATTCGTGGTGAACGCCATGCAATTGTTCGTATGGCACGTTCCATTAATAGATAGAAATTAATTCAATAGGGATGTTATTAGGTTTTAATACCTAGTAACATCCCTATTTTTTTCACTTTTTTACCTATTTTAATGAAAAACATAAAGAAATTTCAGAAAACACTTACGAAAATAATTTTTTTCTGGTATATTAATCCACTGTTGCAACAATTTGGAGGAAAATTATGAGTCAATCTCAAAAAATTAATACAAGACCCGAACATCCAATCTTGTCACTATTGGGTGTCTTAATCGGTGGATTTGTAGGAATGTTTAGTGAAACTTCATTGAATATTGCCCTTCCATCAATCATGAAAGCTTTTAATATCGAAACAGGAACAGCACAGTGGCTAGTTACAGGTTATATGCTTGTAATTGCAATTGTTTTACCGCTTTCTAGTTTGTTAACAAAACACTTCTCAACTAGGGGATTAGTTAGATTTGGTTTGTTGGACTTCATCGTTGGTTCAGCAATTTCCGCATTAGCAATGAATTTCCCAATGCTTTTGGCAGGTAGAATGATCCAAGGTATCGCTACCGGAATTATTTTGCCACTTATGTTTTCAATTGCTATGAGAATCTTCCCACCTGATAAACTAGGTGCCGCTCTAGGTATGGCTGCTCTAGTTATTATGTTTGCCCCAGCTATTGGACCTACAATTTCAGGTATTATCTTGGGTGCATTGTCATGGAGATATATTTTCTGGTCATTTATCGTTTTCCTATTGATCGGTTTGGTCATTATGGAAAAGAATTTGACTAACGTATTTGAAGTAACTAAACCAAAAGTTGATTGGTTAGCTATTGCTCTTTCAACTATCAGTTTTGGTTTGATTGTTTTTGGTATCAGTTTCTTGAGCAAAAACATCGCTACAGCATTGGTTGCCTTGATCGTAGGTATCATTTTCTTAGTTATCTATATCAGACAACAATTGCATGCCAAGACTCCAACTTTGGATTTCTCGGTTTTGAAAACTCCAGAATTCTTAACGGGTTCAGTTCTAGTTATGTTAAACTTTGGTATTACATTGTCAGCTATGTACTTACTACCTATGTACTTACAAAATGGTTTAGGTATCGCTGTAGCCTTAACTGGTGTTGTAATGTTACCAGGTGGTATTATCAATGCTATCGTTTCATTTGGTGCAGGTCGTGCCTACGATAAAATTGGTGCTAAGATGATGTCTCGTTTAGGCTTCCTAATTTCTATCGTTGGTTCAGCAATGTTCCTATTTAGTAATTCAAATAGTTCTTTAGGTTATATCATTGTAGCCCATATTGTTTTGATGATCGGTGTTCCATTGGCTATGTCACCCTCACAAACATATGGACTCAACTCATTGGATGCATATCAATCCGCAGATGGTTCTGCTATCATCAATACTTTCCAACAAGTTATTGGTGCCGTAGCAACTGGTATTGCCACAATTCTTTTGAGTACAGGTCAAGCTAACTACTTTGCTAATGGTGGACATTCAGCAAAATTAGCCTTCACTAACGGTGCTCATTATGGATTCATGTTTACATTGATTTTAGCTGTCTTCGGATTCATCTTGGCTTTCCGTGTTCACAATAAGAGCAAGGAAACTGTTGATGTTGAAGAAACAGAAGAAGCAACTTCTAAAGACAAAGAAGCTGTTACAGAGTAATAAAAAATAGAAAACAATTGATACTTGTTTAATCTCGGCTGACATATTTCGTTCAGTCGGGATTTTCTATTTCAACATAGTAATTGTGAAATATTTCTGGTAATTTTACTTGAAATTCAACACAAAAAATGGTTGAAATATATTTATAATTCCTTTACAATAATAGGGTTAATAAGATAAGTTAAATTGTAACGGGAAGGAGGGTTTTTAGATGTCACAAAATACACATAAAGGTATGACTGGCCACCGCCGTCCTGTAAACCAAAAAAATGGTGCAGAAAAACGTGCCCATACACAAGCTGTTCTTGACTTCCTAAGAGGTCGCGACGCAAAAGAATCTAAATAATTAGACAAAAAGAGCTGACAGATTTAATCTGTTAGCTCTTTTTGTCCTACTAGATAATAGTGATCTCTTTACGACCATTACGTTTTGAATGATATAAAGCTTTGTCAACTCGAGAATAAAAGTCATTGACCGAAACATCTTTTTTGCTGATTTCGGATACACCTACGGAAATAGTGATATGAATTTTATTTTCTTTGACATCCACTTCTGTGTGATTAACAGCTTCAAAAATTTCTTTGACAATTGCTTGAGTTTCTTTGACATGATAATGAGGAAAGATAATATTGAATTCCTCACCACCCGTGCGATACAGTTTAATATTCTTGTCATTCTTTGCGAGTACAGACTGTACGACCCTGACTACCGTCTGTAAAACTTTATCTCCTAAATGTCCATAAGTATCATTAATGCTCTTAAAATGGTCGATATCGAACATCATCATAGTGAACTTTCCATCTGAAATGACGTTATCCTTGAAGAGTGATCTAAAATCGATATCAAAGGCATCATAGTTGTAAGCATGTGTCAATTTATCATGCGTAGCATCTTGGAACAGAGCAGCTCTTGATTCTAAGTCAGTGTAAAGAATAGCGATATAGCCAAAGGTAAACAACTCAATGATTAATAAGTAGATGACTTGTTTGAAGAATATGGGATTGCTGATAGAAAATTTGACCTTAATGAAGAACCAATAGGCGAACCCTGAGATTAGGCTGATCAATAAATAGACGGAAAAGGGAAATTTATTTTTAGTATGGTTTTTGACATAGTTCAGTGAATAATAGAATGCAATCAAAACAATCGCCAAACACCATGATTCCCAACTACTTAAAGCTGAGTTAAAAATCATAAAAGCAACGACGATCGGTCCAAATAAGTGATATTTAAACGGAACACTTAATATGACAGTATAAAAAATGATGGAGACTAGTTGAAAATTAACATAGATCCAAGGTTGATTCTTGTCACGGATTGAAAGTTGCATTATGAACAATAAAGATAGAATATAGATGATTCCCAGAATCGAACGTAGAAGATATTTATCAATGTTTTTATGAATGACTTTAAAGACCAATCTAATTCCTGCAAAGAGGATTTGAAAAACAATAAAGGCTCCCATAATGAAAAAGAGGCTAGTAATTAGTGGTGCACTATCGAGAAAAATTTTAGTTAACAAAACTATGCTCCTCCTGGAACCTATGATTAGTATTTGTTCTAAAATAATTATAGTCATTCTATATGAATAAATTAATAGGAAAATTTAGTAAATTGTTGGAAATTTTTACCAAAAAAGAACCAGTAATTCAAATTTGTTTAAGTTTTCATATTCAAATCAAAAGAGATGTTCATATCTACCAATTAGTTAGTTAGTATGAACACCTCTTTTTTGTTAATTAATCGATATCAGGTCGATGTAATTTATGGGTCATGATCAGAGCGACAATTAGGAATCCTAAGCATGCTAGAAATCCAGCTTGAATGCCGGTGGCCTGGTTAACGGTGCTACCAGTCATGACTTTGTCAGCTAGGGTAATAACAGCAATAATAATAGCTGTTCCAAAGGAAGCAGCTATCTGTCTTAAAGTATTGAAAGTAGCCACACCATCAGAAATATATTTCTTAGGCAAAGAGCTTAGGGCGTGGGTTTGAATAGGTATCAAAATCAATACTAATCCTAACTGACGAACGGTTTGTCCTACTGTTAACATTAAAACTGACGCGTTAACGTCAATAACGGCTTGCATGAAGGTACCAAAGCAGTCGATCAATACACCTGTGACCACAATTCGTTTGATAGGATATTTGTCAAAAAATCGACCGCTGACAGGGGACATGAATCCTGTTAAAGTTGCTCCAGGTAGAAGAGCTAACCCAGAGATCAACGGACTTTTGTGAAGGATTGTCTGAATCATCAATGGCAAAAGAATAGTGTTGCCATACATAGTTAAAACAATCAGCATATTGATAACAGTCGAAAAAGTAAATTGTGAATGCTTAAAAATTTCGAAATTAATAATCGGCTTGGATGACTTATTTTCCATAATCGAAAAGATAACAATCAAAATTAAACCAATTACGGTATAACCTAAGACGTTAAAGGTGAAGAGATTTGATTGTCCGATATTGGAGAAACCGGTCAATAAGAAGAGAAGTCCAAAACTGATGGTGATCAAACTGACAGTATCAAATTTAGGATTCTCAGCCGTTTCAATTTGTGGTAATAAGAAAATCGATAACAAAACGACAGCGATGATGAATGGTAAGATCAAGATAAAGAGATATTGCCAAGCAAAGTACTCTAATATTACTCCAGACAACGTTGGTCCAATAATAGGGGAGAAATTAAAGGCTAACCCAATAATTCCCATGACAGCTCCCTGTTTGCTTCTGTCGGTATATTGCATGGCAAGTACGTTGACCAAAGGCATCATCATACCAGTACCAATGGCCTGAATCATCCGGCCGACGATAACTAATATAAATGAATTAGCTACGGCACCTAATAGAGTTCCAACTAAAAAGATAGAAGAAAAGGCAATAAATAAATGTCTAAAAGAGAATTTCTTTATAAAATAGGCACTTGTAGGAATCATGATGGCATTGACTAATGTATATCCATTAGTTAGCCATTGAACGGTGGAAGAATTGACATTGAAAACACGCATAAAGGTTGGTAAAGCGGTATTCATCAATGTTGAACACAAGACACCGAAGAAAGTTCCAAAGACCATGATGTACAGTGATTTTTTGATTTGTTTTGACATAATTTGAACCCCTAAAATGGAAAGTAGTAACTTATCTATTTTAGTTATCAAATTTGTTGTGGTCAAATTGAATTCTGACTATTAACTTTCTTCTAAATTTTTGAAACAAAAATAGCAGTATTTATTTAGAACTTAAGGCACATGGAGTTAAATTTCGAATGTGCTGTGTTTGTCCTAAGTAAATACTGCTTTTATTTCTAATATTATAGATTCAATTTAGTGTAGACATCACTAGGGATGTCTTTTTTGAAAACTTCTTTATATGAATAGACGTAACTACCTTTAGTATCAAGTTTAAGATAATGATTCTGTTTCAATTTACCCATACCCATGAATTCGATGGGATGTTCTTTACCATCCTGATCGTAACTCTTCAAATTGTATGTGTAATTACCGTAGCCATCTTTATCCTTAGCATCTTTATTATCAATTTTTACATATCTAGGTTCACGTTTGACTAAGATGTTGTAGTTGTTAAATGCTTGTGAAACCTGACTTGTGTTGTCCTTAGTGTAGAAACAAGCACCTAAATATCCTAATCCTATAATAACAATACCTAAAAGAAAAACCCTTAGAAAACTTCTCATTTGCGTTACCTCCTGAGAAATATACTAAAGGCTTTGGTTATCTTTTTACATTTGATCTACTTACATTGTTCTTACAGATTTGTAAGCGGGTTTACCACCAATCAAAATGAAGTGTGTAGTCTACAATTCTGTTGAATAAGTCTGCTAAAATTTTCATCATAATCAGTACCTCCAACATAGATAAACTTTAATCCTTACTTATATTATAGTTCTTGTTGAAAGCGCTATCAATGATTATTATCCCCAGACTTCATCCTGAATTGATTTAACCAATTTAAGCTTAGCCCATTCTTGTTGTTCGGTTAGAACATTACCTTCTTCTGTAGAAGCGAAGCCACATTGAGTTGATAACCAGAGACGATCCAATGGCAAGTATTGACTAGCTTCTTTAATACGATTAATGACTTCTTGACGATCTTCAAGTTCGCCAGATTTGGTTGTAATTAAGCCTAAAACAACTTTTTTGTCACCTGATACTTTGGCAAGTGGTTCAAAGTTGCCGGCGCGTTTAGAATCATATTCTAAGAAGTAGGTATCAACATTTTCTTTAGCAAATAGTGTGTCAGCGACAGGACCATAACCGCCAGAGAAAGCAAAGTCAGAGTGGTAGTTACCACGACATACGTGGGTATTGATAGTTAAATCTTCAGGAAGATTTTCAATAGCTTTATTGTTTAGCTCAAGAAGAATATCTTGAATACCTGAGTTGGCATAAGCTTTACCATCAGGAGTATTTAAAAAGTCTTCATCTAGGAATAATCCCCATGAACAGTCATCCAATTGAATGACACGGGCACCTTTATCGTAGAAAGCTAAAATGGCGTCATGATAAGCTTTTTCGATATCCAAATATAAATCGTTAATATTTGGATAAAATTCTTTGATTTTTTCGTCGTTAGTTCCACGAATCAATTCAACATAGAGTTGTGAAGGAGCAGGGATCGTTTGTTTAGGTTCGATATCTAGATTATCAGTCAGTAATTTGAGAAATTCAAAATCTTTGATGAAAGGATGAGTTTCAGGATTGAATTTGATGTGTCCTGATAAGATAGCAGTATCATCACGAGTTTCTTCATGGGCAAAATGATAACCTTCGCCATAGTGAATATGGTCGATGCCTTCAAAACCCCAGAAGAAGTCCAGATGCCAGTATGAACGACGAAATTCACCATCAGTAGCGTAGTCTAAACCTGCGGCGACTTCTTTATTAACGAGATCCTTGATAGCTTCATTTTCAACTGTTGTGAGTTCTTTTTGAGTAATTTGGTTATTGAAATAATCTTGGCGGGCCTGCTTGAGAACGTCTGGTCTTAGAAAACTTCCTACATGTTGGAATCCGATTTTGCTTGTTGTTTTAACTGTCATATGAAAATCCTCCTGAGTCTGTTTAATCTTTTTTTGTATTGGTTGAGATGATGAGCGCGGTTAAGAGAAAAGGGGAAACGAATGATCTCCGAACATTCCCATAACTCTCTCTAAATCGACTTTGTCGTTAAGAGAGAGTAAAAAAAATAATCGTCCCTACAATACAGAATTTACCTGCACTGTAGGGACGATTACTCGTGGTACCACCCTAATTTATACTTTGCTTACACAAAATACCTCAACGACACTGTCATGTCCGGGATGATATCGCATCCTTGCGTATTCCTAGCTTGCACTAGGATAAGACTCCAAGCTCATCTTCGATTAATCGTTCATTCCGTCTTTTCACTGGCTGACGGTCACTGGAAAATTACTGGATTAATTTACTCTTCTCTTCAACGTCTAATTTGATTAAATAGATTTTAATTATTTGGTTGGTGAATAAGTTACACCTTGGATTATCTTTTGTCAAACGTCTTTTTAAATACTGTTAGTGACATACCAAGTTACGGTTCCACTGTACTTTCCAACCTCGCTAATTCCAGTTTGTTTCAATAATGGTCCGGTATTATCTGTCCAGCTTTTTGAAATTACTGTTGTTACTAATTGATCGCTAGCAACGTTGTTTTCGGCAATGGGGACTTCTTCTGAAGTTAAGTCATAAACAGTTCCATCTTTTTTTCTATAAACTAATGTTCCATTAAATTTGACATTGCCTTTTTTTATTTCTGAGGTTGAAACGGATAGTTTCCAAGGATTTCTTAAACTTGTAACGCTGACGGAAAAACCACTTTTTCGTTTTAAATATTCATTAGTTGATAAATAGTTAACATCTTGAAAGTCTAGATTTTTTGATGCATTCACGTCTAAAAATTTATTTTGTAAAACATTAATAATATATGTAACGGTGTTTGACTTAATATCGTCCTTGTCCGTAGCGGTGACAGTGACTTTCTGAGTAGTTTTTTCTTTAAAAATGTTCCAGAAATCATCACCGACAATGCTTCTTAAAGGAATAGTTCCAAGGGCTGATGTATCGGTGGAGTTGGCTTGAGTGCTGGCGTTATATGTTTTATCACCAACACTTATATCGTAACGAATAGGATCTTCTGTTTTGAAGTGGTGGTTTTTGTCATAACTGAGCTGTGTGGGTAAATTTAAATTTTCGTTAGCATCACTATAGACGATATTTATTGGATCAGGATTTTTAAAAGTTAATAACCAATTTTTTTGATAAGTGACTTTGAAGTTTGGAGTACTAGTTGTAGAGATTTGATTCTCACCTGAGAATTTGGCTGGTTCTTCAGGTACGTCGATATCGTGGTCAGTTGTATTATCGGCTATGCCATTGATTGAAATGTCAGCACTGGTATAAGCGGTATCACTAATCTTACCTAGGTTCTCGGCTAGATTGAATTTCAAAGATTGAGCATTTAAATTCGTACCACTAATGTATTCAGTTTTGGTATTTCCATTTAAGCTATTTTTGTAATTAATTGTGGCAATATTGCCATTACTATCAGAATCATAATTAATATTAGTTGGTAAATCAATTTCGGCAGCAATTTTATTCCAATCAACACGACTATTTTCAGTATCATAATTGACATTATAGTTGATTGTTAATTTATCACCATGAGCAATATTCTTATCGGTCGAGTCATCCGTAATCACTTTACCCAAAGTATTATCAGTAATAGATGCTTTTGCATCAGCGTGAACTAGCGCAGGGATTGATTCGAATACTACCAATTTACTGTAAATACCACTCGATTTTCCATTGGCACCGGTAAATCCCCAATATAATTTATTGTCTTTAATATCTCCAAAAATATTATGATCAACGTCTACGGTTTGATCAACTCGAGGATATCCACCAAGATTACTACCATCATTGTTAATTGTTCCATCTAAATATTTATCGTTGAAAGCATATTTTATTTGCGCTGGTTTCCCATCTGAAGCGTGTTTCCAAGTAAAGGTAACATGATGCCAATAAATAGGATTATCGTCTGTACCAGCATCAACTAATTGTGCCGACTTGGCTCCAGAATGAATGATGGAAGCAGCACTCGTAAAACCCTTCCAGGCAGAATTGGATTGATTGGAAACTCCTATAGGTAAAAGCGCATAACTAGTTGCTAAGCCAGGGTAAGTTACTGCAATATGTCCGTATCCACCACTAGCTCCGAATTTAGAATTATTGGGGTACGTAGAAGGAATGGGGAATTTATTAGCCGTATCTTTTGTATCGTACCCATTTAGTGTGTAATAGTAAGTACCTATACCTGGAAAGATTACTCCCGATTCATAATTGAGTTGGATGGGAGCTTCGTCTCTTGATGAAAGAGCATCGTTTATTTGACTATCGAATTCTAAGGCCATACTGTTTTTAACAGCTGTACTAGCAATATAATCGGGGGTAGCTACAGTAGGAGATCCTTCTGTAAAATAATAATATGAGGTGGTTGCCTTGTCGTATCCATAAACACCAAGTCCTTGATAACCAGCTCCCACAGCGTTATAACCGCGAGGATCGTTTTGTAAAACTAAGGCCATTCCTTGACCGTTCAAAAGTTCATTATTAGTGGCTGCACCAAAATATAACCAAGCAGAGACGGTTTGATCCTTACGGATGTCTATGTAATTTCCAGCTGAAGTGTCTGACCAAGCTGCTCCATATGAACCAGAACCAGTAGCTAAATCGAGAACTTTTCCATCTTTAGTGGTTTGAGCGTCATTATCTGTAAATGGATCGTGTATATCATTATTTAGGGGCGGAGAAATTTTAAAAAACTTATGAATATCAAGTCCTGTAGGAGCACTGTTAATTGCTTCCTGATCCTCAGTGGCACTGTCGGCTAAAGTAGTAGTTGTTGTCGTTGTTAATGAAAGGAAGAATAATAGAGTAATCCAAATAAGTATTGGCAGACACTTTAGGACTTTGAATACATCCATATAATCAATTCCTTCCTCGAAAAATAATTACAAGTTGTAATAAAGGTTATCAGCCTTATTATAGCAACGGAAAGATTGATTAAAAGATGTCTGAAATTTCTATCACTGTTATATAATGGCTAGAAACTAACTGGCACAATTATTTGAGGAAAAGTAGCTCAATGTAAATTTATTTAATTTTAGAAAGCAAAAATATTATCTATAAATATTGTTAAACTGGCTTATATTATAATTATTAATTTTGAAATTTTTATTACTATTAAAAGAATAAAATACAAATTACACCGTTGTATGAGTTTGTGACGTTATAAAAAAGAGATACTATTCCAAAGGAAGAGTATCTCTTTTTTTAAATTCTATTTAGTTGTATCAACAATATTATTTGGCTTAAGTCCTTCAATCAAAGCTTTGTTTGAATCGAATGAGGTCGTAATCATATTGTGAATAGCTGTTTCTGTATAGAAGGCACTATGTGGAGTAATGATAACGTTAGTTCTCTTAGCTAGATTCTTGATTTTTTCGTTTGGAATGTTGTCAATACTACTCCAAACTTTACCAAAGACAGAATTTTCATTATCAAGAACATCAAGTCCAGCTCCAGCAACTTTACCACTGTCTAAGCCTTTAATTAATGCATCAGTATCGATCAATTCACCACGGGCACAATTGATGATATAAACACCATCTTTCATTTGTGAAATGGCTTTGTCATTAATCATATATTTATTAGAATCAAATAATGGAACATGCAAGGTAATAATATCAGATTGTTTATATAATTCTTCTAAACTATCCACGTATAATCCTTGTTTTTCTATATCGTCGTTGTGATAGACATCGTAAGCTACGACTTTAGCACCGAAGCCTTGCAAAATTTTGATAACCACGCGACCGATATGTCCAGTACCAACAACACCGACTGTTTGTTCACGATACTCTTTACCAATAGTAGGAGCCCAAGTGAAATCACCATTGTCAAATTTCTCATCGAATTCAGGCACACGGCGTAATAAGCGACCCATCAAGAGAACGGTATGTTCAGCGATGGCATTTGGAGAATAAACAGGTACATTTGTTAAAGTAAATCCAAGATCATTAAGATCTTTGAAGTTGAAGTTATCAAAGCCGACATTACGGATTGAAATATACTTAATACCTAATTTATTAAGTACTTCCAAAGCTTTTCTGGTGTAAGGTGAAGTCTGTAATGTTACGACACCGTCAGAACCCTCAGCTAATCTAGCTGAATCAGCTGTTAAAGTATATTTAGTGAAGCCTACTTCAATATTAGGATTAGCCTCTTCCCATTTTCTTAAAGATGGTTCTTCGTCTTCACGAATTCCATATGCAAATATTTTCATAAACGAATATTCCTCCTTTTAACGCACACCTTTATTAAAACAAAATTGTGAAAAAAAAAGAAGCCGAATCCATTATCCGACTCCAAGAGTTAAATTATTCGGTATCATAACGATTTAATACATAAATAGCTATGATAACAATAACAGCACCAATTACTTCAGCAAGATTAACCGCGTAATGAAGGAAAATCACACTTAAAATTAAAGTAGTGAATGGTTGTACGGCATCAGTGATACTAACAATTGCGGCTGTTGTATATTTAGTACTGATAACCATTAATAGAAAGGCTAGAACAGTACCAAGCAAGATAACTGTACCAACACCAAGAATACTTCCAGCAGTCATCTTTGGAGCGTTGACCCAGAAAGGATTGAACAGATTAGAAATTAATCCAGCAATTAACATTCCCCAACCAGTGATCAAAATTCCATGGTACTTAGCAATCAATTTTTGTGGAATAGTAATATAAAGTGCAGCAGTGATACCACTACCAATACCCCAAAGAACGGAAATAAACGGAATTGAGAGATGTCCCAAGTCACCACGAGTAATCATAAGGACAACACCAATTAAAGCAATGACAAAGGAAATTACGTCCACACGTGAAGTTTTCTTTTTAGTAAAGATTATGGCACCAATCATGATAAACAAAGGTGAGAGGTACTGTAAAATTGTCGCCGTCGATGAATTACCGGTCTTCACAGCGTGAAAAAAGGTAAACATATTAGCTAATAAACCAAAGACTGAAAAGCTAACTAGAGTTAGAAAATCTTTTTTATTTTTAAAAACGGCAAAGAATTCCTTTTTAGGTAAAACGACTAAGCCAACTGCTAACAAAAGGATACCGGCTATAAGTGTTCTGGTACCAATAAACCACATTGTAGGAATATTTAAGTTCTTAGCAACGAACTGTAAAACGGTACCTGAAACTCCCCAAAGAGCAGAAGCACAAAATGCTAACCAGAAACCACGATCAAGGGTCTTCTTGGCCAACTTTTTACTTTCATCCATTAAAAAACATCCTCCTAAAAAATCAATACTTTATTATACCCGTGGTTATCAAGTTTTGACTATTCTTTTTTTTATATCATGGTGTTTATCAGAAATAGGTATGTAACAGAGGTAGCTTTAAACGGGCATTATTTAAAATTGGTACGTACCATATTTAAATAATTATAAAATTAATTTAACTTGATTTCGATGATTTTTACCTGATAAGAACCATCTGGTGCACTGACTGTTACAATATCATCGACTTTATGATTTTCCAAAGCTTTACCAATCGGTGAAGCAAAAGAAATTTTATTTTCGGTCAAATTAGCTTCCTGTTTACCGACAAGTTGATAGGTAACTTGGTCATGATCATCCAAAAATTCAACTGTTACGAATTTACCAATGTCGAGCTTATCATTATCAGCAGGGACGACGACATCAGCGTACTGAAGCTGCTTGTATAGAAAACGTAAACGACCTTCCAAGTGACCAAGATCTCTTTTAGCAGTTGAATATTCAGTATTTTCAGAACGATCTCCTAAAGCCGCCGCGGCAGCCAATATTTTAATTTTTCCAGGACGGATTTCTTTCAAATGCTTGATCTCTTGCTCAATAGCTTTATATCCGGCAGGAGTCATTTTGTTAAATGTTGGTTCCATTTTGAAAAACCTCGATATATTAATATTTCTAAGTAGAAAGATAGTTCAAATTAAATTTGAAAGCAAGGGCATAAAGTGAGGTAAGGAGTCGCCCATATGGAGATAATTATAGACTATAAAATATAACAAAAAATCCCTCCAACTCATCAAGAGTCAAAGAGATTATCGTTTAATTTTATAGGTTGGCATCCATATTGAATGTAAGTTTTGAAAGATTGATACCCTTTGTATAAAGTTCACCAAAGAAGTCGTGTGTCTTGTCTCTCATTTCCTTAACAACCTTTTGGTTTCTGTCAGTTAAGAATTCAACTAATTCGTCACCTGAATAGTTAGCGGCAAGTTTATCAGTTTCGGCAACTGAAGCACGTAATTGTTGACGAATATCTGTTAAGTAGTCGATATCATCTTGGATGAATTCACTATAGTTTGATTCAACAAGAACAGATAGAGCGTTATACATCCAATATGCATCCTTGAAGTTAAACTTGAGTGAAGCGTCATTATATGAATCGTCTGTTTCATTCATGTTTGTGTAGAATGGAATGTATGGTGTAAATGTTGGGAATCCAATACATAACCACATGATAGCAGCGTATTCTTCAGGTACATCATTTCTGATTTGAAGAACATGTGAGTTTTGAGTTCTGTTCAAACCGATTGGACGGTAACGATGTTTGTCATCCTCTGAAGCATATGGACTATATGGGTCATAAGGTGTTTCGTTGTAGTGTGAACCTAGAACATATTCAATATCATCAACAGTGATCTTGTGATCTGTCTTCATGATGAATGGTAATTCACCATCTTCTGGATCTTGTTGAATCTCAGGGTTGAAGTACTTTTGACCAAACCAAACACGTGGTGTGTTGTAGTGACGGTCTTTAAGATTGTCTGTACCAAAGATATGTCTGAAGTTGAAACCAGTCTTGTCTGTGTTCAAATGGTTCTTTTCAACAAATTCTTGGATTCCTTCTGACCACATGAATTCATCAGAGTTATTGAAATCAACTTGTTGGATAGAAACGCGGTTAGCGCAAACAGCATAACTGTCATCAGGGATTCTTTGAGCTACCCAGTGATGACCTGTAACGATTTCCATGTACCAAACGTCGTCTTTGTCACTGAATAGAAGTGAGTTACCAGCAGGTGAACCAAACTTCTTAATGAGTTCACCAGTACGTTCAACAGCACCTTTGGCTGAATCAACATAAGGAAGAACCATACGAACAATAACGTCTTCGTCCATACCATCTTTAACAAGTGGGTCAAAGGCTAATGCACGTTCATTACCGTAAGTACTTTCAGTAGCTGACATAGCAACGTTCTTACCATTGATACCACTTTCGTCATAGTAACCGAATTTCTTGTAGTCAACGTTAGGAACTGCAGGCCATTTGTAGCCATTTTCGGGAACTTCGGATTCGAAGCCGTTTAACCATGACTTAACTTTGCGACCTTTTTCACCTTTAACAGCAGGGTTTAATACGAAACTGTGTGGGGCAACGGCAAAAAATGTATCGTCATTTCTGGCGATCATTGTTGAACCGTCGATACTGGCGTTTTTACCAACTAAGATAGTTGTACAAGCGTCATCTAAATGATTTTTATTCATCTCTTAGAATTCCTCCTATTTTATACTGCCTTCATTCTATCATAGATAATGTTTTAATTAATCCAAACTTCGCCTTTAATAACTTTCAGAAAAGATGTTATAATTTTCTAAATATAGGAGGGGCAATAATGGATCTTAATATGAATGATAAGAGCGATTCTTTTTTTAAGAATCTGCTATTAGGATTTCAACATTTACTAGCCATGTACTCAGGAGATATCTTGATACCGATCTTGATCGGTGCATCTTTGGGCTTCAGCGCTAAGGAAATGACATACTTAATCTCAGTAGATATTTTTATGTGTGGGGTAGCCACACTGTTACAAATTAAACGAACACCTTTGACTGGGATTGGATTACCGGTTGTTTTGGGATCGGCGGTCGAATATGTAACACCGTTACAAAATATAGGACATCACTTTGGAATAGCCTATATGTATGGCGCTATTATCGTGGCTGGTATTTTTATCATGTTAATTTCGAAAGTATTTGCCAAATTAAAGAGATTTTTTCCACCAGTCGTTACTGGTTCTCTAATAACTTTGATTGGATTTACTTTGATACCGGTAGCTTTCCAAAATATTGGTGGTGGCGATGCCACTGCTAAGGGGTTCGGTAACTCAACTAATCTAATTTTAGGATTTTCAACAGCATTAATTATCGTTGTCATAAGTATTTGGGGTCGTGGATTTATTCAACAGATCGCCGTTTTGATTGGTATTGTGGCTGGATATTTAATGGGAATCGGTATGGGTCAGATTGGTTTTGCAAGTGTCGGTTCTGCACATTGGTTCCAAATACCACGTCCATTTTACTTTGCAACGCCTAAGTTTGAGTGGTCATCAATTCTTGTTATGCTCTTAGCAGCTCTAACATGTATGATTGAATCAACTGGTGTTTACTATGCTTTGGCTGAATTGACAAAACGTGATTTGGATGAGAATGATTTACAACGTGGATATGCCTCAGAAGGTTTAGCGGCTATTCTTGGAGGGATTTTTAATACCTTTCCATACTCAACTTTCTCGCAAAACGTTGCGGTTGTTCAATTATCAGGAATTAAAAAGAACAAGCCAGTTTACTTCTCAGCCTTTCTCTTGATCATCTTAGGGTTGATCCCCAAGGTCGGTGCAGTGGCAGAATTGATTCCTAATGCTGTTTTAGGTGGTGCCATGTTGATTATGTTTGGTACCGTTGGTATTGAAGGTATTAAAATGCTATCTAAAGTTGAAATGAACAATAATAATATTATGATTATGGCTGTTTCAATCAGTTTGGGACTTGGAGTAACAGTTCAACCAACTCTACTCCATTTCTTACCATCAACACTACAAACTATTTTAAATAATGGTTTAGTTGTCGGAAGTTTTTCAGCAATTATTTTGAATTTACTTTTAAATTCTAATAAAGAAAAAGCTTAATTTTTTTCACAAACTTTGGTCATATTTTCATCACATTTAGTACGTATACTTATCGATAAATTAGATGAGCATACGTATTTTTTTTACGTAAAGGAGTGATAAATATGACTGAATATAAATACATAAGTACCGTTTTAAATAAATTTGATCTGCCACTGGAGATTAAACTGGCAGTACCTAAAGAAGAAAATTTTGACCAGACAATTTTGGACCAAATTGTTAAGCAAGTCGATATTCAAGTTAAAAAATATGACGAATTGTTCTCGGTAGAGAATAGGAATTCGTTCCTAAGTAAATTTCAAGATGGTGATGAAACGGCCTTGATGATTTCAGAAACCTTTAGAGAAGTCTATGAACAAACAATCACAGCTGAACAAATGACTCAACATTATTTTAGTTCCTACTATAATGGCAAATATGACCCAGTTGGTTTGTTAAATGGTTGGATCATTGATCAACTCTTCAATCAATACTTAATTAAGCTACTCAGTGTGGACAATATTGATGGAGTATCCTTGAGATGCGGTGAAGACGTTCGTTTAGCTAGTCGACCTGATATTGATTTCAATTGGCGCATTGCTATCAAAGATCCCAATAATTTGGATATTTTATTGGCAACTTATTTTTTGAAGAATGGTGCAGTTTCAACTTCTAATGAAGTTCACAGTTTGAGAAAAGAATCCAGTAATATTGAACAAGTAACGATTGTAACTAACAATACCTTAGATGCGAAGATTTGGTCTTCAGCGGGAATCTCCGCAGGAACTAATAAATTTCCACAATTCATCGAGAGGTACCATCTGACCGGGATGATCGTTGATAAAAATCTCGGTATGGAAAATTTTCGTGATGGGTTTACAGACAAAGTAGCTTTAAAATAAAATGTATAACGACGTTATACATTTTATTTTTTGTCATTTTATTCTAATTTTAATCATAAATAATTCAAATTCGTCCGATATAATTTGAATTGTATTAAGAATTAGAAATCGAGGTACCCTAATGAAAAATGAAAAGTATTATTTAAAAACTAAAACAATCAATCAAATGAATATGAATTTTTTAATTAAATTAGCAACATTAACAACCAACGTTACCGTTATGGAGCTCTTAAAAGTGGCAACGGAAAGAATTGATGAACGTCTGCAAGAAATTGATCGTCAATTTTCTGCTTTTAGATATGATTCTTTAGTATCCAAGTTTCAACGTGGCGATCAGAAACCTCTGACAACTTCAAATGATTTTAAACAAATTTATAACTCGGCTATACTGTCAGAACAAATGACTAATGGTATTTATAGACCATATTTTGCAGGTAAGTTTGATCCTTCGACCATAGTTAGAAGCTGGGCAATTGAACAGGTTTTCGATGAAACACTCAAACCGCTCTTGAAGAATCCTGAAGTAGTAGGAGTTTACTTAAGTGGTGATCAAAATATTAAATTTGCTACCAAACAAGATTCTGACTTCCGTTGGGAAATTAACATTCCTAACTCTGAAGAAATTTTGACGACTTATTATTTGAAAAATGGCGCTATTTCAACCTTCGAAAATGATGAATTTTTAGGTAACACTTATAAAATGAATCAAGCCGATAACCATCAGACAACCGTTATTAGAAGCAGTTTGATTGAAGCCAGTATTTGGGCTCTAGTAGGTTCTTCGTCCAAGAAAGAGGAATTCATGTCCTTCATCAAACATTACAATTTAACCGGTATTGTTGTTGATAAACAGGATAATGTTTTGAATTTCAATTTAGGTTCAATTATTGATAATAAGGAAATTTCAGCATAAAAAAGAGCTTTCTAGAGATTAATCTAGAAAGCTTTTTTTTGATAATAAATTAGTCGTCCCATTCTTCAACAGAATCAACATAACCATCAGGGTTACCACTCCAGAAGAAATCACCATACCAAAGGCTTCTCTTATCATTATCGAAACCGTTGATTTCCTTCATATCGGCATCACTTAGTTCAAAGTCATAAACATCTGAGTTTTGAACAATTCTTTCTTCGTGAACTGACTTAGGAATGGTAATAATACCATTTTGTAAGTCCCAACGAAGAATAACTTGAGCAACTGACTTGTTGTACTTGTCAGCAATTTTCTTTAATCTAGTATCACCTAGAACGGAGCCACCACCAAGTGGAGACCATGCCTCAAGTAGAATATTGTTTTCGTCACAGAAGTTCTTGATATCAACTTCTTGGCAAAGGGGATGATATTCCATTTGGTTAACAGCGGGTTTGATTGAACAATTCTTAAGAATGTCCTTTAATCTTTCAATATTGAAGTTAGATACACCAATAGCACGTGCCTTGCCTTCTTTGTAGATTGTTTCCAATGCACGCCATGTGTCCAAGTATGTGCCATCTACTGGCCAGTGAATCAAGAGAAGATCTACATAGTCTGTTTGTAATCTCTTTAATTGACCTTCAAAGTTGTCGAGTGTTGATTGATAGCCTTGGTCACCATTAAAGATTTTTGTTGTTAAAAAGATGTCTTCACGTTTGAGACCATTATCTGCAAAGCCTTTTTGTAATCCTTCACCAACACCAGTTTCATTACCATATTGTTTTGCAGTATCAATAGCTTTATAGCCGTGTTTCAAAGCCCATTGGACAGATTGAGAAGCACCTGTATTATTTACTTTCCAAACGCCCATACCTAGTTGGGGCATTTCAACACCATTATTCAAAGTTACAGTAGAATCCAATTTTAAATTCATATTCTAACCTCCTATGATTATAATTTTAACTCAAATATAACTGTGATACTTGGAATATTGCTTTTCGTTTGGTATAGTTCAGTTTGAATGCGCTATCATTAATATAGAACGCATTGCTTTTGGGGGAATATATTAATGAGAAATAAATTCACGAATGTAATTGAAAATAAGAATGAGATCAAGTCTAAAATTATCAATCTATCTGCTACCCTAAATTTGCCCAAAGGAACAGAAGCTTTTATCAGTGACGTTCATGGTGGTTATGATCGTTTCTCACATATTATGCGTAGTGGTGCTGGTAATATCAGTAAAAAGGTATCAGAGGTCTTTTCTGGTAAGTTGATGCCAGTCAATCAAATGAAGCTGTCATGTTTGATTTATTATCCATCCGAAGTCCTAAAAGAAACTAAGAATAAAATTACCGATGCAGATGAATTAGAGCAGTGGTATATGGATTCGTTCAATAATTTAATTGAAATGCTACGTTATGTAGCAAATAAATATCCTAAAAGCCTCGTGCAAAAGGCCATTCAACCGGATTTTTGGGATATCACTGAAAACCTTTTGATGATTGATACTAATTTCAAGGATAAACGACTCTACTATCAAGGTTTGTTGTCGAGTATTGAACGTTTAAATATGGCTGACGACTTTATTATTGCTATCAGTCATGCGATCCAACGTTTAGCAATTGAGAGAATTCACATTGTTGGAGATATTTATGATCGTGGATCACATCCCGATTTGGTGATTAATTATCTGATTAACCACTGGCAAAATTTTGACATTCAATGGGGAAATCACGATATTCTTTGGATGGGAAGTATGGCGGGATCTAAACTATGTATGCTCAATTTGATCCGAATTTGTGCGCGTTACGACAATCTAGAATTATTAAATGATGCTTATGATATTGACATGACTTCTATGATTAAACTGGCTCGTCACAGCTATCGTCCATTACCGAACTTCGATCCAAAAGTAGATTTAACGGGCATATCTGAGGAAAATCGAATCACTGATAATTGTGTTCAACAGGCTGCTACTATTATGCAATTTAAATTAGAAGGGCAGGCTATCAAGCGTCGCCCTGAATTTGAGATGAACGATCGCCTATTTTTAGACAAGTTGAGTCAGGACAAAAAATCAATCAAAATTGATGGTAAGGATTATCCAATTGATAATGGATGTTTCCAATTAGTTAATCCGGGAAATCCTTATCAAATTTCACATCCTGAACAAGTTGTTTTGATCGATTTGATCAATCAGTTTATCCATTCAAGTAAACTCAACGAACATATGTGGTTTATGTACGACCACGGCTCAATGTACCTCAAACATAACGGTAACTTGCTGTTTCATGGTTGTGTACCAACGGATGAGCAAGGTAACTTTGTCAAATGGAAGATCGATGGCCGTAATTATCTAGGTAAAGATTTAAGTGACTACTTCCAAATTATATTGCGGGATGCAATGCGTCATCCAACAACGGGTGACTGTTTCAATTCCGATGTGCTCTGGTATCTTTGGTGTGGAAAAGATTCGCCATTATTTGGTAAAGATAAGATGACCACTTTTGAACGTTACTTTATAGATGATGAGGAATTACAGAAAGAAACTTTGAATCCCTTCTATAAATTATGTAAAAAAGAGTGGTTTGCCGATCGAGTTAAAGATGAGTTTGGAATTGGTGAAGAAGGCCACATTATTGTTGGTCATACTCCAGATGCTGACGAAGAAAATCTTCCTATTATGTCTAAGGGTAAGATTATTCAAGTCAATGGTGGTCGTCCAAAGATGGAGCATAACGGGGGCTTTACGCTGTTGTATGATTCTTATGGAATGCAACTATTAAAGTTGAAACCATTTATTTCTTTGTCAACTTCATTAAAAGACTTAAATGATGTAATTTTGAAACGAAAGATTGTTGAAAATTCAATCGAACGAAAAGTTGTTATGGACACCGATCGGGGAGATAAAATAAAACAACAAATAGCTGATTTGTCAGCAGAACTAAACGATTAGAGAACGGAGCAAACCGGAAGAAATTGGCCTGCGTAGCTCATTTCCACTACAAAACATAGAACACTGTTTACACTTAAATAGAACGTAAAAAAGATCCAAGATAATATTGCCATCAAAGTGATAGCGATTATCTTGGATCTTTTTGAAATCAAAGCAATTTAAGCTTTTTCTTTGTTTTTCCAGTCATCTTTCTTTTCATCCCAGTTTTCTGAGAGGGCATGTTTAGGAAGGATCAAGTTAAGAACGATACCAACAACTGTAGCAACACCAACTCCAGTGAATTGGAAGGAACCCATTTGAAGATAGGCATTACCAATACCGATAACAAGGATAACGGAAGCAATCATTAAGTTACGTTTTTCATTGAAATCAACTTTATTATCAACCAAAATTCTTAGACCACTTGAAGAAATAACACCGAATAACATGAAACTGATACCACCGATTACAGGTCCAGGAATAGTTTGAATTAAGGCACTTAACTTGCCGACAAATCCAAACAAGACAGCGAAGACGGCAGCACCGATAACGACATAAACACTGAAGATCTTGTTAACAGCCATGACACCAATATTTTCACCATATGATGTGACAGGAGGACCACCAAGAAAGGCAGCAACGATTGAGGCTGTACCATCACCAGCTAAAGTTTTGTGCAAACCGGGATCTTTGAAGAAGTCACGATTAGTTAATTCATCTAGTACCATGATGTGTCCCAAGTGTTCAGCCATAGTAACAAAGGCAATTGGCGCAAAACTCAGAATCGCACCCCAGTAAATTTGGTGAGGCATGTAGTTAGCAAACATAATATCGAAGGCAGGTAATTTAAACCAAGGTGTTGAAGCAACCTTAGAAAAGTCAACGATACCGCAGAAGACAGAGAGAATATATCCTCCAACAATACCTAAAAGAATAGCAATATTACTCCAGAAACCACGAAGATACATATTCAAAAGAACAGTTAGGAAAAGTGTAAACATAGCAATTCCGAAATACTTCAAGTCATAATGTGAACCATTCATCATGGCGTTATCAGCGGCACTTCCGGCAACTGACATACCGATAACAACGATGATAGGACCAACGACGATTGGTGGTAAAGCTTTATCGATCCAGTCGGAACCAGCGAAACCAACAATGATAGAAACAATTAAGTACACGCAACCAACGGCAATGGTACCTTGGGCGACACCTTGATACCCAACTGTTTTCATCAGCGAGACCATTGGAACAATGAAGGAAAAACTAGAACTCATGTAAGCTGGAATTTTTCTGTGTGTAATCAAAATATGAAGCAAAGTTCCGACACCGGAACTGAATAAAGCAATACTTGGATCCAATCCAACCAATAGAGGGACAAGGACTGTGGCCCCAAACATTGAGAATAAGTGCTGTAATGATAGGAAAGCCCAACTGCTTAATGGTGGCTTTTCATAAACATCCAAAACTGCGTCTGGATTACGATATTGTTCTTCGTTTTTACTCAAAAAAACATCCCCTTAGTATTTTTTTGTAAAAAAATAGTCCCCTATCCCGTGTATGCGAAATAAAAGACTGAACGTGTTTCCTTATTAGCCTCACGGGACCAAAATTTAAAGGATCATTTATTTAATTACACTTAATATAATTGAGTTGCATTGTAAAGTCAATAATGAAATACTAAAAGGAGAATTTAAGCGTTAACAAAGAGGAGATTTTTATGGTTGAATTATATATTGTGAGACATGGTGAAACAGACACTAACTCTGAGGCTCGAATCAATGGAATGTCTACCGACAAACCCCTAAACGCCAAAGGTATCAAGCAAATTGAGGAATTAGAAAAGCATATAGATATCACTGATTTTGATGAAGTTTATGCAAGTCCAATGAAGCGTGCAATGCAAACAGCTGAAATTTTGAATCAAGGGGCACACGAAATTCAACAGGATAAACGCCTTGTTGAAGCTGATTATGGTTCATGGGATGGTTTAAGAGAAGAAGAATTGATCGTAAAACATCCAGACGCCTTTGATGAAAATAAATATTTATTACCAAATTATACTAAGTACGCTGTTAATGGTGAAGAATATGCGGATGTTTACAAACGTGTTGAAGACTTCATGAATGACATGGCTAAAAAAGGTGACGAGAAGATTTTGGTAGTTTGTCACGGATTCGTTAGTCGTTCGTTTGTTAAAGTCACGACTGGTGCTAAGGATATTTCAAACATCATTCAACCTGATAATGGTGGTGTATCAAAATATAAAGTTTCAGCTAGTGGCAAGAAGTATCTAATGTATTATGGACGTTTAAATAATATCGATTAGAGGATAGACAATGAGTCTGACTAATAAAGTTCCCGAAAAAGACGTTCAAACTACTTTTAACAACATCGCGGGTAATTATGATAAATTAAATTCCATTATGAGTTTGGGAACACATCAAAAGTGGCGTAAAAAGGCTACTGAAAAAATTGTCAATCATCCTCAAAAAGTGTTGGATCTCTGTTGTGGCACAGCTGACTGGACGATTATGTTAGGACGGAGATTCTATCATGCTCAAATTATTGGTGTAGATTTCAGTCAAGAGATGCTCAAATTAGCTCAACAAAAAGTTGCTCAGTCTAAGTTGACTAATATTATTTTGGAGACTGGCGATGCCATGCAATTGAATTTTGCAGACAATAGTTTCGATGTAGTCACAATCGGCTTTGGATTAAGAAATGTTCCCGATGCTAACAAAGTTTTGAGTGAAATCTATCGAGTTTTGAAGCCAGGTGGACAGTTGATCTGTCTAGAAGCCTTCAAAGTTGAAACGCCGGTTATAAAGTTAGGTTGGAAATTGTATTTTAATAAGTTAATGCCTTTAATGGGAAAAATTTTTGCAAAGAATAAATCCGATTATCAGTACCTGGATGATTCAGTTAATCGTTTTGTTAGTATCAAAGAACTGTGCCAGATGATGCAAGATGCTGGATTCAAAAATATTGAAGTTACTGATTTAATGATGAAAGCAGCAGCTATTCATTCGACAGTTAAAAGTATTTAGACAAAACAAAAAGAACACCCGGGGAAGGTGTTCTTTTATTTTTTAGGGGATTAAATATATATGTTATAGGGGGGATGAGATGAGATATCTCTCATCTACAAGTAATACTATAAACAATAAGTGTGAACCAATTATATTGAAAATGTGAAGATTTTGTGAAGTTCTATTTTTTTAGAAATATTATTTTATAACTGTTGTAGCAAGCTAACAATTAAAAGAGGTGCTCAAAATGTCAAATATCAGAGATGTTGCAAAGATGTCAGAACATTCAGTTTCAACCGTTTCTAGGGTTATTAATAATCAAAGTTATGTTGCTAAGGAAACCAAAGAAGAGATTCTCAAGGCAATGAAGGAATTGAATTATCATCCCAATGATATTGCCAGAGCCTTAAGTACCGGCAAAACTTACCGTGTTGGCGTCGTTATGCCATATAATAATCATCCTTATTTTCAAAAATTAGTTTCCGCTATTACTCAGGCAGCATTCAAAGAAAATTATCAGGTTACATTATTGCCTTCACATTATAATGTTAAAAGTGAAATCAAATGTTTAGAAATGTTAAAGCATCAAGCATTTGATGGATTGATTTTTACCTCTAGAGCTATTCCATTTGAGACTATTGTCGAGTATCAAAAGTATGGCTCGATTACTTGCTGCGAAGATACTCTGAATTATCCGATTTCATGTGCTTATACTGATCGGGAAAAATCTTATGTAGATGCTTTTGAATTATTAAAGAAATTAAAATTTCAAAATATAGGCGTTACGATAAGTCGTAACGAACAAACAAGTCGAAGCGCTAAATCAACAGTGGATTCTTATTACAAAGTGTTTGAAAAAAGGTGTCCAGAAAAACTATTAGTTAGAAATATGCAATTTTTCAAAGATGGAATTCAAGCAGCTAAGGAATTAACTGCCCAAAATCCAAATCTAGATGCAGTTTTCGCCAATGGAGACCAAGTTGCAGCTGGAATTATTTATCAGTTGAAGAAAATGCAGATTGATGTTCCTGTTATAGGTCAAGAAAACTTAGATTATAGTTACTTGATGAATTTCTCGACCATTGATCATAAGCTGAATGAAATTGGAGAATATGCTTTTTGGTCTCTTTTTGAAAAGAAAATCGTTAAGAAGTTAATTCCTGCCGAATTTATTTTACGAGGAGCATTGATATAAAACAGCAAATAAAAAACACCCTTTTTCGGAAAGGGTGTTTTTCTAGGGGATTAAATATTGTTTATAGGGGGATGAGAAAAGAGTATTGGCTCTTATCTACAGTTTATATATTACTGGCTTATCAGGAAATTATAGTTGTTTGAAAATTATAAAACATTTTTGGATAGCCCATAGTTGATAAGTCTTTTATATTTTTATAAATTCTTTGTCCTTTTGTAACTTTAAAAGTTACATCCCATGAGAGCAGAAAACTACTCTGCAAAGAATAGTATATCGTATTTTACGACTAACTACTACTAACTGGCACGTAAAAGACAATAAAAAAAGTACCTCGGGGAAAGGTACTTTTTATTTAGGGGATTAAATATATATATGTTATAGGGGGGGGGAGAAAAGGGATTATCTATATCTCTCATCTACAATTTATATAATACTCAACCTTTATGAATTAAATATTTATAAAATGTGAAGATTTTGTGAATTCATATAAATCTTCCATTTTAGGTGGAAATGATGGTAAGATGCCGTCCACCACAACAAGAAAATTTGGCTGGAACGCCATGGGCCGACTTGGAGCTAATTATTTCACACTTCGTGCAAAATAATGGATCTCTAAGTTCGGCCTTTATCTTGTTGTTCCGGACTAAATCCTGTTTCGCTTTTTTAGGTATTGTAAAACCTAAATGAATATACATTAGTCAATATCGATATGGTGTTCTGAGCTAGTTTTCTTTTCTAACTTAGGAAGGTTAACCTTCAAGACACCATTGTCATAGTTGGCTTTGATGTTCTCAACGTCAGCTGCTGGTAAGTGATATTGTCTCATGAAGCGGCCGCTTGAGCGTTCGGACATAATCATGTCACCGTTCTTATCGTTATGATCATTGAAGCTGTCACGACGACCACTGACGGTTAAAATGTTATCTTGGTAATTGATGTCGATATTCTTCTTATCGAAAGCAGGCATATCAATATGTACTTCATAACCCTTATCAGTTTCCTTAATGTCAGTCTTTAAGTTAGAACCTTCTAAAGCACTATCTTCGAACAATGATGGAAAACTGTTCATCCAATTGTCTCCATTGAAAAAGTCTCTCATTAAATTGTTACGATTCATAATTTCATTTGTCATAAATAATTACTCCTTTTTAATAGAATAAATTTTTAGCACTCGGTGAAGTTGAGTGCTAATAGAACTCCAAAAAAATAAACGTAAAGCATTAGTCGATATCGATATGATGTCCAGAATTAATCTCCTTATTCATCTTTGGAAGAGTGATTTCCAAAACACCTTTATTATATGAAGCTTTGATATTATCTTGATCGACTTGTGGCAATCTGTATTGTCTCATGAAATGACCACTTGAGCGCTCCGACATAATTACGTCGCCATCTTTATCGTTGTGATCGGTAAAACTATCGCGGTGACCACTGATAGTTAAAATATTGTTATCGTAAGTGATATCAATATTCTTCTTATCAACTGCGGGAAGATCAACGTGTAATTCGTAATTTTGATTATTTTCTTTAATATCAGTCTTTAGTGTTGAATCTTCTGGGAAATTATTGTCAAATATAGATGGAAAATTATTCATCCAAGAGTCACCGTTAAATAAGTTTCTCATTAAATTATTACGATCCATAATTTCATTTGCCATATATCATTACTTCCTTTCCCTTGATTACAAATACAGTATAAAACCTGAATTATGGAAGTTCAAGAATTTAGCACTCTTAATTGGCGAGTGCTAAATTTTGCAAAAAGTAAGTAAAATATAACTGTAAATTATGTGATACAATTAACATGGTAAAGAAGAGGATGTTAAGATGACTAAATTAGTTATGAGACGTATATATGACAAAAATTTACCATCAGGGTATCGGGTGCTGGTAGATCGACTTTGGCCACGAGGAATGTCTAAGGTACGTGCAGATCTTGATTTATGGGCAAAAGAGATAGCCCCATCAGCAGAATTGCGTAAGTGGTTTGGACATGATCCTGAAAAATACTTAGAATTCAAAAATAAATATTTGGATGAGATTAACAATAATCCATATACCAAAGAATTTCTAAAGTCCGTAAAAGAGGCTCTTCAAACACAAGATGTACTAATACTATATAGTGCAAAAGATGAAGAACATAATGACGCTGTAGTGCTAATGGAATATCTAAATTCAAATATTTAAGTACTGTAGATTGGTTGGCTAACAATTATGGAAGAATTTGACTTGCAGTCTTTATTATCTAGTAGTGATAAGCTATTGATCCATCTGTTGCAAGCGTATGCACAGACTAATGATATAGCTATATTTGTGTTAAACAATGAGGATCATTTACAGGCTGGAATTTTTGGTAAGCTAACAGAGAAGAGTGAATTAACTAGAATAAATAAAGCTAGAGACTTATCTAAGTTGAGCATTAGCAAATATAAGTATGGCATGGAATATGCTGACGCACCGTTGCGTGTCGCTATAATCAATCAACGGGTAGGAAAGATTTGTGTCGCTCAGGACATTGTAAAAAATACTGATCCGAGTAACATTATAGTAATTCAAAAATTACAGCAACAAGTTGAGTATTTAAAATACTTATTTGAGAGTGTATCTAAATTGATCATCAAAGAGAAAGGGATTGGTGATTTCATAATTAAGTATTCATTGGATGTCGATGAAGCGATTGATGATCTCGATAATAATGAGAGTGGTGCATTGAAGAGAATCAGACATTTATCAACATCAAATGAATCGATTATTGCAGCAATTGAGTTTATTGATAGTAATTTAGATAAACGTTTAACACTCGATCAAGTATCGGGAAAAGTTTATTTGTCAGATTATTATTTCAGCAAACTGTTTAAGAGGGAAACAGGTTTGAGTTTTTCGGTATATTTGAATGCCCGAAAGATTCAAAAAGCCATGATTCTGTTAAAGGAATCGGATGACAGTATTAATGAGATTTCAGATGCATTAGGTTTTACTAGGTTGAGCTATTTCAGCCAGACATTTAAAAAGTATACCGGCTATGCACCAACGAAATATCGTATTGATGGAAAAGAGTAATAATAAAAATGTAGGGGGCATTCTTACTAATGCTTCCTACATTTTTTGTTTGCCTCATAATTATTTCGATGTGTAAACGATAATTAGACGTGTGTATAGGATTTATGTACAAATCATCTTTTTTTATGAAAAAAATTGTAGTAGAATTTAAACTTAATGTAAATTACTTGTTTCTGTGTAATTTAAGGAGAGATTTTTATGAAAAATGTCTTTAAGAAGGAATCCGTCGACACTTACATCAAGGCGGATTCGAGACTAACAAAGAGTTTGGGTGCAAGGGATCTTTTGTCACTTGGGATTGGTGCCGTAATTGGAACTGGTATTTTTATTTTGCCAGGACATGAAGCGGCGTTACACGCTGGTCCAGCGGTGGCGATAGCGTTCTTGATTGCTGCACTGGTCTCTGGCTTAGTCGGTATGGCTTATGCTGAATTTTCCTCGGCAATGCCTGTCGCAGGTTCGGCTTATTCATTTGGTTCCATTATTTATGGTGAAATAGTCGGCTGGATTCTAGGTTGGGCTTTAATTTTGGAATACTTTTTAACTGTTTCAGCGGAAGCAGTTGGTTTTGCTTCATATTTTAACAACAATATTTTAGGAGCCTTTGGAGTACATCTACCTAAGTTCTTATCGGCAGGTCCTCTGGAAGGTGGTGGAATCAATATTTCGGCGACGTTGATCGTCTTATTGATTGCTATCATCATTTCCCACGGTGCCAGTCTTTCTAAGAAAGTTGAAAACGTTGCGGTTGTTATCAAAGTAGCGATTATCGTCCTCTTCGTTGTGGTCGGTTTCTTCTATATTAAGACTAGCAATTATGTGCCATTCTATCCTAAACAGTTCCATACTGAACCCTTTGGATTAGGTGGAATCTCGACAGCTTGTGCTACAGTCTTCTTTGCTTTCGTTGGATTCGATGCTTTGGCAGCCAATTCAGCGGAGACCATTAATCCGAAAAAGGATATGGTTAAAGGAATTCTGGGAACAGTTATTGTTGCAGTAATCTTGTATGTTTCCTTTTCACTTGTTTTAACCGGAATCGTCAATTATAAGGACTTAAACGTTGATGATCCAGCCGCTTATGCGTTGAAAGTCGTACATCTGGATACTTGGAATAAACTGATTACCATTGGTGCCTTAGTCGGTATTTTCACATCATTGTTGACGATGTTTTTTGGTGGATCTCGTCTAGTTTACGCTTTGGGCCGCGATGGATTGTTGCCTAAGAAAATGGGACAAGTCGACTTCAAATATTCAGTTCCAAAGAATGCCATTTTAGTAGCGACAGTAGTTCAAGCTTTCTTTGCGGGCTTAGTGCCATTGACTGAATTAACGTCATTGATCAATGCTGGAACGTTGTTGGCCTTTGTCTTTATTTCCTTTGGAATTATTCCTCTACGTCATCGTAAAGACATTCCTAATACAGGTTTCAAGATGCCTTGGTATCCATTCCTACCAATTTTTGCTGGGGTAGCTAGTTTATACTTCTTATTGATGTTGCCAGCTATTTCTAAAATCAGTGTTGGAATTTGGATCTTGATTGGAATCGTTGTTTACTTCACTTACAGTTTGAAACATTCGAAATTGCAAAATAAAAAATAGCTTCCTGACGGAGGCTATTTTTTCTTGCTCTTGGGAGCTCTGTTATTGTTGATAATATGAATAATTAGGGTAACGATGATGGCACCAACTAAGACACCTACGAAGACAAGATTAGGTATTTCGATGTCAATCGCTGGAATCGACAAGAATAATTTTACCGAAATGAACATGATCAAGAAGTAAGCCATACCGTTTAGTTCAGGAATCTTACTCATCAAGCCCATGATTAGTTCAGCGATACCTCTCATAGCTAGGATACCAATCATACCACCAATTAAGACGATAACCGGGTTACTGGAAATGGCTAGTGAGGCCAAAACAGAATCAATTGAGAAGACGATATCCATTAATTCAATTGAGATAACGACTTGCCAGAATCTGGAAATGTGAAGATGTTTTTCAAAGACATTCTCTTTTTTAGGTTCTGTTGGAACCTCAACCTTCTTGTTCTTACTAAAGAAAAAGTGATTTAAGAAGAGATAGAACAAGTAGGCGGCACCAAAGACTTTGATCCACCAGAAATTAATCAAGTAGACCCCGACACCGATAACTAAGAATCTAAAGATATAAGCACCGAATAGTCCGTAAAATAATGACTTTTCTTGTTCAACTTTGTTAGGCAGTGATTGTGTTTGAGCGGCCAAAACTACCGCGTTGTCGACTGACAACATACACTCCATGACTACCAATGATAAGATAACTAACCAATCTTCCCCCGATTCAATAACAGTTGCCCAGTTATGAAGATCAAAGAATGGACCGTACATATTTACTAATGCATTCAATCAGTATTCCTTGCTTTCTATTTGTATTGTTGGGTAAATGATACCAGATTAGAGGATCGATTTACAATTAAGGTTTGAAAAAGAAAATGGAAGTATACTTCCATTTTGATATAAGGAGTAAATAAAAAAAGCAGTTCCCTCATTTTCGAAGAAACTGCTCTTTAACTTTTAAGCGGTTGGCACAAATGTTGTATAGATTAACCAAATATTCAAAATAGTTAGCACTACCGCAACAAAGTAACCTAGATATTCAATAAATTTATTATTGGCAAATTCACCCATAAGTTTCTTGTTACTGGAGAATCTGATCAATGGGAAAATTGAAAATGGTAAAGCGACACTCAAGAATACTTGTGACAATGTCAAAAGTGATTCAATCTTAGCTTCGTTACCGTGGAAAATAATGGCAAACGAGATAACTGGAATAATGGATAGAAGACGAGTAATAACACGTCTTGCCCATAGTTTCATCTTCATATGGATGAAACCTTCCATAACAATTTGTCCGGAAAGTGTACCAGTAATAGTTGAGTTTTGACCAGATGCCAATAGGGCAACGGCAAACAAAATACTTAGTACGGGACTAGCAACTGCACCGGCAACCTTTGGATTTTGAAGGGCATTGAATAGATCAACGAAACGTCCCAAATCACTATTTGTACCATAGAATAATGCAGCACCAAGTAATAATAGTAAAGTATTAACAACAAAGGCTAATGTTAATTGGATATTTGAATCCCAAGTTGAGAATCTAACGGCTTGATGAATACTCTTTGGATCATTACGGTCGTATTTTCTAGCCTGTGAAATAGATGAATGCAAGTATAAGTTATGTGGCATAACTGTTGCACCAACAATACCTAATGATAGGTAAAGCATACTCTGATTTTGTAAAATCTTAGGTTCGGGGATGAATCCGACAATCATCTGGCCAACATCTGGTTTAGCCAAAATAACTTCATACAAGAAGACTAATAGAATAACCATAATAAGTGTGGCTACGATAGCTTCAATTTTTCTGAATCCTAGTTTCATCAAGACCAATAGTAATAGAACATCAAAGGCCGTGATGATAACACCCCATAATACCGGTATATTAAATAGCAATTTCAAGGCAATCGCTGAACCAATAATTTCGGCGATATCGGTTGCCATGATAGCCAATTCGGTGATGATCCATAAACAGAATCCTCCGACTCGACTAGTTCGATCTCTCGTTAGTTGTGCCAAATCTCTTCCGGTCACGATACCTAGTTTAGCTGACATGTATTGTAGTAGCATCGCAATTAAACTAGAAATCAAGATAACGGATAGTAATTTGTACTTAAATTGGGCACCACCAGCGATAGATGTTACCCAGTTACCGGGATCCATGTAACCCACGGCGACCAAGGCACCTGGTCCACTATATGCTAACAAGGTTTTAAAGAAACCTGCGTCTGTCGGAACATCAACGGTATCATTAATTTCTTCCAAGGAAGGACCGTTAGCGTAATGAATTAGGCTTTCGTGTTTTTTATTTTTTTCACTCAAGCTGTTCTCCCCCTTTTTATTCTCAACATATAATATCATGTTAGAGGTGTCTTTTAAACCCAGTAAACTTAATAATTAGGACAACTTAACAAAATAATATTAAAAGCTGTGATTTCAAAGGATAGATGACGGTTTAGGGTAATAATTCTGTGCCAATAATGTTATTAATAAACAAAAATTTATGTTTAAATGCATAATTTTACGTTTCTAATACGCAACTTCATGTATTTGTCACACTGTTACGATACAATATAGATGTAATGGAAATAGTAAGGAACAATATTTTAAATTTTTTAGAAAAGGGATAAAGTCAAAATGAATGTAATTTTAATAATAGTTGATATCATCTTTTTCCTTGGTGCAGCCTTCAATGTGTATTGGCAGTCCCAAATTGAAATCAAATCAATTTATAAGGTTTCATCGCTGATCTTTGCCGCCTTCATTGGTGCCTGGCTACTTTTCTCACCAACAAATCAATTATCTTACATCATCATGGTTGCTTTATTCATGTTACTTAACATTATGAATGGTGTTGGGGGAATTGGTTCGAAGAAAATCGTCATCAACGGATTCTATTCGGGTGTTTTGGATTACTCGCAAATCATTCACGTAACTTTGATACCAATCGAGTTGCAAGGTAGTAAACCAAAAGTAGCAGTCATTTTTAATACAAAGAGACCACAACAAGTGGAAATGAATTTTAATGTGTCATATAAAGAGATTCAAAAATTCTTAGATAAAAAATTATCCAATGAAGTTTCAGTTGAAGTTGGACAAATATAGAAATGGAAGAGACCTCGTTTGAGGTCTTTTTTAGTGGGTAAATATGTCGTCTTCCACAAAAAATCTGTGGGCCGCTGGAACGTAGCGGACGCGACTTGAAGCTAATGATTTTTTGTTCCAGACTAGATTCTGCTTCTAAATTTAGAATTAAAAAACGACGTCTATTCAGGAATCTCAATTCACTTTAATTTTGTGGATTGATTAATCTGAATGGACGTCGTTTATTTTAATAGCCATATCTGATATTTGATAATTGAGTTAATTTTTGTAGTTTAGATTGTTGTTCTTCTGTTAATGAAATTTTGTTCTTATGAAGTGCGTTAGAAATTGATATGTTCATCCTACTTAAGATGTAGGGAACGGCGGATCCTCTTTTTTCTAGTTCATCTTTGAATTCGATTAGTACCTCTTGTAGAGGTTGTTTGTTGGCATCGGTATTTAAATTATTAAGTAAGTCATCGATGATAGCAATTGCTTCATCACCACGATCTTTGCCACCAGCAAACCAAGTTAGTTTAGCCATTTGTTTTGTCACCTCCTTTATAAGAAAAATAGGGTTGTCGATATTATATTCAATAATTGATGTGAAAGGATATTACTGTAAATATTCTTAGTTTTTTCGAAGATAGTTGTGAGGAAGGTGCTGGTATGGTAAATCGTATTTTTTGGTAATGCGAATTAACACGTATAAGATAGCTCCAAACATAATTAGTGTAAAGACGATATTGCCTGATTTTGAGACCATGGTTAAGGCATTTAGCTGTATAAATATCGGTAGTAGTAAAAGGAGTATTAGTTGGATTATTTTTTGCGGCATGATATCTCCTGTGTTGTTAAGAAATTTTAGAGCCAATTAAAGAGTGAACCAAGTCCCAAAATGATAAAAGTGATTGCAAGTATAAATGAGAACCAAATTGCCATCGGTGAAAATGCTGATGTGGATTTGCCACCTGATGTTTTGATAGTTTTGAAATAATTCGTTGTTGCGAAAAATTGCCAGATACCAATAATAATGAATAGTGTGCTAAATATGTTTTTCATAATATTCACCCCGTATCATAATTGATTCTTTACACTGATAATTTTAACAACTGTGTGATTATTTAGAGTTGAAATATCTTGGATGGGGTGGTTTTATGTCTTGAAAAGGATAAAAATAAAAGGACTCGAGCGTGATTGCTCGAATCCTTTTGCTTTAAATATTAGTGATAGATTGCAGTTTCTTCTTTAATTTAGTAGCTTTCCCTATGGAAAATCAATCTGTCTGATGTTGATTGGATTGATAAGACAGGAACGACTAATTCTAAATAAGAAAGCGTATTTCTTTTCTAAATCATTGAGTTTGCCATAGAATTCGTATTGACCATTATCGGATATAAAGATTAATTGGTGAGGAATTTTGGACGATTCGATTGAATAAACTTCATTTTGATTAAAATTAAATATTTGCGTACCGATTTCAAAGACAAAGTTTTGCTGATGATATTCTAATGATTTTTTAATTAGCTTTTCTACATAAGTAAGTGTGTCATAAATTTCGTCACGATAGGCTTCGAGGTCTTGTTGTTTCTCGATAAAACCAATGGCACCAACCTTTCGCTTGAGAGTTTCTGGTGCTAACTCCTCATGCGTAGTAGTAAAAATAATATTGGCTTCTACATCAAATTCTCGAATTCTTTTTGCCAAATCGATACCGTCAATTTTTGCTTGTAAGTCGATATCCAAAAAGTAAATTCCACGGTTAGGTTGGGATGTTCGTAAGTACTGAAGAATATCTCGAGGGCTTTGAGCAGTACGTTCAATTTCGAAGAAATTATTATGAAAGAGGAGATAGTTTTCAATCAGAGTATTGAGTTGTTTCAGCTCGATTGGATTATCTTCACAAATAATAATAGGATAACTCATTTTTTCCCTCCTGATTTTGTAATGGTAAATTGCATGCTGAACCAATTATTGCGGGTATTGTAGGAAACCAAAAGGTTTTTATACTTCTTTTTAATATCTTGGATGTTAATCATACCAAGCCCGTCATGATTCTTCTTGGAAGAAAAGCCATATTGTTCAATTTTAGAAACGGAAATGTGTTTGACAATAGTGTTCTTAATCGAGATTTCTAATTGTCCATCAGTGTTAATCAGGATAATTTGGATCTTGCCATTTGGCTGTTCTTTAACCGCTTCAATGGCATTATCAATACTAGCTCCCATTAGTCTTATGAGGTCAAAAATATTGATACTTACATTGTCGATATCACTTTTGCATTCAAAATAGCAGTCGATATTGTTAGATTTAATAGTTTTCAATTTACTGATCATGAGTGACTTAATATAGGGATTTGAGATGTATTCCAAATCTTTAAAGTCATCCATAGAAATATTACTGAAGTATTTAGTTGAGTAACCTTCCAATTCGTTTAGTGAGCTTTTCAAATCATTGTTGTTATTGGTAATAGCAATTTCGTTTAAACTGTTAAGAATATTTTTGTAATCATGGCGAAATTTATGCATTTCTTTTTGGTCACTATCAAGCTGTTTAGTATAATCGCTTAAATTATCTAATTGTTCAGCCATCAATTTCTTTTCGTAAGCTTCCTTTTGACGGACATTCTCATGAATGAAGATGAAGGCAATAGCGATTCCTTGGACAATCAGAAAAATTAGAATACCTGTTGTTAAGTCTAAATAAGCTTTGAATTTTTGGATAAAATACATAAAGGCAAGTATGACCATAGAAGAATAGGTTAAAACTATGCTCAGGTATGGTGAATTAAAATTTTGAATGAGACTATTCAACTTAAGTTTTTTAAAGATAAAAATAATTATTAGCAAAATAATAAACTGAATCAAGAGCGTACCAGTTATTAATAATAAATCGTTTATTTTATAAACAAGATAGATTTTTGTAATAATAACGGAAGCAATTATTGAAGAAGTGAATTCGAATAGAAGTGCCAGCAATATGGAATTTACCAGGTAATATTTGTTAGAATTTTTGTTTCTTAAAGAGAAGTAAATGACCACTAGAAGCACTAAATAGACGGTGTCGTTGACAAATACGGCAATAAAAATGGCGGCAAAATAAAAGGCGGGAAGAAAGAGTATCTTTTTGTAAAGTGGAATTAATTTCATATCGTAAACAGAATTAAATGCTAAAAAATAAAAGAGATACGAGATAAACATATTTAAAATAAACGAAAATTTCAATAACAAGTTAGCCACTTGGACAAAATAAATTGAATCCAAGTG
>NZ_AZES01000053.1 GCF_001434985.1 Companilactobacillus paralimentarius DSM 13238 = JCM 10415 | reverse complement strand
TCGAATCGCCAGATAGCTAAAGCTATCGGCGTTTCACCTCAGACTATTAATAATGAAATTAACAGAGGTACTGTTGAGCAGATCAAGAAAGTTAATGGTAAAGTTCAACACTTGAATTGCTACTTTCCTGACACTGCACATCAAAAGTATGTAAAGAACCGTAAGCTTTGCCATCGTCCTTCTAAATTCGACCAAGTCACAGCCTTTTT
>NZ_AZES01000052.1 GCF_001434985.1 Companilactobacillus paralimentarius DSM 13238 = JCM 10415 | reverse complement strand
GTTTGAACATCACTAGCTTTTTCAAAGGTCGAAAAATCTGGAAGTCCTAATACAGCTTGTGCATGTGTTTGTGGATAGAATTTTGCTCCATCCTTTGACATTTGAACTATGTCAGTCATTAATCTCTCCTACTTTCTTAAAATTAGTCATTAACCTCCCCTACCTTTTTAAAATTAGTCATTAACCTCCCATACCTTTTTAAGAACAATGTTAGCATTAGTTATTGCACTTTGAACCTGTGTCATATTCACAAAACTAGATACGTCTGGTGTTGCCTTAGTTATTGCCGTAGTCATTTCTGACCTTGTAGGGTAATTTGTTAAATCTGGTTTTGCTCCAGACACAGCACTACTTATTTCAGTTGTTACATCAGTTTTGGTTGGATAATTACTTAAATCCGTTGGTTTAATTCCAGATACAGCAGTACTTATTTCAGTTGTTACATCACTCTTAGTCGGATAATTTGTTAAATCTGTCGGTGCAATTCCTTTAATTGCACTTGTAATAGCAGTTTGAACATCACTAGCTTTTTCAAAGGTCGAAAAATCTGGAAGTCCTA
>NZ_AZES01000051.1 GCF_001434985.1 Companilactobacillus paralimentarius DSM 13238 = JCM 10415 | reverse complement strand
ATACAAAAATAGAGTTGATGGCAAAATGCCTATCAACTCTATTTATCGTACAGCCAATTAAAATTGATAATTCGAAAAAGTGCTTAAGCATTTTTTTATAACTAATATGGAATCGATTCCATATATGAATGGAGAAAATATTTATGCTATCAACAAATAATAATTGGTGGAAGAAGGAAATTTTTTATCAAATTTATCCCGCCTCATTCAAAGATTCAAATAACGATGGTATCGGTGATATTCGCGGTATCATTCAAGAATTACCCAAGATTCATACTCTAGGAATCACAACTATTTGGTTATCCCCAGTTTATCAATCACCAATGGTCGATAATGGTTATGATATTTCAGACTACAAGGCCATCAATCCAATGTTTGGCACTATGAAGGATTTAGATGAATTAATTCAAAAAGCCAAAGATTTGAACATCAAAATTATTATGGACTTAGTGCTCAATCATACTTCTAATCAACACTATTGGTTCCAAGATGCTATTAAAAATCCCAATAGTCCCTACCGCAATTTTTATATTTTTAAAGAAGGTAAAAATAATTTACCACCTAACAACTGGCGTTCCAATTTTGGAAAAGGTTCCTCTTGGACATTAGTACCTGGCGAAAACAATCTTTATTATCATCATGTCTTTTCTAAACAACAACCTGACTTAAACTGGGAAAATAAAGAATTACGCTTTGCCCTTTACGACATGATCAATTGGTGGCTAAAAAAAGGTATTGCCGGTTTCAGAATTGATGCCATCACTTTTATCAAAAAGGATCAAGATTTTGCCTCAATTACACCTGACGGTAATGATGGTCTAGGTAAAGTTAAGCGTAAAGCTGAAAATCGTCCCGGTATTAACGTCTTTCTAAATGAGTTGAATGAACATACCTTCAAACCAGCTAATGCTGTGACAATTGGTGAGGCTAGTGGCGTTCAATACGACCAACTAGATAAATTCATCGGCAAAAAAGGTTATTTCTCAATGATCTTTGATTTTCATTACGCTGACATTGATGTCCGTTCCGGTTCAGAATGGTATCACCAAACTAACTGGACTGTCCAAGAATTAAATGAAGCCATTATCAAGAGTCAGTTGGCGATTCAAAAGTACGGTTGGGGTGCTAATTTCTTAGAGAACCACGATCAACCACGTAGTATCAACAAGTACATTAAGGATCCCGCCTATCGCAATAAAGTTGGTGCTAAAGCTCTAGCAACGCTCTTCTTTTTTCTCAGAGGTTGCCCCTTCATTTATCAAGGTCAAGAGCTAGGAGTTCAAAACGCGCAGAGAACTTCTATCAAACAATTCAATGACATCTCTAGTCCTGATAACTATTATCGAGCTATTGAAGAGGGTTTCAGTGCTAAAGAGGCACTTAAATTTGTCAATGATCGTTCTCGTGACAACGCTCGTCTGCCATATCCTTGGAGTAATGAAATCAATGATGGGTTCAATACTGGTCACAAAACCTGGATTGGTTTAGGCAAACATAATCCTCAAATAAATTGGCATACTGAAGATAAAGATGAAACTTCGATTTTGAACTTTTATCGTGCAATGATCCAAATCAGACAGACTTCATCACTTAATGATGACCTATTGAATGGTGACTTCATTCCAATCAAGAATTCCACTTCAAGCGTCATCACTTATCAACGCGGTCAACACGCACAAGTATTCGTCAATCTTAGTTCTCAAGCTAAGCAAATTCAGCTTCCCTTAGGTAAAGTTCTTTTAAACAATTATTCAGATCTAAAATCAGAGGAATTGCTTCCATATCAAGCAGTTCTCATTGAGGTGAAAAACCATGGCTAAAGATTATAGTAAATTAGCACAACAAATCGTTGACCTTGTAGGTGTCGACAATATTGAATCTGTTACACATTGCCAAACAAGACTACGTTTCGTTGTTAAGAATCGCAAACAAATTGATGATAAAAAAATTGAAAATCTTGATCTCGTCAAAGGTGTCTTCTTTGGTTCAGGTCAATATCAGGTTATTATCGGTACTGGTCTAGTTAATGATGTCTATGCCGCAATAGATAAATTAGGCACTGTTAATGCTATTTACGGAAAAGATAACGTCGATACTACAGAAAATGACGATAATTCCAATAAAACTAAATTGCAAAGATTCATGGCAATGTTATCTGGTATCTTCATTCCTATCATTCCGGTTATTGCCGCAACTGGTCTTTTCTTAGGACTCCAGAGTGCTTTCACTAATGCACAAGTTCTAAAGTTATTCGGTGTCGTTCCATCAGATATTCCTGCTAACGTCAATACCGTAATATCTGTTTTAACTGGAACTGTCTTCTCATTTTTACCAGCTTTAATTGTTTGGTCCACTTTCAGATACTTCAAAGGAACTCCCATCATTGGTATCGTTATTGGTTTGATGCTTGTCTCACCTAATCTACCAAATGCCTATGATGTTGCCGGTGGTTCTGCTAAAGCTATTATGCTTTTCGGTCACATCCCCGTTATTGGTAGTCAAGGATCTGTTTTAACTGCTTTAGTTGCTGGTTTTATTGGTGCCAAAATGGAAAATTATTTCCACAAACATGTTCCTAATGTGTTAGATCAGATTATCACGCCCTTTTTAACCATGCTTTTAACTTTTGGTATCATGATTCTTGGCGTTGGACCTATTGTTCATTGGATTGAAAATCTCATGGTTGCCGGTGTCGAAGGTGTTATTGGTTTACCATTTGGTATTGGTGGTTTCTTGATTGGTGCTGCCTATCCACTAATGGTCCTAGTTGGTATTCATCAAATGATGATTGCTATCGAAACATCACTTCTAGCCGCAACTCATTTGAACCCATTAATTGTTTTGGAAGCTATGTATGGCTTTGCCAATGTTGGTGTTGCTCTGGCTATGATTATGAGGACTAAATCTAAAAAAGCTAAAGCAACCTTTGTTGGAGCCTTTTCATCACAACTATTCGGTGTTTCTGAACCAACGCTTTTTGGTATTCTTATTAGATACAACTTCAGACCATTGATTGTCACAGTCCTAACTAGCGGCTTCAGTGCAGCTATTCTAAGTATTTTCAAAGTCGCTGCCAACTCATATGGATTGGCCGTTGTACCTTCTTATCTAATGTACATTTACAATGCTCGTGATTTAATCATTTACACAATTGTTTCTTTATTAACCGTTGTAATAGCATTTATTGCTACTAATATGTTTGCTATTCCAAAGGAAATCTTAGTAGCTGATACTAAAGATAAAGATCCTGTTCAAGATAATACTGTTTATGCACCGATTGATGGTCAAACCGTCGATTTGAAAACTGTCAACGATCCTGTTTTTTCATCTAAGATGATGGGTGAAGGAATTGCTATCAAACCTAAGGCAACTGGAAAAATCAACATTTAGGCTCCCCAATCGGGTAAGTTAAACGTTGTGGCTGAGACCGGTCATGCTTATGGATTAACAACTGATAGCGGTATTGAAATATTAGTCCACATTGGTATTGATACAGTTTCTTTAAATGGAAAAGGTTTTACTACTGCCGTTAAAATGAATCAAGAAGTCGCTAAAGGTGATCTATTAGGTACCTTTGATCCTAAAGTCATCCAAGATAAGGGACTCGATGATACCGTCATGGTCATCATTACTAATAGTAAAGACTACTTCCGTATCGAATCCGAACCAGATGAAACTATCAGTAGCGGTTCTGCTTTGATTGCTCTACAACAACAAACAGAAACGTCAAAGACACCATTGGCTACCCAATGATAAAAGTATAGAATACATTTTAAACAGTATTCTGGAGGCCAACTTTCATGAAATATGAATGGCGCAAACAAGAAAAAGAATTATATTCAACTAAAAGAAATCCTCAAATTTTATCAATTCAAAGTCAGAGGTTCACTTCCCTTCACGGCATAGGTGATCCTAATGGACCTGAATTCAGCAAGAAAATTCAGACGCTATATCCTGTAGCCTACGGCATCAAAGCGGCTTATAGAAAATATGCCGTTGATAAAAATTTAGAGTTTGACGATTATGTCGTTTTTCCACTAGAAGGCGTTTGGTCTTTAACCGCTAAAGGACAGCAACTAGACCATCTGGATAAAAACGAATTTAGTTATGATATTATGATCCGTATTCCTGATTTTGTACCAGATAACATAATTGCTACAGCTTTAGAGACCGTTAAAGAAAAGAAGAATCCTTCAGAATTAGATAAATTAGAGATTAAAACTTATCCCGCAGTGAAAGTAGCTCAAATTTTACACGTAGGTAGTTACGATGACGAACCCGCTAGTTTTGAACAAATTGATCAATTTGTTTCTAAACAAAATAAGCAACGCGCATCTAAAATTCATCGTGAAATCTATTTGTCAGATGCTCGACGTGTAGCCCCCGATAAACGTAAAACCATTTTACGTTATCAAGTTAAATAATATTTTTAAATCAAAAACAACCTAGAACGATAACCATCAAATGTGGTCATTGCACTAGGTTGTTTTGTTGTTATTATGGAAACAAGCTGGTCGTCCTTGCTTCACTCTCTAAAGATTTGGATCCATCTTAAATGTTAATTTACTTAACTCCGTTCCTTGTGTAGCTAAATCAGCCAGATGGGCTTTAGTAGCTTCATTAAAGTGTTTAGCAATAACTTTATTCTGATCAGTCAAGTAATCTGTTAAATCAGCTCCTGAAAGATTCTGGGACTCTTTGTCCACTTCTGCTATCTTTTGACGTGCCCATTGAGCTAATTCTTTTTGATAATCTAGGTTTGGTTCAACAAATTCTTGATAGTGACTTTCCACAACAAACTCCAAGGCTGTGTATAACCAATAAGCACTATCCAAATTCATTTTTTCTGGTACAAAGCTGTACGATTCATCAATTGCATTGGCATTGGTAAAGAATGGTACGTAAGCACTGAAACAAGGCATCCCTAGGCCTTTCCATTCAATTGCCTGGTTACCATTATCAGTCTCACGCATTTGCAAAATATGTGAGTTCATAGTTCTTGATAAGCAAATTGCACGATAACGTTTCTTGTCCTCTTCACTACCACTACCCAAAGGATCGAATTTTGTTTCATTATAATGTGATGCCAAGATAGCTTGAATATCTTCAACAGAAATCTTTTTCTCTGGTTTTCTCAAGAATGGCAAATCAGATGATTCTGGATTCTGTTCAATAGATGGATTCAACATTTTTTGACCGTACCAAACACGTGGTGTGTTGTAGTGACGATCCTTTTTAGTATCAGTTCCAAAAATATGTCTGAAATTCCAACTATCAAAGTCTGGATTCAAATTATTTTTAGCAACGAACTCTTGAATACCTTCAGACCACATATAATTCTCTGGATCAGAAAAATCAATTTTTTCAATACCAATTTGATTAGCGGCTACGGCATAAGAATCGTCAGGAATACGAATAGCAACCCAATGATGACCTGTAGCAATTTCCATATACCAAATATCATCTTTGTCAAAGAACTCAACACCATTACTTTCGGTAGAACCATACTTAGCAATCAAATTCCCTAAATATTCAACGCCTTCACGTGCGGAATTGATATATGGCAATACTAAAGTAGTTATGGAATCCTCAGCTACTCCGTTTTCAATCAAAGGATCGTATGCCAGAACTTTTTCGTTAGCAGTAACACTTTCAGTTGCACTCATTCCTACATTCTTTTCGTTGATACCATCTTCCTCATAATAACCTTCATCCTGATTAGCATCTGGAGAAGTCGTATAACGATAACCATTTTCTGGCAGTTCAACAGTTAGTTTATTGTATGGTGAAACATAAGTCTCATGACGATTCTGAACCGCCTTTTGTACATAAAACTTCTTAGGCCAATTAGCTACAAAATTATCTTCATTCCGAGCTATGTAATTAGAACCATCAATTGAGGCCTTTTTACCCACCATAACTGAGGTACATGCTGCATGCGTATGTCTTTTCATTAATAAAATTCCTTCCATTAAAAAATTTTCTTATATAATAGTTTACTTCTGAATAATCAAAAAAGCTGAAAGATTTGCTCTTTCAACTTTAAAAATCTATTTAAGTGCCATTATTTGAGATTTGTCTTCCCACAAAATTAGTTTCAAATCATATGTTCAGCTGTGGATATCGTAGAAAATGATAAAACATTCGTAAAGTTAATATGTATTTTTATCTAAAAGTAGACTCCTAAAATATAGTAGATTTTTGTACATCATTAATAAATTACGCTTTTCTATTCACCAAAAATTTCTTTTTTTAACTTCAAAGCTGTTGGTGTTGTTGCTAGACCACCTTCAGCGGTTTCTTTAAAAATAGAAGGCATCCTTTGTCCCACTTGATGCATAGCTTCAACCACTTCGTCGGTTGGGATAACACTTGTGATTCCTGCCAGGGCCATATCAGCTGAAATCATTGCTTGAGATGCCCCTAAGGCATTACGTTTAACACAAGGTACTTCCACTAATCCAGCCACAGGATCACAAACTAAGCCCATCATATTTTGTAAAGTAATGGAAATAGCCTCGGCTGCCATTTGGGCTGTCCCACCTTTAGCACAAACCAAGGCCGCCGAAGCCATTGCGGCAGCGGAACCCACTTCAGCCTGACAACCACCTTCAGCACCAGCAATTGATGAATTATTAGCAATTACCAATCCAAAAGCTCCAGCAGTAAATAAGAAATCAACTTGTTGATCTCGAGTTAGATGGAGTCGATCTCTAGTCGCTACTAGAACGCCAGCTAAAACACCGGCACTACCAGCGGTTGGAGTCGCACAGATCAAGCCCATCTTGGCATTGACTTCATTGACAGCCACCGCATTTCGAACAGCTTCCAAAATTGGTTTGCCACTCAAAAAATCCCCTTTTTCGATATAAGCATTCATCTTTTTAGCATCACCACCAGTTAAACCGGTTACCGATTTAACACCAGCAACGCCTTCTTTAATAGAGTTTTCCATAACTTCCAGATTATGTTCCATCGTTGAACGAATAAATTCCTTGCTACGATCAGTATTTTCCATTTCTGTTTGTACCATTAGGTCAGCGACAGAATCATAACCAGCACTTTGTTTGACTAATTCTTTAATTGTATAAAACATCAGTGTTACTCCTATTCAAAATATGTAGCATTATCAACGTTTGGTAATACACGTAATTTCTGTAAAATTTCATCACGTTGACGACGTTCATCAACTTCAATGATCATGATGGCCTTCTCACCTTTAGAAGTTCTAGTAACAGTCATAGTTCCGATATTAATGTCAAAATTTGAGAAAACGTCAGTAACTTTAGCAATCATCCCAGCAACATCTTGATGTACCGTGATATAGGTTGGTGTTCCTAAACTAAGTGACATCTTAAAACCGTTGATTTCTGAAATTTGAATATTTCCTCCACCAATAGAAACCCCCGTCACAGTTAAATCATGATCACCTTTAACTAATCTAATTTTAGCTGTATTAGGATGATCAACTTTGTCACTCTTTGGAACAAAAGCAACTTTGATTCCTTGTTCATAAGCTATCTTTAAAGAATCTGCCAATCTTTTATCATCTGGTTCCATACCAAGAAGCCCACCAACTAAAGCAACATCAGTTCCATGACCTCGATAAGTTTTAGCAAAAGATTCATATAAATAGATAGTTACTCTGTCAGGTTTCTCACCAAAAATATCATGAACAACTTTACCAATTCTGGCTGCACCCGCAGTATGTGAGCTACTTGGGCCCACCATAACCGGTCCAATTATGTCGAAAACACTTTTAAAACGTAATTCTTTCATATAAATTACTCCCGATTTACCATATTATTTATAAGTTTACATTTTTTATTTGTTAAATTCATCACTATTTTATTACGATTAGTATTTTCTGAAAAGAAAAAACGACAAATGTTTGATACAACATTTGCCGTTTTTTTGTTTTTAGATAGAATGATTATTCTTACTGCGTCTATTTCTTACAGAGCTCTTTTTAAACGCAAGTGTTATCTATGTCTTATTTTTAATTTTGGATTGAAGGATTTTGATATGTTATGAATTCTTGGTTTTGTCCGGGATTGTTGGCTCTGTTTGGAATAATCATTCTTCTGTTTTTTTTACAACCATGGTTCTATGTTTGATAGTGGAAACGAGCTGTGCAGGCCAATTCCTTCCGGTTTGCTACAGTCTTGAAATTACTCGCACGGTTCGCGGGTGATTCCAGGACTTAGGCAAATCCTCGTAGTCTAACCGCCCTGTTATGCTCTCTATAGATTTGGATCCATCTTGAATGTTAGTTTACTTAATTCTGTTCCTTGTGTTACCAAATCTGCTAGGTGTTTCATTGTCTCTTCATTGTAATGTTTTACAATCTCATGGTTTTGCTCTGTTAGATAATCTGTTAAGGCATCTCCTGTCATCTTAACCGCTTTTTCATCTACTGCAGCAATCCTTCTTCTTGCCCATTCTGATAAGGCTTTTTGATAATCCAAGTTTGGTTCTACAAATTCCTTATAATGGCTTTCTACTACCATTGCTAAAGCTTCATACATCCAATATGCACTCTTTAAATCCATCTTCTCTGGTGTATAACTGTATGATTCATCAATATCATTAGCATTTGTAAAGAATGGTACTTGTGGGCAGAAGCTTGGAATTCCAAATCCTGTCCACTCTACTCCAGCAGCTCCATTCTTGTCTGAATCTCTCATTTGAAGAATGTGAGAATTTGCTGTTCTTGATAGTGAAATAGCACGGTATGTCTTCTTGTCATGCTCGCTACCACTACCTAGTGGATCATATTTTGTTTCATTGTAATGTGACTTCAATAGATATTGAATGTCTTCAACGGCAATCTTCTTTTCAGCTTTTCTGATAAATGGTAGTTCAGCTGATTCTGGATCTTGTTCAATTGATGGATTCAAATAACGTTGTGCAAACCATACTCTTGGTGTGTTGTAATGATGATCCTTCTCAGTATCTGTTCCGAAGATATGTCTGAAGTCCCAACGATCAAAGTCTGGATTCAAGTTATGTTCTGAAACAAACTCTTGAATTCCGTCAGCCCACATATAGTTGTCAGGGTCATTAAAATCGATATCTTGAATAGCTACTTGGTTAGCGGCTACGGCATAACAGTCATCAGGAATACGTACAGCAACCCATTGATGTCCTGTTACTACTTCCATGTACCAAACTTCATCTTTATCATTGAATTGAAGTCCGTTACCTTCGGCAGAACCATACTTAGCAACTAATCTACCAAGATATTTAACTCCATCACGAGCTGAATTAATGTATGGCAAAACTAATGTTGCTAGTGAATCTTCAGCTAGTCCATTTTTAACATATGGATCGAAAGCTAAAACTTTTTCATTGGCATAAACACTTTCTGTAGCACTCATACCAACGTTCTTTTCGTTGAAACCATCTTCTTCATTAGGACCTGTACTTTGATCAGCATCAAGTGTTGATGTGTAACGGTAGCCACTTGTAGGATATGGTGCTGTCATCTTATTGTATGGTGAAACATAAGTTGCGTCACGTCCAGAAACAGCTGGTTGAACGATGATACGTTTTCTATAAATAGCATTCAATCGATCTTCGTTTCTTGAAATATAAGTTGCTCCATCCATTGAAGCTTTCTTACCAACCATGATTGATGTACATGCTGATAATTCAATACGATCTGTCATTTTAATATCCCCCATTAATAAAAATTATGATTATTTAATTATTATGATACTCGTTCTATTAGGTGGTCGACACTCTCAATTTGTTGCAAAAATAAAACTAATCTTGTGTAACGATATTTATCAGTATCTGGAAACTTTTCAGCGAGCTCTTTACCAATTTCATAGGCGTTACGACGTCCATTAACCTTAGTGAAAACATAGCTGCCATACTCATCCATTTCTAGATAAGACTCTTCAGGAATATGCATATGCAATTTACGGAAAAATTTTTGAATCGGATGATTCTGTTCCCGAACAATTGTTATAATCCCTGCTTTTCTCTTATAGGTTACTTCAGGATTTTTCTGAAATACCATGTGTTTCAAATCTTCTTCAGTTAACTCTGGACGTTTAGCCATTTTCATCGCCCCTTACTTATTTTGCTTCCTTTTTGATATTTAACAATGGAATGATAATAGCAATAATCAAGACTGCTAACAAAATCAAGCCCATTTCATTACTACCAGCAAAGCCGGCTGGAGTCTTGTCTCCAAGTACCCCTGTAACATGTAGGATGATTCCGATCAATCCAATAATTGAACCACCGGCGATTAAACCTGATGATAAACTGACACCACTTTGGATACGTCTATTCTTCAACTCTTTATCTTTTGTTACTTTATCAATTAATAATTTGATCAAAGCACCAACTAGGATAATTGAAGTTGTTGAAATTGGTAGATAAAATCCTAAGGCAACTGTCATAATTGATAGACCTAACATCCAACAAACAATCGCCATGACAACTCCGATAATGATCATGATCCAAGGAAGATTTCCTGACATGATTCCAGTTGTCAAAGTAGCAATCAAGTTTGCTTGTGGCATACCGAATGGTGGATTTGAACCTGTAATCTTTAGTTGAGGTTCAAGAATAACGGTAGTACCAACAACCACGATAACACCAATCATTGCGGCGATCATGAAGTATTTCATCATTTCATTCTTATTACCACCGATAACGAAACTAACTTTTTGAGTCTGCATATAAGCACCACCAACAGAAATGGCGGTAACAATGAAGACACCAAACAATAGAAGGATCTGATTATCAGCATTACTCTTCCATCCAAAGATAACAAAGACTAATGTCATGATAACTAATGAAGCAATTGTCATTCCTGAAACCGGTGCATTTGAACAACCAATCGTTCCGGCTAATCTAGCAGATACAATAACGAATAGTAATGCCAAAATAATAGAAAGAATTCCACCAGCAATAGCCATAGCGATGTTACCAGAAACGAAGAAACCAACAACAAAAATTGCAACAACAGCGATTACTAATGACCAAATACCTAACATGTTACGATCATCATTACCACCGTTTCTGGCATTCAAAGTTTTCTTAATGGATGTAACAATAACTGGAATCAACTTAACAGCTCCGACAATACCACCGCAAAGCATTATACCAGCACCAATATATTTCGAATAGGAACCGGCAACTTGATCAACGCCCATCTGGTTAACAAGAACTGTTACATCATTCCAATCCTTCGCATTATTAGTTGCCATTTGAGTAAAGTTAGCAATTAACGGAGTTATCGCGAAGTTGGATAGAATCGAACCAGCAAACATCGTCAAAGCAACATCCAGTCCTACAACAAATCCAATACCGGCTAACATGGGATTAACTTCTGTCGACATCTTCCAACGATAGAAGGAATTACCTACATAAGTGATCGTACTATTGACCCAACCGAAAACTTGTGTTGTTAAAAGCGTCAATAAACCACCAATACCAAAACCAATTCCCATGAATTTCAAAGAATCACCACCAACTTCGGAAGCAACTAAGGCTTCTGAAATGGCCATCGATTCTGGATAAACTAATTTTCCGTGTTCTTCAACTACTAAATAATTTTCAACTAATGAAGCTGTACCAATTGCAAATAATACAGCCAAAGCTCCAACTAAAACTCCTGCAATGAAGTTGACACGACCACCAATAATAATAATGGCGGGTAAAACATAAATCATTCCACTGGCGATTGATTCACCACCACTAGACATTCCTTGTAATAAATTCTTCCCCAGCATGCCCTTCTTTTTAGTAAAAGCGGCAATAAGTCCTGATCCAATAATTGATCCAGGAATACCAGCCGCAACGGTTAATCCAGCTTTCATACCTGAATATGCTGTTGAAGCGGCAAAAATAACTGCTAATATGGCACCCATGATCATTACAACTGAGCTGCCACCATGATTATCTTTATCAGTCACATACGGTACATATTTTTCACCCGATATGCCACCATAAGCAGACTGAGATAAGCTCTTTTTCATCTCAAGTTCCTCCCTCCAATTTATGTGATTCCAAAACCACTGTAGAAAGAATGCTTAATTCTTCAGCAATGATTTCAATTCTTTATAGAAGGTTCTTCATACCCTTTATTCTTTAATAACACCTACCATCGCTACATTATTTTCTCCTTTTCCATCGATTCATTTTCATGATAACGGTTACATTTACAAAAATCAATAGTATTTTGTGACATAGCTCACATTGCTATTTTAAACGGAAATAGTGATTCTTCAAAGTGTTCACGATTAATAAACGCCTGTCTTTCTTACTTGCCATAGGCTTTGTCACTTATCACTCATTAATTTGAATTTAAGAATTTTAATCTTAAATACGATCATATTAATCTTTTACTAATATACATATATTAATCACAAACCTTTTTCATAAAATTTAGAATTGTTATTTTCATAATATTTTTTTTGAAGAGCTCATATGAAGCCTACCAACAAATCAAACGGCCTTTAATTAATTTGAAAATTTCATCATGTAGATAAAACTTTGTTCAAATTTTAAAACGTACATTCTCTAATAATTAATATCATAAAAATAGCTACTTACTTATTCATTACTAATATTTATTGCAAATGGCATATTAGTTTCACGTATTATTCATCAAATTGATTAGCTTTTTTAAGCAAAAAAATACTCTATGAATTTAAAAAATTCATAGAGTATAAGTTAAGAAATATTTAACTAAGCTTCTTTGACGTCCATACCTTGGTTTTCTTTTGAAAGAACCTTATCGTTGATCATAACGAATGGAATGTATACTAGAACGCCTAATACAAAGGTAATCAATTGAATAACAACAGCACGCCAGTCACCTGCAGTAGCTAGGAAGGCACTGAATCCAATTGGCGTAGTCCATGGAACTTGGATAACACATGGGCTCATCCAACCTAAAACAGTTGTTACATAACTAATTACAAGACCCATAACAGGTACAAGTACAAATGGAATAGCTAGTGAAATATTATAAACGATTGGATAACCGAAGATAACAGGTTCGTTGATGTTAAAGAATCCAGGTGCAATTGATAATTTAGCAACGTTCTTAGTTACAGCACTGTGTCCAACTAGGAATGTAGCAACTAGTAAACAAAGTGTTGAACCAGAACCACCCATCAAACCGTAAGTTTGAACTTGGGAAACATTGATAATATTAGGAATTGCTTTACCGGCATTATATGCGGCAATATTTTGTGTAATATTGATGATCAAAAGTGGTTCTAGAATTGAACTGTAAATAACTGATTGGTGAATACCGAATAACCAAAGTAAGTTACCTAGTGAGTAAAGAATGATAACTCCCCAGATACCTGTTCCAATGTGACGGAGTGGTTCTTGAATGAATGTTGTGATCAAGTTGATCAAATTCATTCCTGATAAATTGTAAAGTAGTGCTGAAATAATCGCTGAGCATGATAAGACGATGATCATAGGAATCAAAACATCGAATGATTTACCAACAGCTGGTGGAACATTTTCACCTAAATGAACTTGTAACTTCTTAATTCTAGAGATTCTGACAAAGGCTTCAGTAGCAATCAAACCAACGATAACACCGGCAAACATTGCTCCTGTACCTAGATTAGTAAATGGTAAAACAGCTGAAACATCGACTGCTTTTTTAGCACCATCTGGAATTAATTTAACTGTATTTGGCATCATAGTTACCAAAGCAGACATTGATACCAATGCAGCAGAAATTGGATTGTCAAAACGTCTGTTTTTAGCTAAACAGTAACCAATCATAGCTGCAATTAAAATACCTGAAATATTTAGTGTCGCATTACTCAATAAGGTTCCCCAATATTGAACATGCAATAATGTCTTACCTTTAAAGATCCAAGTAAAGACCGTGTTATTTAATAGAACCGCTAATCCAGCAAGAATATATAGCGGCATGATAGTGGCAAACGCATCACGTAATGAACGTAAATGAATTTGGGCACCCATTTTGGCTGCAAAGGTCGCAAACTTATCTGCAGCTTTTGAATTCTGTAATGACATACTTTCGCTCCCGAAAAAGTTTTTTAAATCAGTTAATTACTTCAAATCTGCTAAATCACCTCCATTAGTTTTGATAACGTGCTTCAACCACCAATAACTCTTCTTTGGCACACGTTTCATATCCTTGAGATCATGGTTCGTACGGTTGACGTAAACCGTTCCGTAACGCTTGTCCATATTTCCACTTGAACTAGGGATATCAATTAACCCCCACCCCAAGTAGCCTAGAACTTCAACGCCGTCCTCAAAAATTGCATCTTCCATAGCTTGAATATGGTCACGGTGATATTTAATTCGATAGTCATCCTCAATTTCGCTGCCATCGAATTCTTCACGAACACCGATTCCATTTTCAATTGGGAACATTGGTACACCATATTCGTTGTAGACTTTTGTCAAAATATCTCTGAAACCTAATGGATCAATTTGCCAACCAAATTCTGATGTCTCTAAGAAAGGATTCTTCTTGACTCCTTTATCAAGGTAATAATTTGGAATAGTTCCTTCAGGAACCATTTCAGAACTGATCGTATCGCTACGATAATAACTGAAAGCAATGAAATCGGATGTTACTTTGATTAAAACTTTATCATCATCTGGTTGATAATCCATATTAATGTGGTGATTTTTGACAAAGGTCAAAACTTCATTTGAATAACGTCCATAAACGAATACGTCCAACAAATTACGATTAAGAAACTCATTGATTTGACGAGCGTACAAAATACCTTTAGGATTTGGTGATGCTGGATAGACCTCACTGTATGCCAACATCCCACCAATTTGACAATCCGTATTCTCATGAATGTAATTAGCAACACCTGCATGAGCCAACATAACGTGATGACTGATTTGATACAACTCATCATCAGTCTCATCGCCCTTTAAATAGCCAGCAATTCTGAAAGCTTCACTCATTGAATAAAGATTTTGTTCATTAAATGTAATCCAATATTTCACACGATCACCAAAACGTTTAACCATTTCAGTACTATAACGAACAAATGCATCCACCACATGACGTGACAAAAATCCATTATATTTCTCGGCCAAATTCAATGGCATATCGAAATGATACAAACAAATCATCGGTGTAATATTCTTGGCTAACAAAGCATCAATCAACTCATTATAGAATTCAATGCCCTCTTCATTGAAATCACCATCGCCAGTAGGATTTACACGGCTCCAAGAAATTTGGAAACGGTAGCAATTCATTCCTTGCTTGGCCATCAAATCAAAATCCTCATTGTAACGATGATACTCATCAATAGCATCGTGCCAATCAGAAGAATTCTCTGTAGCTGGTCTCACATCATAAACGGATTTACCTTTACCACCGACATTCCAAGCACCCTCAGTTTGCATACTTGAAGTTGAATTACCCCAGAAGAAATTTTCCGGTAATTTATTTGTCATTTTTTTCACCCCAAGTTTTTTGAATACGTTTACAGTATACAATATTTTTTTCAATGTAAACACTTTATTTTTTAAAAGTATATACTTTTAAAATAAAGCGAAAAACTTTTATTTTAATGATAAACTTAGGGTGAAGAGTGAGTTTTAGGAGAAGATATCATGGCGTACAAATATAAGGAAGTTGCTGACGGTTTAAGAAAAGAGATCAATTCCGGTAAATACGCACCTGGAGAATTGATGCCCGACCAAAATCAAATTGCAACAGATTACAACACAACAAGAATAACGGTCCACAAGGCTCTACAGCTTTTAATCGTTGAAGGTATGGTTTATTCAAAAAGAGGTTCCGGAACTTTTGTCCGAAAGGATTACAGTCCCGAAATCAATTCTAGTAAATTCGGTAAAGTTTCCCCTATTGATAAACCGTTTGGTGCTACCTTAACTAATCAAGGTAAAAAAGTTACTAGTAAGGTTTTGGAACTATCGGCTCGTATCCCTACTGCTAAGGAAGCTAACCAACTAATCATTGCACCAACCGAACCAGTTTATGTCATTCGTCGTGTACGGTTTGTTAATGGAGAAGTATTCGCATATGAACACACTGTTATGCCTACTTCTATTACCACTTTGACGGAAAAGGTTCTAGAAGGTTCCATTTATGCTCATCTCCAAAAAGATGGATTAAGTATTGAAGGTAGCCATAGAATCATTAGTGCCGGAGCTGCTTCTCAAGAAGATGTTGAAACTGGTATTGCTACTAAAATCGAACAGCCTGTTTTGGTAATTCGTCAGTTAAGCTATCTTGACGATGGTCAACCATTTGAAATTTCCGAATCACGTTTCCCATATAAAACCAGCTCAATCACCGCCGATATAACGTTATAAATATTTCTTAATATTAAAAAAACGACATCTATTATAAGAATTTGTTCTTCCCGTATTAATACGCAGAAGATTATATTCTGAATAGATGTCGTTGTTTTTTATTTAATTTTTAATTTTCTAATATGTACTATCAGTATAATGCGTTGTATCCAAGCCGAATGTATCATAGTCAATATCATCTTCGTTCGCGAAGAATTTTTTGTTTTTAGCATTCAGTTTCGTTTCAGTATTACTCAAAGTTTGAGGCTCCAAACCTAAATTGTCTCTTAAATTATTAGAAGCATTTTGCATAGTTGAAGTTGGTAAGATTTGATAAGAGCTTTGATTGATCCAAGCCGTTTTGCCCTGAATCTGATTAAAATCCATATTGTCAGCACTACTATGATACTTCAAAATAATCTCATCAATTTCTTTTGAAGTTAAATCTGTACTTATATCTTTTCCTAAATCCGTAATTAAATCTGGAATTTTCACTAAATATTTTGGTGATTCTAACTTATCAACGACGGCTTTTAAAACTTGTTGCTGTCTAACTTGACGGCCATAGTCACCACGTGGGTCTTGATAACGCATCCGAGCATAAGTTAATGCTTGCTTCCCATTCAAATGATGTGTCCCTTTAGGAATCGTTACGCCATCAAAGGAAACTTTCAAATCACTTTTGACGGTTACACCACCAACAAAATCGACTGTCTTCTTTAATGCATCCATGTTGATTGCAACATGATAATCAACTGGCACACCCAATAAACTACCAACTGTATTTTTAGCCATATCGGAGAGACCAATATTGTATGCTGCATTTATTTTCTGAACATTTTTTTGCTTATCACCGACCATTTCAGCCAAAGCATCACGTGGAATCGAATAGGCAACGGTATTCTTTTTCTTTGGATTCAAAGTCAATAACATCATTGTATCCGAGTTACCACGACCAACACGACCATCAGCACCTGTATCGGCCCCCAAAAGTAAGATAGAAAAAGGTTTACCCTGACTGATTTTCTTAGAAACACTATTTTTGTTTGTATCCAAGGATTTCAACGCCTGCTGAGTTCGATAGGTAAAGACTCCCCCTATTGCTAGAACGATAACAAGAATTACACCTATAATAATAGAAACTATTTTTAATTTTTTCATTTTTTTACCTTAAAATTTATTATTCCTCATTATAAAACGAATTAATCACAGCCGCCAATTTTTTAATGCGATGAAAAGCAACGGATATCGCTTTCATATCGATTGCGTTAATGTTAGTCTCAAGTTATAAAAAACTTTAGGGGAAGTGGTCTTATGCCAAAATTGGCGGAAGCACTTTTAGTTATAGATATGCAGAAAGCTCTCCAATACAGTTACAATTTCAATGATTTAATCAATAATATCAATCAACGCATCAAGGAATATCGACAAGCCAATTTACCTATTATTTTTATTCAGCATCATGATCAGGACCTAGAGCGTGACAGTGATCTGTGGAATTTATCTGACAAACTGGATCGAAAAGATAACGACAAAATTGTCGAGAAAACCCACCCCAACGCCTTTTACAAAACTGATTTAGAGAAAGTTCTTAAAGATAATGGCATCAAAACAATTGAAGTCTGTGGTGCCCAAACGGAATATTGTTGTAATGCCACAATTATCATGGCACATGGATTGGGATACAAAATCATCATGGAACATGATATGACAACCACTTTTGACAACAATTATATGATTGCCGAAGACACAATTTCATTTTTCGAAAATATTTGGGATCAAAGATATGTAACTTTCCAATAACAAATAAGAGCAGGTAATCAAGTGTGATTACCTGCTCTTATTTTCCTTAATACTTGAAGGCGCTTCGCCTATGCGTATGTGGCATTGCTATGAATCAATTCATAACCATTCAAGTTCAATCTACCTAAAACTTGATTAATGGTATCATCTGGAAAGATTGCCTCAGCCTTTTTAACTAAATAAAATTTCGATAGATCATCAGCATCTATCCAACGCCCCAAGTCAGTTAGTTCCGAATATTGTTTTGGATCGAATTGAACTGATCGACCAAAATCAATGGTAATAATTTCCCCCTCGAACCAACTTATTTGTCCAACCGTCTTTGGTACATCATCCATTATTCATCATCCCTTTGAATAAACTATGTAACCGTTTTTCTATATGACAATATACCACGTTTTACTGATGAAAGACGGTCAAATTCAAAGTATTCGTAATGATTTGAGCAAATCAAACTATCTTCTCATACACTCTTTAAACTTGAAAAATCACCCATAAAACTATTAATTTCCTTAACTATTTTTTCCTTATCATAAGCATAATCCCTGGCGGCGTTCAAATAGATCTTTTTATCATCAGTAGTTGTAATCTCGATGCCTACAGGATTCTTCATCATTGATAAACGTGAATAGAAAATACTATAAGCATTAGAAAATGGAACCATTGAAGGAAGTTCTGTTTGATTTTTAACATCCCCCATTAATTTAACCAACTTTATTTGAGATTTCTTGACGGTATCCATTTTGGCAAAGCTTGGAAAAAACATCATAACTAATCTCTTTTTAGGACTAGCCATATTATTGTATTTAAGAGTTTCCCCATCGAATTGCCAGTAACTGAACAATTCGGGTAGCTCAGGATAATAGTGAGCAAAAAATATAATACTAAAGAAACAAAGCCCAACAAAGAGACCTACCCAGCCATTTTGAAAGAACACATAAGCAACATTTCCAGGTATAAAGCCAACAAACAAACTAATTAATAATGGTCTGAAATTTACTTTTTTTCCAAATTGCATCATAATAATCGCCTCTATATATTTTTCAGGATCATTATAGCACCAGCACTTGTAATCGATTACAAGAAAATTTTCTATTTATTTACGTACCAATAGTACCTTTTTAGGACAAAAAAATAGACAAACCCGCCTACTGATTTGCCCATAATTTATTACTTATATTCGTCTAATTTTAGTGTATTTCTTATATTTATATTTAAGTAGTCTTTATATTTATTGGTTTAACAATTTCTTTGGAGAAACTTTTTATTCTGGAGTCAATTAGTTCTATTTTAAATAACCATGTATAGTGCAAACGAGCTATGCAAATCAGATTCCTGTGCAAGACCAACTATCTCAGTCCTCAGGAGCTGAACGCCTTTGCTCCGCTCTCTACATATATTTCTCTAACTCTAATCGGAACTTCTCCTCTGGTTGATATCCAACCATGCGTCCTACTATGTTACCATCTTTCTTGATGATAAATGTAGGGATTCCTTGAATTCCAAAGTTATTTGGTGTGTCTGGATTATGATCTACATTCATTGATGTAAATTTAATCTTGTCGCCTAACTCATCTGTTGATGATAACTTTTCAAGAATTGGGTTCATCATTTTACATGGAGGACACCAGTCTGCATTAAAATCTGTAATGACTAGGCCTTTGCTTGTCTCGTCATTGAATGTCTTATCTGATAATTCTGTAATATTAGCCATCATTCAATCTCCTTCTCATATCTATGTAAAATAATATACCCCCTAGGGTAATTTTTGGCAACTATTTTGTTTTATCAATGATTGTAGAAAAAATAAAGCAATTATTTGCTACCCGGTACCCGCATAGGTATAATTGGAACATGAAATCAATTTGGGAGGTTACTTATGACACAAACGCCCGAAGAAGTCGCTAGTAAAAAGATTATTAGTCGTCTTAAACGTTCTCGTGGTCAACTTGATGCTGTACTTAGGATGATGGACGAAGGTAAGGCTTGTAATGAAGTCCTTATGCAATTGTCTGCTGTTAAGTCTAGTGTTGATAAAGCTATGAAATTGGTTATCGCACAAAATATTCGTCGTAATTCCAATTGTACTGACGAAAAACAATTGGCTGAATTACAAAAATCTTTAGATCTCATGTTGAAGACAAAATAATAGGATGCTACCCTTTCTTCTTTTGATTGGGTGCATCCTATTTTTTCTTCTATTTTGGAATAACCAATGTACTTGGCAATATAGTGGAAACGAGCTGGGCGTCCTTGCTTCGCTCTTTGTTTTATAGCATTAATCCAACTGAATAGTGTATTGCCATAGTAATTATTCCTACAATAACATTTCTAATAATAGCAGTCTTAACTAATCCGTCTCCTAACTTTGCACTTAAATATCCGGTTAAAGCGACTGATAATGTTACAGCTAAAATTGTTCCTGGCCACTTTATTGTTGCAGGTAATAATGTCATTGCTACTAATGGGAAAATTCCACCTGATGCTGCTGATACTAGTGATGAAAATGCAGCATCCCATGGGCTCATATAATGTCCTAATTGTAGATCATACTTGACTCTTACTACTGTTCCTAGGGCATCTTTTTCCATTAATTCTTTGGCAATGCTGTCAGCAGTATTCTTTTTAACGCCACGTTCTACGTAGTAATTGGCTACTACATCTAATTCGTCTTGATAATTGGTTTTGATCAATTCACGTTCTTTTTCAATTGCAGCTCTTTCAGTATCCTTTTGAGAGCTAACTGAGGCATATTCCCCAGAAGCCATTGAAAAAGCACATGCCAACAGATCTGACAAACCAGCAATAAAAATTGTAAATGTATTAGTTGTAGCAACGGCGACTGAAAACAGTACTCCGACAACGGTCAAAATACCATCATTGGACCCTAACACACCAGCACGAAGGGTATTCGAACGTTCCGCCATTGTTTTCTTTTGCTTCTTTGGTTTTGAAACTGACATAGTTTTCATTCTTCTTCCTCCTTACTAATGTGCAAATAGTGATCCAATCGCATAGGTTACAAACATAGTTAACAATCCTGAAACGACATTTCTAATAACAGCCTTGCTACGTTTAGCTCCACCAAGAGTTGCGGCAGCATATCCAGTAATCATTAAGGCGATAATAACAGCAATCACAGTTGCAAATAATTTAATACTTTGGGGAAACATCGTAATTGATACTAAGGGTAAAATTGATCCCGTTGGGAATGAAATCATCGAAGCCAATGCCGCCGCAATGGCACTTGTTTGTTCCTTGGGATTGAAACCGTATCTTTCACGAACCGCTACATCCAAAGGATCATCGCTCAACATTTCCGTTGTGGCTTGAGTGGCCAATTCTTTTGAAATACCCGTAGATTGATATTTATCACGAATATAACTAAATTCTTCATCATAATGGCCATCTAATTGAGCAGATTCCTTTTCAATAGCACGTTTCTCAGTATCACGTTGGGTACTTACAGAAACCCATTCGCCCATTGCCATTGAAATAGTTCCGGCTAGCATACCGGCAATTCCAGATAGGAAAATAGCATGATTATTGCTTTGTGCACTAGCAACACCGATAACGATACCAGCAACGGAAATAATTCCATCGTTAGCGCCCATTACACTGGCACGCATTACGTTGATCTTCTCGGCCAAACTTTGTTTCTTCTTTGTTTTAGGCATGGTACTCACTCCTTAATTTTTCATTACATTGGAATGGTTCTCATCTATTAACGAGTACATAATACCTCTTATTTTCTGAAAAGTAAACTGTTCACGTCATTAAAATGGTTTCACAATTAAACTCAAATTATTGCCATTTTTCAAACTTTAGTAATATAATTACTTTGTAATGATTCTCAAGTAGAAAGGAAGATTGCTCATGGCTAGTAATGCCGTAATGGAAGAAACGTTACAAATCCTAAAGGATCACAAGCTTCGGGTTACTCCCCAACGTCACATTATCTTGGCCTACTTAGTTAGCCATCATAATCATCCTACTGTTGAAATAATTCGTGATGCTTTAGGTAAGGAATTACCCAATATGGGGGCATCTACGATTTATAATACCCTCAATACTTTCGTTGACCATCATTTAGTCGTGGAACTTCAGAATGGTGATGGAAGTACTCATTATGATTACTTCGGAACACCCCATTACCACGCTATTTGTACTAATTGTGGACGTATTGTAGACGTTACGTATCCAGGATTCAGTGACACCGAAAAAGGGCTCGAAAAAAAGACCGCTGAAATTTCCGGATACATGATTTCTGGTAATCATATGGAAGTTTATGGTCTCTGCCCTGAATGTCAAATTAAACTAGGAATAAAAAATAATGAATAAAAAATTATATTTTCTTTGTTCCGGAAACTCCTGTCGGAGTCAAATAGCTGAAGGTTATGCTAAGAAATATTTGCCAACATGGGACGTTAGAAGCGCTGGTATCCGTATCGGTGGTCTCAATCCATTAGCTGTAAAAGTTATGGCGGAAGATGGCGTTGATATTTCACAACAAACATCCAAATTAATCGATAATGATTTTATGAATCAAGCTGATCTTGTCATAACACTTTGTGGTGAAGCACGTGATAAATGCATTATTCCCCAGTCAACTCGTTGGTTACATTGGCCCGTCAATGATCCTGCTGAAAGTACTGGTGATGAGGCCGAGGTCATGGAGGATTTTCGTGACGCTCGTGATGACATCAAAAGTAGGATAATCAAGTTAGCTAAAAACATTCAAAAATATTCTGAATAAATAAAAGAAGTCTGTCAGTTGAATTACGAATTGGCAGGCTTTTTTGGTACATAATTTTAGGATTGCATCCCTTTTTGTGCTATAAGGAGCTTATAATTATTTTTTGTTAATGACGTAAATGATAAATATTATCATTTACATTTAAAGACACTTAATTTATGATTGAATAGTAATATTTATCATTAAGGAGTTTAAAAATGAATTTAAAAAAATACCGCCTATTAAGTTTCTTACTTCTCATCTTTCTATTTGTTTTAGCTGGTTGTTCAAATAAGACCGCCACTAAATCCAACGATTCCAAAATTAAAATCGTTACCACGACTGATTTTTACGCTGAAGTTGCTAAAGCAGTCGTTGGAGATAAAGGAACCGTTACTTCTATTATTAATAATCCTGCAATCGATCCTCATGATTATGAGCCAACCACTAATGTAGCCAAGCAAGTCAGCAATGCAGATATCACTGTTGCTAACGGCCTAGGCTATGATTCTTGGATGAACAAACTAAATCAAAATGACAATAGTACTTTCATCAAAATTGGTGAAAACGTCATGAACAAAAAAGTCGGCGACAATCCTCATATTTGGTACAAACCACAAACCATGCCTAAGTATGCTAAATATTTAGCCAAAGAATTAGCAAAAAAAGATCCTGATGACAAAACTTATTTTGAAGATAATGCTCAGAAATACATCAGTTCACTTCAACCCGTTCAAAACGAATTAACAAAATTGCGTCAGAAGTCACAAAATTCCAAAAATAAAAATGTTTATGTCAGTGAACCAGTTTTCGATTATTCACTTAAATCAATCGGCTTTAAAGTTGCCAATAAATCTTTTGAAAAAGCTATTGAAAATGGCACGGATCCTACTCCAGCCAATATCAAACAGATGAATCAAGGTATTAAAAATAAAAAAATTGCCTTCTTAGTTTTCAACACACAGACTGACAGCAAAATTATCAATAATTTCGTTAAAAAGGCTCAGGCTAATGATATTCCCGTTCTAAAAGTTACAGAAACCCTTCCTAAGGGTAAAACTTACAAACAGTGGATGCTGTCACAATATAAGGACCTCAACAAAATTTTACAAAGTGAGAAATAATTATGATCAAAGTAGAAAATTTATCAAAAAGATTCGGTAATCAATTAGTTTTTGAGAATTTAAACTTTCAAATCAACGATGGTGATTTCATCAGCTTAGTTGGTCCTAATGGTTCAGGTAAGACCACCCTTGTCAAAATAATTATTGGTTTAGAAAAACCTTCTAGCGGTACCATTCAGACTTCCAGTCAAACGATTGGTTACGTTCCGCAATTCCGAAATGTCGATTCTGACTATCCACTTAGTATCGAACAATTCATTCGTTTGAATTTGAAAGTAACACTAAATCCTGAAAAACGCCGTCAAAACAATCTTTTAATTAAAACTATTCTCAAAAGAACTGGTCTAACGGAAATCAAGGATCGACCATTAGGTTTGGCCTCTGGTGGTGAGAAACAAAAAGCTTATCTGGCTCAAGCACTATTGAATGATCCTAAAATCTTAATTTTGGATGAATCGACAGCCAGTTTAGATGTAGAAGTCAAAACCCAACTGATGGATTTAGTTCAAGAGTTGAACCATAAGTACCATATAACTGTCATTTTCATTACTCATGATTATGATTTAACAAAGAAATACACTAAAAAGGCTCTTCTCTTTAAAAATAAGACGATTGAACCTATCGATGTGCAAAAGGTTTCTAAAGATATGTTCGAGATGGAGGGATAATTTTATGTTTGGATATGAATTTATGCGTGAGGCTTTTATTGCCAGTACTTTTATTGCAATAACAGCCGGATTAGTAGGTGTTTTCGTAGTTTCGAGAAACATGTCCTTTCTTTCTCACACATTGTCAGAAATAGGTTTTGCTGGAGCATCATTTGGTATCTTAATCGGCATTTCTCCCTTAGCGGGAATGATCCTTTTCACTCTAGTTAGTTCAATTGCTGTTGGTAGTTTAAGCAGTGAGTCATCCCGTCGTGAGGCTTCAATCAGTGCTATTTCTTCATTGTTTATAGGTTTAGGAATTCTTTTTCTATCGTTATCCTCTGAATCAAGCAGTTATGCCACAAATATCCTGTTTGGAAGTATCGTTGGTATCAGTGCTAAAGAAGTTCATCAACTACTGATTCTAGCCATCTTTGTTATTTTGATCTTCATCATCTTTTACAAGCCACTATCCTTCGATTCTTTTGATCACATTGGTGCTCAAGCCGCTGGACTTAAAACTAAATTACTCTCAATTACTTTCTTAATTACCTTGGCTTTGAGTGTAAGTATCGGTGCACAAATCGTTGGTTCATTATTAGTCTTTGTACTATTAACATTACCAGCCGCTACTGCTAAATATATAGTTCACTCGGTACCTAAAATGATTATTGTTTCCGTTGGACTCTCATTAATCGGAGTTTGGTTAGGATTATACTTGGCATTTATAACAAACTGGCCCGTAACCTTCTTTATCTCAACTTTTGAAGTAATTGCTTACTTCTTAGGTCTAAGTTATAAGAACTGGCGCTTGAGCCACTAAATATAATTTAAGGGTTCCAGAGTGATATTTGGAATAAAATAACAGCACTTATTTAGGAACGTATATATTTACGTTTATCCTAAATAAGTGCTGTTTTAAATTTCTAAACTAGAATAACAATCTGTTTACTTTATGCTTCTTTTTTCTCCAATTTCTTAGTACAGTCAGCACACAATCCATAAACTTCTATGGCATGCCCCTCAACTGTATAACCTGGTAATTGATCGGTGAAAAATTCAATTGGACAAGCCTTCAGCTCTGTTACCCGGCCACAATTTTTACAGACAAAATGGTGGTGATGACGGTGTTCAAAATCACATTGATACTTTACCAGTGTTTTATTTTTTTCCTGATACTCAACCAATCCAATATCCGCAAATTCTTTTAGATTACGATAAATTGTATTATTGCTCATGCCAGGATAGAGATTGCGCATGTAATTGGCAATATCGTTGATGGCAACGTAATGAATTGTAAAATTTTTCAGATAACTAATTAAGTCTGTTCTCTGTTTAGTTACCTTGTAGTTATTCTTCTTGAGAATCTCAATTGCTTTTTCCATTTAAGTCATCCTTTTTAACTGATCAATTGGTAGTGTAACATAAACCGATTCAAAAAAATGCTATATTCTCTTACCACTCAGTAAAGTTAAAGACTAACCAATTGGAATTTTTAGCTTTCTTTATTAAAAGGTGTTTATAATAAACTAAATAATTATTTGGGAGATTTGTTAATGAAAAACACGATTTTAATTGTTGAAGATGAACGTAGTCTTTCGAGTTACGTTAGTAAAGAATTACAATTTGAGGATTTTAAAACAGTTATCGCTAATGACGGTGCTGAAGCTATGGACTTATACGAAAAACATCAAAACGACCTGTTACTGATTCTCTTAGATTGGATGTTACCTAAACTCGATGGTATGGAAGTTTTACGTCGTATCAGAAAGCATGATCAGGTTCCCGTTATCGTTATGACGGCTCGTGATTACATTGGTGACAAAGTTGCCGGATTAGATAATGGTGCTGACGACTACATCACCAAACCTTTTGAAATCGAAGAATTACTAGCAAGGGTTCGCGTTATTCAAAGACGTGCTGAACATCTATCAGAACCTGACCAAACTTATCAAATTGCTGATTTGATTTTGAATACTAAGTCACATCAAGTAACTCGAAGTGACGAAATTGTTCAACTAACTAGACGTGAATACGATCTTTTGCTATTCTTCCTTCAACATATTGGCAAAGTTTTCACTCGTGACGAATTACTTGATAACGTCTGGGGTGAAGATTTCTTGGGTCAACAAAATGTTGTTGATGTTTATGTCGGTTACTTACGAAGTAAAATCGATGGCAAAAAAAATAAACCTCTTATTCAAACTATCAGAGGCGTTGGTTACTCACTTGAGGATGTGACAGAATGAATGACAAGCAACTCACTTATCAAGAACTAATTAACAACGGCATTAAGAAATTAGTCATTATCATTACTTTATCAATCAGTGCCTTAATCTTAATTATTGTTGGTGTACAACAATCCCTGATGACAGTTCATGAGGCTCAAGGGCAAATGATGAGTTTGAATCGAGCTAACATTGACGATATTCCTAGTTTTATCCACTGGAATAATCAAAATAATCGTCATTCCAAACAAAATACCGTTATCAGAGTCAAAACTAATAAGTCATCTATCACTGCAACATCAGGCCGGGAGGGACAAGTTATTATGACCTCCTCGGCTTCCAAGAAATTTATTGCTCAAAAGAAATTCAGTATTTTTGGCAAAAATGTTGTTTACGTCAAAAGTTTTGGATTCTTTTTATTCTTTTCACAAAAGGACTCTAATACAACTTATCAAATTTGGGTCAGTTTAAATCGATTGATCAATAGTTTAATTCTCTTAATAATCATTATCAGTATTGTTGTCTTCATTACGTTAGGTTTTGGAACCTGGTGGGCACATCAATTAGCCGCCAAATTAAGTGCTCCTACCATTCAATTAGTCAAAGAAACTAAGAATACGACTAAAAATTCTGAAGTTGATCAGCCTACTTTAGAAGTACCACAGAGTCCACAAGAAATTCACGAGTTAGGTAACGCTTTTAATGAATTACTGACTGCCCAAAATCAACGATTACAGCGTGAAAAAGACTTTGTCTCCAACGCCTCACATGAATTGCGTACACCAATTGCGGCAGTTCGAGGCAATATCAATTTAATCAAACGTCATGGTGACAAACATCCCGAAGTCATTCCTGAATCACTCGATTTCATTGACGAGGAATCCTTAAGAATGCAGAATTTAATTGAGAATCTCTTACACCTATCTCGAGCCGATCGAGCCAAGGTTATTCTACAGGATGAAAACTTATCAGAGATCACTGAACAAATTGGCCAACACTACGAACCTTCGATCCCTCACAAAATGATTTTAGATATTGATCCCAATTTACATATCTCTGGAAACTCTGATACTTTGAAACAAATTATTGTAGCTCTTTTAGACAACGCCAATAAATATTCTGATGACAATACCCCTATTAACTTAAGTTTAAAGGATATTAATAATAAAGTTGAATTATCGGTTACTGATCTTGGTATGGGTATTCCTGATGATCAGAAGAAACTTATTTTCCAAAGATTCTACCGGGTTGATACCTCTCATTCTAACGAAATCAAGGGTAGTGGTTTGGGACTATCTATTGTGGCACAACTGGTCAAATTGAATAACGGTACTATTGAAGTTTTGGATAATCATCCTCGCGGTAGTATTTTTAAAATTATTTTTGATAAAATCTAATCCTTTCTGGGATTGGATTTTTTTATTGGTTAGATTTTACAGTAGCTACTAAACAAAGCGGGATTTAGTCTGGAGCAACAAGAAATTTGGCTCAGTTATGAGATTTCCTTAGCGATTTATTGCTTAGAGAATGATTGAACTCAGAGATCCATTAAATAATTAGCTCTAAGTCGGCCCATGGCGTTCCAGCCAAATTTTCTTTTTGCGGAGGACGGCAGTGTTCTATTTTTTTATTGATTTAGATCTTCTCGGTCTGGCTACTTTTCTCAAGTATGCTGCTTAAATGGATTCCACCGATCCATTTCTTCCGGTTTGCTACAGTCCTGAAATTTCCGAGTCTGTGGAATCCTCTCCTCTTTCTAAGATCTTCTTATAAAAACCTTATCGAAACTAAGTAGTTACTTCTCTATCTTCCTTGTAAACTATGTTTATTCAATCGAACAATTAAACAAGTGAAAGGACTTGGTATTACTTATGTCAGAACTTACAGAAAGATTAAAACAACAATTAATTGCTGGCTCTTCTCGTCCTTTGATGCAAGATGCTGGTCAGCACTGGTACTCTGGTAGTCAACTTAACTTAGAAGAAAATGTTTGGAAAAACTATTGGCAAAACAAAGGAATTGGTCATAACGATATCGTCTTAGTTGCTTTGTCTAATTCGGTTTCCTACTCTATCGTTATTCAAAGTCTTTGGGACATTGGTGCTATTGTACAACCCATTAATCCGGTTTCTACTGAAATTCAAATTAGTGAACTGGAAGATCAATATAATTATTCAGCAATTATTCTTAATGAAGATATTAAAGAACTATCTATCTTAAAAGATACTTTTACTAATCAACCCCGTTTAACCACTTTACATGAACCTGAAGTACAAATTTTTATCCGCAACAAACACATTGCACATCTCAATGAAACTCCCGATGATGATCATCATGCATACTTCTGGTACAACAGGGAAACCTAAACGGGTCGGTTTAACACACCATCAACTCTTAGCTGGTGCTTTCCACGTCATTGATAGCGAGTTACTCACTAGTCACGATAGCACTTTTATCTTGATGCCAATGTTTCATATCAATGCTTTGGTTATCTCCAACCTAGCTACTCGTCTATCTCATGGACAGTTACTCTTCCGTCCTAAATTCAGTGCCCACTTATTCTGGAAAGAAGTCAGTAGTGAAAAGGTAACTTGGGTCTCACTCACACCAGCTATTATCGCCATTCTGCTACAGCGTGACCAACAACCAACTGACAACAATCTGAGATTTCTCAGAACCGCTTCAGCACCGTTATTGCCTAGTACTCACGAGGAATTCAATCGTCGTTTCAACGTTCCTTTAATTGAAAGTTACGGTATGACTGAAGCAGCTAGCCAAATCGCTCAAAATCCGTTGGACCGGCCTCTTCAAAATAGTGTTGGTTTGCCAGTTGGTACTGAATTAAAGATTCTCGGTACCAATTATGAAGAGATGGCTGTCGGTCAAGTAGGTGAAATTGCCATTAAAGGTGAAAGTATTATTACACACTATCTCGATCCTCAACCTGAAGCTTTCCATGATGGTTGGCTTTTAACCGGAGATCTGGGTTCCTTGGATGAAGATGGTTATCTCCAAATTTCTGGCCGTAGCAAAGAAATGATTATCCGTGGTGGTGAAAATGTAAATCCGCTTGCCGTTGAAGATTGTCTTAACGTTTTGAAATTTGTCCGTGAAATGGCCGTAATTGGTGTTCCTGACAAAATCTACGGTGAGACTGTTACTGCTGTTATTGTCCCAACTGAAATCAGTCAAGATCATCGACACCAACTCGCATTGTTGAATGAATTAGCAAATGAGCAGTTATTACCTGTTGAACGTCCCACAAAGTATATCTTTAGTAGTCAATTACCAAAGAATGCTACTGGAAAAATTCAACGTACACTTCTAGCTCAAGAAGTGACTCAACAATTAAAGGAGGCTTAGTCGATGCAAGATTCTTTGACCATAGCACGCAAAAAGAGGAAGTTCGTTCTTCCCGTAACTAAATTATTACCATTTCTCTTGCCGATTATTCTAATTCTTTTTTGGCAGGTCAGTTCTACTTTAGGTTGGTTATCAAGTTCCGTTTTACCATCACCTCTAGCGGTGCTTCAAGATGGAATCAAGCTAACCCAAAGTGGTGAACTGCCTAAAAACTTAAGTATCAGTCTTTATCGTGCAACTGTCGGTCTTTTGATTGGTGGTGGAGTTGGTTTTATCCTCGGATTTATCAACGGAATGTCAAAGACTTGTCGTTTACTATTCGACTCCTCTATTCAGATGTTTCGTAATATCCCTCATTTGGCACTTATCCCATTAATTATTTTATGGCTTGGTATCAATGAATCAGCCAAAATCTCTCTAGTGGCTATTGGAACAATGTTCCCAGTCTATATCAATACATTCCACGGTATCAGTTCCGTCGATCCCGACTTGATTGAAATGGGAAAATCTTATGAACTCTCCAAAAGCCAAATGTTCTTCAAAATTATTTTCCCAGCTGCCTTACCACAAATTCTTGTTGGTATCCGTTATGCCTTAGGTGTGATGTGGACTACATTAATCGTCGCCGAAACTATTTCAGCCAGTTCTGGTATTGGTTATATGGCTAATAATGCTGAAGATTTCATGGATATGGAAACTGTTATTTTATGTATTGTCGTCTACGCCATCTTAGGTAAAATTTCTGACTTAGTCGCTAAAAGCTTTGAAAGTTTACTACTAGAATGGCAAACAACTGGAAGGAGCAACGTTTAAATGAATAAAAATTCAATGATTGAAATTAAAAATGTTAATAAAATGTATCAAGATCTAACCGCTTTGGAAAATGTAAACCTCAATATTAATCAAGGTGAATTCATTGCCTTAGTTGGTATGAGTGGTGGCGGTAAAAGTACCCTCTTAAGGTTGATCGCTGGATTAGAAAAACCAACTAGTGGGTCGATCACTGTTGGTGAAGACAACTCTCGCTCCATTATGAGAATGATGTTCCAAGAAGATCGTTTACTTCCCTGGATGAATGTTTTAGACAATTTATCATTTGGCTCTAAAGATAAAAATACTAAAGCACATGCCAAAGAATTATTAGATCTTGTTGAATTGGGCGATTACGCCGATCACTTTCCTAATCAATTATCAGGTGGTCAAAAGCAACGAATTGCCCTAGCTAGAGCATTGATGACTAATCCTAAAGTTTTATTGTTAGATGAGCCACTCGGCGCATTAGATGCCTTAACTAGAAGAAAAATGCAGGATTTGATCCTTGATGTTTGTCAAAAACAGCATCTTACAACTATCCTTGTAACCCACGATGTCGATGAAGCTGCTCGTATGGCCGACCGCATCGTCGTTATGAAAGAATCAACTAATTACTATGAAGAAGATTGTCCTAAGAATCGTAATGCTGGTCAAATCGGTATTGTAGCCGATCGAGTCCTCAACGAAATTCTAGGTGAAAAGGAAATTCAAAAACAAACCGCTTAAAAAGTCGACCCTTCAAGGTCGATTTTTTTATTGGAATGGCAGATAAATATCGTTTTTTTCGGCAACGTGCTAAACTTACGAAAATGAATGGAGGAGAATCATGAATAAAATTGATCGATATTTAGAATTTGATGATCCCACTGTTTCGGAATTCGATCTCAAAGTTAACGAACAGTTCGACATCGTCGACGGCCTCGAACAATTAGATATTAAAACTATGATCGAAATGCCTCCGGAATTAGAAATAGATTGGAGCTCAGCTGTTCCAGTTTACTTAAGTCTTTTCGTCAATCTTGATCAAGACCAGGTACCATATAAAATATCTAGTAAAATATCTTCGTATTTTAAAGTTGATGATGACATATCCAATGTTGACGCTTTGCAAATTTTACAAACAGATGCTGCAACGATTTTACTATCTTATTTACGCCCATTAGTCTCAATGATGACTGCAGCAAGTGGTTTCCCAGCTATGACACTTCCCATGATTGACTTTAATTCTGAAGATTAACGATAATAGCCCCAACAACTCGATTTTGAGCTATTGGGGCTATTTCTTTAAACATTTTTCTGTAATCTAATCGATTCCTGTAAGAAACCACTAAAGATTCCCATAATAAATGGCACTACAATCGTAACTAATAATAATATTCCAAAAATCACGGTCTTCTTATTAAGACTTTCATTAAACTTCTTTCGATTAATGCTATTGGCAAAGAGAATAAAAAATATTAAAGAGAATCCTGACATCCAATCACTCACATCATCCATGGATATTCCCGTTCCATAAATAATTGCCAGAGCAATAGCTACGAATACGAGTCCCGTAATGACTATTGTTTCAAGCTTGGTCAACCTAATCTTTCCATCATCTTTAAGTTTATCCATTAGAGCAACATCTCCTTTGATTAACTCATCCAAAGAGACACCAAATATTTCACTAATGGCAATTACGTTAGCAAAGCTAGGCAACGTCGTTCCATTTTCCCACTTTGAAATCGATTGTCTGGTTAAATGAAGTTTCTCTGCCAATTCGTTCTGTGACATATGATGTGATTTTCGCTGTTTTTGTAACTAATCACCAATCTTCATTTTGGTGCCCCCTTTATTTAGTTACAATTCTAGATGTAATTATCTAATTGGACGAGAACCTAGAGGTTGCTTTTACTTTGTCACTTAAATATACAAAAAGAATCGACCTAAAGTCGACTCCTTTATAAAAAATACATCGTTATGCATTCGTTATTAACTACCGTAAGAAATACCTTGATCTATTCCTTTAATAATTTCAGGAGTAGCATGCATAATCTGAGGTATCAAAAATAAAGCTAATAGTAATATGCCAAAAATAACTGCTCTTTTATTGAGTGATTTATTGAATAATTTCCATTTAATATTAGTTAAAAAACCAATACCAGTAACTAATTCAAATAACGAAATCCAATCCATCATCTCATGTGAAGTAACTCCATAAAAATAACAAACTCCTAAGACTATAAATGCCAACACAAATCCGACCGTAATAATTGTTTCTACTTTGGTTAATCCTATCTTTTCATGCTCAAATTTATTGATTAATGCCGGATCCTCTTTAATAAGCTTGTCCAAAGAAATATCAAACAAATCACTTATAGCAATCACATTGGTGAAACTAGGTAAAGAAGTTCCATTTTCCCATTTAGAAATTGCTTGACGAGAAATATTTAATTCAGCTGCTAAATCCTCTTGTGACATATTATGTTGCTTACGTTGATCCTGTAATTGTTTGCCTATTTTCATTAAGTCCACCTCGTTTAATATTTAAAAGCATATCTTAAGTGGATCTCATTGAACAGAAACCCTCGGTTGCAATTACAATAAAGCTCATTTTTATCGTTATACTATAGTGATAGGTTGTTTTTAACATTATAACAAAAAAGCCGACTATTTAGTCGACTTCCTTAATTCAATATTATTCTACTTATAATCACCTGAATCGCTAATAGTTACTTTATTATCGATCAGTCCTGCATCATAGAAGGTATCAGCAATCTTTTGTTCTTCCTTAGCATAAGTAGCATTCATAGTGTAGATACCATAAGTACGGCGTTCTACCATTTTCTTGACTACTGCTTTAGAAACTTTCAAGGACTTACTCATCATCGTTATGAGTTCGCTATGGTTGTTGTTAGCCCATTGCATATCCTCTTCTAGATACTTAATTAAATATTTAGAAACCTCAGTATTTTCCTTAGCATAACTTTGTGTTGATAATACATAATCACGATTATTCGTTATTCCAGAACCATCAACTAGTACTTTGGCATTCTGATTAGTTTCAGCTTGTGAAGTGTAAGGATCCCAAGTGGCCCAAGCATCTACCTTACCTTTAGAAAAGGCTACACTGGCACTTGATTGGTCCATATTGACCCAAGTAACATCACTAGCACTCATTCCAGCTTTCTTCAAAGCTGCCAATAACATGTACTGTGAACTAGTTCCTTTGGTATAAGCAACCTTCTTACCTTTCAGATCTTTTATTGAAGAAATACTTGAAGATTTCTTAACCAGGATTCCTGAACCTTTGGCTTTAGAAGATCCAGCCGCTACATAGGTCAACTTAGTCCCTGTTGATAAGGCTGAAACTGGAGGTGTATCACCTGTTCTAGCGTAATCGACACTACCTGCTTTCAAAGCTTGCATTAGAGAATTACCATCTTGAAACTCTTTGAAGACCACTTTATAACCTTTAGTCTTCATCTTCTTAACAAATTCACCACGTTGTTTGGCAATATCGAAAGGATCACCCTTTTGATAACCAATTGTCACTGTTTCTAGGCCTGAACTAGAACTACTTGTATCAGTCTGTTTAAAGCCATACAAGGCAACCACGGCCCAGAAAAGTAGAACAACACTGATTAAAATTTTCTTTAGAGTTCTTTTTCTTTTATTCATGCACGCTTACCTACTAACGCTGACATTACTTGTTCACGTAACTTCAAGCGAATTACTTTGCCAGTAGCATTACGAGGATAATCCTTTACAAAGAAAATTCGTGTTGGTTGTTCATAATTCGCCAAGCTAGCTTTGGCATGCGCCATAATCTTGCGACGCTCCAATTCTTCATCCTGATCTCCACGAGTGATGACAACTGCCGTAACGGCCTCACCATATAGAGTATCAGGAGTTCCAATAACTGAAACCTCTCTGACAAAATTTAATTGGCTCAGAATATTTTCAACCTGGGCAGGCGCAACTTTTTCACCACCGTGATTGATAATGTCCTTCTTACGACCTTTAACAAAAAGATAACCGTCATTATCGAGATAACCTAAATCACCAGTTAAGAACCAACCATCTTTAAATGAATCTGGATGTGGATCTAAGTAATCACTAATAACATGGTCACCTTTAACCACGATTTCACCTAATTGATTACTTTCAGATACCACTTTTCCATCAACCATAATAGCGACATCAGTCTTAAAGGCTTTACCCGCTGAACCAACTTTAGGTGCATCGAAAGGATTAATTGTACATTGACTAGCAGTCTCCGTCATACCGTATCCTTCAAGAATTCTCGTATGGAATTTAGTTTGAAATTCAGTTAATTTATCAAGTGGTAAAGCAAATGATGAACATCTTACAAAACGTAATTTAATATCATTACTATAAGCCGCTAGAGAATTTTTATTTATCAATAGAATATTTACAATTGTTGGAACAACTGAAACCCATGTAACGCCGTTATCACGAATCTGATTCCAAAATTTGGAAGCACTAAATTTCTCAGTTACAACAATTTTTCCACCAGACAATCTAGTCGAAAGAATTGAAATAGCTTGAGCATTGATATGAAACATCGGCATAACTATCATTGTTGTGTCATGTTGGTTCATTTGGTGACTTTCAATATCATGTTCTGCAGCATTCTTCAAAATACGATGCGTCAACCCAACTCGCTTGGGCTTGCCTGTAGTACCAGAAGTATTGAGGATCAAAGCTAGATCATCTTCCTTTGGAAGTGCAGCTTCGTGGCCCATCAATTTACGATCACGAATGATGTGTAAAATTGAGTAAGTTTGTAAATGTAACGCCGTTACAATAGTCATTCTTTCATCCAGAACAGCATTAACCAAGTTTTCGCCTACAATTGAGGCCACGTAATCATGATCACTCAATTCTTGTTGTAGTTCTCTTTCAGGTGTCGTGGCCGAAATAGGATGCATAATTGCGCCCACTTCCCAAAGAGCTTGTGTTAAGACCGGATAAGCGGCCGTATTTGGTAAACATACCAAGACGACATCACCTAATCCTATGTGCAAGTCGATCAACGTCTTTTTTAAATCATTAACGTCTTCTCCAAACTCAAGCCCTGTGAACCATTTATTTGTGGTCTCATCTTTAATAATTTTTTCATTTTTATTATTCTTTAACTGTTTGTTTAATAGATTCGTTATTTCTGACATATTTTTTAACTCCTTTTTTTAAATGCCATTGTGGACGTCCAATTAATACTCCAAATGGGGGAACTTTGTAGCAGAACCATGAAATAAGAAAGGCTCCGCCTAATACAAATGCGTATCCTAATGGTAATAGCAACAACATGACGATTGATGGAACTTTAACCATGCTGAGAATCCCATATAACAATGTAATTGGAATTGTTTGTACCAAGTAGATTCCAAAGGATACTTTGGCCATATTACTTACCATACGATCAATTATCTTTGGTAATCCATTGTTTCGAGCATGAGCATATTGCCGCCCAATCCAGAAAACAAAGGCAATCATGAACGTATCGTAGATGAAGATAAACGGTTGATGAATCGATTCAGTTGCGCTCATACTTAGTTTTAGAATGTTCTGGTTACCAAAGAATAAGAACACTGTTCCAATAGCCATAACCAAAGTTGACCAACCAATCACACGATGATTTTTTTCAATAAACTTATCTACCTGATCATAATGAATCGCCACAAAGGCTCCGGCTATAAAGTAGAATTGATAAACCAAAACGTTCATTCCATAAGCTCTAAATAAGTACCACCAACTGTCACGGTCGACACCTGGCAGCCAGTACTTGATTCCTATCACTAATAACAGTTGAATGATTGCACTAGCTGCTAGAATAGCAGTGTGATGCTTTGGTAATTTTTTAAACATATAAACTATCAATGGGAAAATTAGATACAACTGGAACGTTACTAAGATGTAATACATGTAATACTTGTTTCCATGAATGATGGCATCAATTAAATTTTTATAATAATCCGGCCAACTTATCGCTACACCAGCTGTAACGGTAGCAAACCACATTAGGATTGCATTCCAACCAATGTAAGGTATACCAACACTGATATAACGTTTTTTCCAAAAGTGTAGCCAATGATTATCGCGATTATAATAATTTAGAACCAAAACGAGTCCGGTCATAAACATAAAACCCATTCTGGTAAAGTGAAGCATCAAGTGGGTTGCTTCGATAAATAATTGACTACCTGAACCATTGCCGACATTATTCTTAAAAGCTGTTGTCGTATGGTTAAGTAGAACTCCGCCGATAAAGAGAACTCGCATTAAATCGACTTCATATAGGTATTTCTTTTTCTTCTTCGTTGCCAAGAGTTCACCTCTATTGCGATTATTTACTTGCTGTTAAAAAGCATAGTTAAGTTATAGCATCGCAACGGTGGTATGGTCTTGATGATTAATTAAGGTTAAAATAAGAAATTCTTAGATACGTGCCGTCCTCCACAAAAAGCCCGATTGGTCTGGACTAATGAGTTGTTCTATTATTTGTTACCAAAAATAAAAAAAGAGTGTTCATATCAACCAATATTTACATTGGAAATGATATGAACACTCTTTTATTTTTATTAAAAATCACTTTTATGTGAAAGAAATACCCTATAACCACCAGTGTCATAAGATCTATCCGTCGAAGACTTTTCAAATGGAGTTCCATCGTCTAAATAAACTACTTGGCTTACATTCAAAATTGGATCTGTTTTATCTATCTTCAGATACTTAATATCTTCACTATTAGGCTTTTTTGCCATAATGGTCCTATCTGCCGCACCGATTGTTAATTTCAGATCTTTTTGAATATAACCATAAATTGACTTATGCAAAACATCATCATTAACTCCCGGAATAACATTTACTGGCATCTTGGTGAATTCCAATGCATATGGTTCATCATCTACTATTCGCAATCTTTTTATATCATAAATTGCATCAGTAGCAGAAATCTTCAAATCCTTTTGTTCATCATCATTAGGGTATCTCAAATTAAATTCAATTATTTTACTAACTACCTTGTGATCCTTCCCTAATAGACTTGAAGTACCAACGTACTGATCTACACCAATATCCATGTTAGCAATACTGTCAGCATTATTTTTCACATAAGTTGCTGAACCTTGTTGACTATAAACGTAACCCTTAGTTTTTAATATTGCCAATGATTTTTGTAGTGTCATTCGACTCGTTGAATATTCTGTTGCCATCGTCTTTTGATCAGGAAGTGGATTGCCCGATTTGTAAATACCAGATCTAATTTTTTCTATGATATCGTTAGCTATTTCCTCATATTTCGACATAGTTTTCTAACCTCAATATTATCTTTAACTATATAATACCCGTGTTTATCTGGTTTGAAAACGTGATAATCCAATTTAATAATTTGGGTTTACAAGTTAACTGTAAGCGCGTACAATTTGTGTTGTAAAAGGAGGATAATTTTTATGAATGAATTAAGAAAAGATTTTTTATGGGGCAATTCAACCTCTAGTATGCAAACAGAAGGGGCTTATAACGAAGGCGGCAAAGGTAAATCTGTTTACGATATTCGTAAGGCTACTGATGATGCTTCAGATTGGAAAGTCGCTATTGATGAATATCATCGTTATCCAGAAGACATCAAATTGATGAAAGAAATGGGTATGAATTGTTACAGATTCCAAATTTCATGGAGTCGTGTTAACCCCGAAGGTGACGGCGATTTTAATGAAGAAGGTATCAAATTTTACAATGATTTAATTGATGAATTATTGGCTAATGATATTCAACCAATGATTTGCTTGTACCATTTTGATATGCCACTACATCTTGCTGAAAAATATAATGGTTTCGTTAGTCAGCATGTAGTTGATGCTTTTATCCGCTATGGAAAGGAAATGCTCAAACGTTTTGGTAGCAAAGTTAAATACTGGATCACTTTCAACGAACAAAATCTTTACAGTGTTCCTGAAGCTTTCAAAATTAGTGGTTACAAAGGTGACAATTCAATTAGAGATCTATATCAAATTCAACAACACGTATTCCTTTGCCACGCTGCCATTGCTAATGAAGTTCATGAAAATTATCCAAATACACAAATTGGTGGCATGCTAGCCTATCAAGAAGTTTATCCTGCAACAGCATTACCTACAGATGTTGCCGCTACGCGTAAATTCCTAGAATTTGCAGATAACAACCTAATTCGTCTATTCACTGAAGGAAAATATTCCGACGAAGTTCTCCATTATATGAAATTAAATCAGCTCGATGATATTTTGGACCCTAAAGAAATGGAAATTATTTCTCATACTAAGAGTGATTTTATCAGTTTCAGCTATTATTCAACTTCAACTATCGACAGCACACTAATTCCAATAAATACCTGCCCTAACTTTTACAGTATCGAGGGTCATAAACCTAATCCTTATCTTTTAACTAACGAATGGGACTGGCAAATCGATCCATTAGGATTTAGAACTGTTTTAACCACTATTTCTAATGAAACACATCTTCCACTTTTCCCAATTGAAAACGGAATTGGCGTTAGTGAAAAATGGGACGGCAAGAATCCTATCAACGATGATTATCGTATTAGATACCACAGAGATCACATTCAAGCCATGAAAGATGCCGTAAGTATTGACGGTGTAGACGTCATGGGATACCTCGGTTGGGGATTGATCGACATTCCTAGTTCACAAGGAAATATGGAAAAACGTTATGGAATGGTTTACGTAAACCGTGGCAATCATGATCTTAGAGATATGAAACGAGTTCCTAAAAAGAGTTTCAATTGGTTTAAAGAAGTTATCAAATCAAATGGAAATATTTTATAGAATGGAGTGATCAAGATGGATGCTAGTAAAAGCAAAGGTCAAAAATTTTTAGATAAATTTGCTGCTGTATCCGCACGTATTGGATCTGAAGTTCACTTGAGATCATTACGTGATGCTTTCGCCGTTATCATGCCCCTATTCATCCTAGCTGGTGTTGGAGTTTTGATTAATAACGTTGTCTTTCCTAAACTGGCAAGTGGTACTACCCTAACCAATTTACAAGTTTGGGGAAACTTAATTTCTAACGGTACTCTAAACATTGCTGGTCTAATGTTAGCTCCTGCAATTGGATTCTGTTTGGCACGTAACAAAAGTTATAGTAATTCTATTGCCGCTGCTATTATTTCACTAGCTAGTTTAATTATGACAATGCCAATTTCATTAAGTGTAATTCCTAATGGTGCTAAAAAGGCCGTTGACGTATCTGGCATGCTTTCATTCAGTAATTTAGGAACAACTGGTATGTTCAGTGGTATTATCGTTGGTTTATTGGCTACCGAAGTATTTATTAAATTATCAAATGTTAAACATTTACAAATCAATTTAGGTGATAACATCCCACCTGCCGTATCTGCATCTTTTAATTCCTTAATTCCTGCTATTTTAACGGCCAGCCTATTTGCTTTAATTGCTGCACTTCTAGCCGTTTTTGGAAACACAGATCTTGTTACATTGATTACTAATGTTATTCAAGAACCTCTTAGAAAAGTTAATACCAGTCTATTTGGAATGTTGTTTATCTACTCGATTGGTAACTTTCTATTCACACTTGGTATTCACCAAACAGTTATCAATGGTACCTTACTTGATCCCGTCCTATTAATTAATATGAACAAAAACACAGCTGCTTTTGCTGCTGGACATCAAGCACCATACATTTTGACTAACACTTTCCGTGATACCTTCGGAATGATGGGTGGAACCGGATCAACAATTTGTTTATTGATTGCTATTTTCCTATTCTCCAAACAAAAATCAGGTAGAGAATTAGGCAAATTAGCCATTGCTCCTGGACTATTCAACATTAATGAACCAGTTATCTTCGGATATCCAATCGTCTTCAACATCCCTATGATGATTCCATTTGTATTAACTCCAGTTATCGGCATTCTAATCGCCTACTTCTGTACTGCAATTGGATTCATGAATCGAGTAGTCGTTATGGTTCCTTGGACCACACCACCACTATTATCAGCTTATCTGGCAACTGCCGGTGATTGGCGAGCCGTCCTAGTTCAAATAGTTACTATCATAATTGGCGTGTTCTTCTACTTACCATTTATGAAGATAAGTGAACGTGTCCAAGCAAAACAAGCTGAACAAGCATTAGATTAAAAAAAATCGTATTAGTAGAATCAATCTACTGATACGATTTTTTGCGTAATAAGCCATTAAACATTTTCCAAATTTATAGTTTGAGTAAAATACTTTTCGTTCTCTTTATTAAACTTATGGGCTACTTCGATTACCGTTCTCTTCTGGTCATCTAGCAAGTTTCTTTCTACTATTGAAGACGTATCATAATCCAACGCTGATGTACCTTCGTCTAATAGCGCAATCGGTGTTCCTTTAATATAATATCTTGCCAAAGCCACTCTTTGTTGCTGTCCTATCGATAGATTCGAGGCATCGTCCTGAACAACCGCATCATCATTATTAAGAAAATCAACTTTGGACATATTTAGGGAATTCTTGAAAAGTTTTTCTTCAATATTTTGTCTCCAAAGAGTCACATTATTCCTAATACTTTCAGCAAAAAGATATGGTTTCTGATCAATATATGTAATATTTCTATTTAATGATTTATAATCAATTTTCTTTAAATCTAAACCATCAATTAAAACTTGTCCTTCATAATTCTTAATCTGTCCACTAATTATCTTTAAGAGCGTGCTTTTGCCGACTCCACTATTTCCAGTAATCAGCACCTTTTCACCCTTATTTATTGATAAATTAAGATCTTTAAAAATATCCTTTCCACCAACCGAATAAGATAAATTTTTAATCTGGATATTCTTTTCAAAGCTTGGTAACTCTGATTGAGAATCCATAGCTTTCTTTTGTTGAGTTAAATTAACTTTCAATTTTTCTACAATAGAATTAGTTGCCTTAATTTGCGTATATTCACTGCCAATTTGAGATAACGAATTGAATAAAGTCGCTGCCAAATTACCGGTGGAGCTAATAGCTCCCATAGGGATTATTTGTCCAATTGCTAAAATACCGGTTAATAAATCTATTCCTACCTGACAGAAGATACTTATACTACCAATTGAATTCTCAACACGCTTAGAAGTCTTTGTATAATCAACTTTATTTTTCGAATATTGTCGAGCATATTTATTAACCAATTTGGGCAAAACTGACAAGCGATTATAACTATAAAGCACGTCGAATCCATTCAAAATATTAGAAATTTCACTATTTAAATTTTCATTGGAACTAGATAATTCTTCAGTAACCTTCCCCATTGGCTTAGAAAGTAAATTAGGCAAAGTCATGAGAATTCCTGCTAATACTACAGTTGCCGCCAGTAAATAGTAACTATAAAGAGCCAACGCAATCGCCGATGATATGACCGCAAAGATGCTGGACAAAACCAAGTAGAGATTGTTCAAATAATTCTTTTCAATCATCCCAACATCATTTGTATATTGGGAAATATATTGACCCGTATTCATTTTATGAAAATGTGAATAAGTATCTTCTGACATATCGGTAGCAATCTTCACACGCAGATCTGCACAAATCTTTTGAACAAATTTTTCTTGAAAGAATGCCTGATAGTAATCACTCAACAATAATAGAATCCATACTGCAAGATTGATTAAACACCAGAAAAACAATTTTTTGATATTCCTATCAAAAATAGCATTTGTCGAATATGTCAGTAAAACTGCCGTAATTGCCGATAATATTGCATTGATAATAATCCAAACTATATTTAAACAATGATTTTTAGTATTCAAATATTTCCCCATATAATCTCCCCACTTTCAGCACATTGTTTTCGTGCTTCCTTGGGCAATATATTATTACTCTCAATCATATAAATCAATATCAATGTTATAAATAATTTCATCATTTTAATTTATTTAACTGAGAGATTATAAAAAGACTCATGAGCTTACAATACTCATGAGTCTTTATTAACCTAATATATTAAGCTTTAGCACTAGCCTCAGCTTGTTCTTGTTTATAAAGGATTGCATCTTGTTTGTGTACAAATGGATAGTAAACAAAGAATGATGCGATAATGATGATAGCTTGCCAAATCATAACTTTCCAACCACCAATCAAGAATCCTGAAATTACTGGTGGTGTAGTCCATGGTACTTGTACACCATTCAAGTATGGTAAGATACCAATCTTAATTAAGAAGTATGTTGAAAGCATTGAAAATGTTGGCATGAACATAAATGGTAACAACATGATTGGATTCAATACAACTGGTAAGCCAAAGAGAATCGGCTCATTGATATTAAAGATAGCTGGAATAAATGCCAATTTACCAATACTCTTTAATTGTACTGACTTAGCGAAGAACAAAAGATAGACAGCTAATCCAAATGTCATTCCGGCACCCGTAACGGTACCAAATTGATCCATCAATGATTGTGTAAAGATATGTCCACCTAAGGCTTGGGTTACAACACCGTGAGCTTTAAAAATTTGAGCATTTTGGAGTGCATTAGCTTGTAGTAGTGGTCCCATAATTCCGCCAACAATGATGGAACCATGAACACCAAAGAACCACAAGAATGGTACCAAAATACCAACTAAGAAGACACCTCCGGCTGTATCGGTTATTCCTTGTAAAGGTGTTTGAATTGTTGTATAGATCCATTGTGTTACAGTTTCGTGTACTACTAAATCAAAGAAGATATAAACAAGTAAGAAGCCTGTCACGATTACAAAAGCTGGAATCAAAGCAATGAATGATTCAGCAACTGCGGGTGGTACGGCATCAGGTAATTTAATTGTTATATGATGTTTTAAAAACCAAGAGTAGATCCAACCTGTCAACAATCCAACTAAGATTGCAGCAATCATCCCTTGACCGCCTAGACAAGTTCTATCAATAAATCCACCTAACATTGTAGGTGCTTGTTTTGCAGCAATAACTGTTTTAGTACCATTCATAACTGCCGTAGTTGGACGCATAATCAGTAGAAAACTGACCAGAGCTGTCATTTCGGCTGGAAGTGGTTCGAACCCAGCATCTTTTGCCCAATTATAAGCAATACCAACAACGGCAAAGATTGCCATAACACCAAATGAAGCATTATAAGCCTGTGTCCAATATGGCGTTAGACCAACCTTATTCATCCAATTAGCAACCGCTGGAACTGGAAATGAACTCAGTAGCAAGAAAACAGAACCTACCATGATGAATGGCAAGGAAACTAACATACCATTTTTTATTGCGGTTATGACACGGGTATTAACAAATTTCATCATACCTGGCATAATCCTTTTATTGAACCAATCATTCATATTCTCACCCCCATCAGATAAAAATATTTAATATTTAAAATACTTTTGGTTCGACACAAATCCTATCATCTTTAGTTATTGTTGATAGTAATTATGACAAGGAGGAAATATACAAATTGGACAAAAAATCAGCGACTTCAAAATACAGAGTCGCTGATTTTTTTCACGTTTTATAAAAACCTAACGGGGGCAAGCCATTCTGTTTCTATGCGTGAATCAATTGATAAACTGCACCAATCATCCCAGCATCATTCTTCAATTTAGCTGCTTTGACAAGTGGTAAATCTATATCCTTAATACTATTATGTGTAGCCTTGACTTCCTCAATCGTCTTATTCAGATTTTCGATGAATTCAGTATTAGCGCTAATTCCGCCACCAACAATTACTACCGCTGGATCAAAGGAAACTTCCAAATTGATAATTCCCTTTGCCAGACTATGATAGTAACTCTTCAAAATGTTCTGAGCTAAAACTTCCCCACCGTCAGCACGTTTAAAGATTAGGCGAGCATCTTCAACTGGTTGATCACTGAACTGATTATATCGTCTGATCAAGCCAATGACAGTCGCACCACGGAAATTTAGACTGCCCATCTCAACATCAATATCATCATCTTCAACAATCATCCAACCGAATTCACCAGAACGAGCATGAGCGCCACGATAGATTTGATCATTAATAATCATCGCACCACCGACTCCAGTTCCCAGAACTAAACCAATATAGTCGTGAATTCCTTGAGCTGAGCCAATCCACTTTTCAGCAATCGCTGCAGCATTGGCATCATTTTCGATTTTGGCAGGCAAACCTGTTTTTTCCTCTAACAATTGGGCCAAATTGATACCTGTAAAACATTTCACAGCTCCAGAAGTTGTTAGGAAACCATCTGCTTGGACAACACCAGGCATACTGACACCGATACCTAAAACATTCTTATCAACTGATTGAATGTTTTTAACGGCTGTTACCAAGTCCTTCAACAAACCAGCTTGGTCATCAACGTTAGTCTTAAAATGTCCTTTATTAGATACAACTCCATTTTCGTCAACTAAACCATACTTAACTGAAGTTCCTCCAATATCTAAACCTACATAATTTTTCATATTAATCTATCTCCGCACCATTGGTTTTAATGACATTTTGGAACCAGTAGAATGAGTCCTTCTTGTATCGATTCAAACTACCTGTTCCGTCATCATTCTCATCAACGTAAATCATACCATAGCGTTTAGACATCTGACCGGTACTTGCGGCTACCAAATCGATACAGCCCCAAGGTGTATAACCAATCAAATTAACACCATCTTTCAAAACAGCTTGTTTCATTGCATGGATATGATCAGTCATATAGTCAATTCGATAATCATCATGAACTTTGTTGTCACTAGTCTTTTTATCGATAGCGCCAAGTCCGTTCTCGACGATGAATAATGGTAAATGATAACGATCATTGAACCAGTTTAGAGCATATCTCAAGCCAACGGGATCAACTTGCCAACCCCATTCACTAGCCTTAACGTAAGGATTCTTAACACGATCATGACTTTCATTGTATTCAAGCTTGCCAGTATCTTTGACAGCAAAGGACATGTAATAACTGAATCCTATATAATCAACTTTACCTTGGCTTAACACTTGCAAATCATCGTCAGTCATATCCAAATCAAAATTACGTTCTTGGAAATGATTCAACAACCATTGTGGATAGAATCCATTTACGTGAACATCAGCGAACCAGAATCTTGTTTGCATCGCGCGTTGAGCAAATAGAATATCTTCTGGTTTAGATGTGAGTGGATAGATTGGAGTCATCGCAATCATGCAACCAATTTGAAAATCAGGATTGATCTCGTGACCAATTTTGACAGCTTTAGCACTAGCAACTAACTCGTAATGAGCGGCTTGATACATTAATTTTTCATTATTTTCTTCTGGTTTAGGAACAATTCCTGAATCAGTGAACAAAGCGTGTGTTGATTCATAATCAGTTTGATTATTGATTTCATTAAATGTCATCCAATATTTAACTTTATTCTTATAACGTTTGAAGACAACTGTAGCAAATTTAACAAAGAAGTCGATTACCTTACGACTGCGCCAACCACCATATTTTTTGACCAAATGATATGGCATTTCAAAATGAGACAATGTAATTACAGGTTCAATGTTGTATTTGTGTAGTTCATCAAACATATCGTCATAAAACTTTAATCCAGCCTCATTAGGTTGTTCATCATCACCATTGGGAAAAATTCTTGTCCAGGCAATTGATGTTCTAAAGCACTTGAAGCCCATTTCAGCAAATAATTTTATATCTTCAGGATAACGATGATAAAAATCAATTGCATTGTGATTAGGATAAAATTCATTAGGATCAATTCCATCAGTAATTTTTCTAGGCACACCGTTGGCTCCGATAGTCATTACATCAGCTGTACTGATACCTTTGCCCCCTTGATCAAACCCACCTTCTAATTGATGAGCAGCTACAGCGCCACCCCATAAAAATCCGTCTGGAAATGATTTTCCTTCTAAAGTCATAAATTTGTCCTCCTCAAATGCGTTACATCATCGTTATATATTTATAATTAAGCTTCTACAGTACCGTTGATATCTTCATCTTCGGCACCCTTTTCGATTTTTTCCTCTTTATTTTCGTCATCGTCAGGAACAGCCATCTTGTTAGCTGCCAAAACGAATGGGAAGTACATAGCTACAGAAATTGCTAAACAAACAAATCCAATTACTAGTCCTAGTAAATTACCACCAGTTCCTATAAACGGCATCAATGGTCCTGGAGTGGTCCAAGACATACTAATCGCCGGCGATGGTATCCAATTAAAGACAACAGTTACAAAGTAACCAACCAAGATATTAACAACAGGTGTTAATACGAATGGAATAGCCATGATTGGGTTTAAAACAATTGGTAGACCAAACATCAAAGGTTCATTGATATTAAATAGTCCTGGAACGAAAGCTAATTTAGCAATAGCACGATAATCTTTTCTTCTTGATACTAAGAAAATTGCAATGATAAGACCTAGAGTCATACCAGAACCACCCATGTTAGCAAAAACATCGTTTAAAATTCCCCATGTAACACGATGTGGGACACCTACGACACCATGAAGATTGATATATGTTTGATTACTCATATCAGCTTCAGTAAAAATAATTGATCTCAAAGCATTCAAAGTATTTGGACCATGAATACCAACAAGCCATAGCAAATTTTGAACAATGGCAATGATAATAACACCATAGATATTGACACCAATATGAGTAAGCGGTGTTTGAATAGACTTATAAATCACATCATTGATACCTTGTGGTGCAACCAATTGAATAAGAAAATTCAAAATTGAAGCAGCCATAATGACAAAAACAATTGGAATTAAACCATTAAACGAACGAGCAACAGCTGGCGGAACCATATCAGGCATTTTAATTTGTAGTTTCTTAATTCTAGTAAGCTTAGGTAAGAATTCACCAACTAAGCCACCACAGAGCATGGCAACAAACAAGCCTTGGGCACCAAGATATGTTGTTGGTAGGTATGTAACTCCGCCCTTCATAATTGAAGGTGTGTACATAATCATAAAGACAGCAATTCCTGTCAATCCAACTAACATATCATCGGCTTTAAAATACTTGGCCAAATTTCTAGCAACCAGATAAGCAATGAAAATTGAAAGAATATTCATTGTTCCGTTAGTTACAGAGTTTAGAAGCCTTTGAGCATCTTCCAAATGTGGGAAAAATTTCGGTAAAAATAAAATCTGTGCAATAAAACCTTGTTTTGAAAAGACAAGATTATTAATCAAAATAACAATTGAAGCAGCCATTGTGATTGGAAATGTGTACATGAAAGCATCACGGATAGCAGCGATGTGACGTTGTTCGTTTAACTTAGTAGCAAACGGAACAATGTGTTTTTCCATGAACGTATTGAAACTGTTCATCATAATATGAATCCCCCTTTATTTGATTACAAATACCAGTATAGAAAAACGCTTACAAATTGTGAATACTTTGTAAGCGTTTTGAATTGCTGTACCTAAGCTTTGAATAATATTCCAATCGCGGTACAACATGTTCCATTATTCTATTTTTCGATCAATGTCTTGATTATGTAATTCCATTAGTAAACCATCAACAATATAAACACACGGTACCTGACTTGTTAAATCGTAGTATTTATGAATTCTAGTTTCTGGAATATTGTAACTAAGTGCATAGCGACCAATTCTAGCAATAGGACTTTCAATATTTCCCGTTATACTAACTAAAATAGTATCTGGACTATTAACAAAGTTATTTAAAGTTTCCAAAATTTCACTAGTCCGCCCTGAAACTGATAGCGTAACGATGACATTATTAGAAGTATTGTGTAATTGTTGGATCAAAGGATAAAACGGATCCTTAACTGCATATGAATTGAATCCTAATGACGCTGCTTGTCTCGAAGCATATTCAGCAATTGCACCAGACCCTCCCATTCCAAAGAAAACAATATTATCAGCATCTAGCATCAAATGAGCTACCAACTTAATTGTCTTTTCAATGTCATTGGGAAAAGCATTCCGATCAATAATATTCAATACATCACTTTTTGAACGCATTAAATCTTGATTCTCACTTTTAAATGAAACCTTGAACTCGGGGAAACTACTATAACCAATTTTATGAATAAAGCGCATGACTGAAGAATTGGAAACATGTGCCCCTTGAGATAAGTCACGTACTCTCATTAAAGGAACTTGTTCATCGTGATCAACAATATAGCGATAAATGGCCATATCAACTTCTGATAATTTATCAATATCTTTGAATCCAAAAAATGCCATATTAAATCCCCTTCATCATTTTGGATAAAACTGCTCGATAAGTATTAGGCATCGTTCTAGCCACTAAGACCATCCCATGATCAACGATCGAGTGATAGTAACGGCGTTTTGGTTTAATATCAGTCGCAGCTCTGTAGAATACTTTTGCCAAATCTTCGGCTGTTGCTTCACTGAAAGTAATCTTTGAGAAGAGTTCTTCTGTTTTATCAAGCATGTTTTCATATGGTGAATCTTCAACTAAGTTCTTCTTAGCATTTTCAAAAGCAATCTTACTCCATTCAGATTTGGTTAAACCTGGTTGAACGATAACTGAACGAATTCCGAATTGTTTGACCTCTTGATCTAAAACGTCACTCCACATGTTCAAACTAGCTTTAGTAGTGTAGTACCAACCACCAAGTGGACTATAAATGTTAGAACCAACTGAAGAAATATTAACAATTCGGCCTGAACCTTGTTGTCTCATTTGCGGCAAAACATATTTTGTTATTTGAGCAGCCCCGAAGACATTGACATCAAACTGCTTTTTAGCATTTTCTATCGGTACCTCTTCAATCGGACCAAATTCACCGTAACCAGCATTATTCACTAAAACATCAATTTGTCCTTGTTCACTAATAGCACGATCCACTAAAGCACGCACTGAAATGGCATCAGTCACATCTAGACTCTGTGTATGAATACCTTGCTCCTTTAAATCAACCAATCTTTCAATTCGGCGAGCACCACCGTAGACTTCAAATCCTTGTTCTTTAAAATATAACACTGCCGCTTTTCCCATCCCTGAAGAAATACCTGTGATGATTGCTACCTTTTTCATAATTTCTCCTCCTATACTATTACGTTAATTCTATTATAGAAAGCGGTTTAATTATTCAAAAATATAAAATTAATTAGTTAATCAACAAAAAAATCTTATCAACTCCTCAACGAAATTGATAAGACTTTTCTTTAATCCTCTACGTTCACTTCAATCGATATAGGGATTTCTATTTTTGAATTAGCAGCAACGTGATAAATCTCATTGTGGTTAATAAAAGTAATGGCGTCTCCTAAAACAGATACTTGGAAGGTATCCTTGTACACATCAATCTTTAACAAACTACCTTGCCAATTAATTTCAAAATGCAAACTATTCCATTTATTTGGAAGATGCGGTTCGATTCTTAATTAACCATCAAGAACTCTAACACCACCAATTGAGGCCATATGTAACCCTTGATTTGATTTGCCGGCGCCAGTCCCTAAATCGACTTCACATGCTCTTTCAAAATAATCATAAGCCGTATCAGCCAAATTTAAATCACTGGCCAAAATACTATGAGTTGAAAAAGATAGTGATGAATCGTGTGTGGTCTTGGGTTCATAGTAATTCCAATTGACAAGTTTAATATCGTCACTAAATAAATCTTCAAATAAGAAGACTAACAATAAGACATCAGCCTGCTTAGTAACTTGTAAATCATTAATCTGTTGTAAATTATAATCTTTGAAGATCTTCGCATGACCTCCGTCGGATTGATACTGAGCTGTTTCAATTATTTTCTTTTGTAAATATGTGTCATCTTCTGGAATAACATCGAATTCATTAGGTTTGGGTAGAAAAATCAAGTTAACCTTAGAAATCCAGTCTTGATAAGATTCATCAAGCTTTAATTTCAAATTCAATCCATTATATATTTCCGGATTAGAATTTTTCAATACATCAATCACTGCAATCGCTTTTTGAATACACCAGAAAGCAGTGTAATTGGTAAACGCATTGTTATCGATATGTTCCTTGTACTCATCAGGTCCAATTACATTATCGATCACAAATTTCTTACGTGCAAGATCCCATTCTAACCGACTAGCCCAAAACTTGGCAGCATCTAAAATAATTTCATAACCCATTTCTTCAGCAAATCTCTCATCTTTAGTAATCGACAAGTATTGCATTACGGCAATAACCACATCACTGGTAATGTGTTGTTCCAAAGAACCTGAAAGAATTCGCATTGGCTTTCCCGTTACAATATCAGCTGATCCCCAAGGTGGCGTCATTTCACCATCAGTCGACCAAGCTGATTCCCAAGGAAATTGAGCTCCCCAGTAACCATTAGCCTTAGCCTTCTTTCTGGCACCATCTAGTCCTAAATAACGATATTTCAGCAGATTGCGAGCCATCTCCGGCATTGTAAAAGTAAAGTATGGCAACATATAAATTTCTGTATCCCAGAACGTATGGCCTTTGTACCCCTCGCCAGTCAGACCTTTAGCTCCAATATTCATTCTTGAATCTTTAGGAGTATTGGCCGCCAACTGATAACGAGCAAAATTGATTGCTACTTGTGGTTTGACATCATCTGAATCAATACTGATCAAACTACGTTGCCAAACGTTGATATTCCAAGTATTGGCTGATTTATTCAGTAATTCACCATAATTAAGTAAACTGGCACGCTTAATTGCATCTATGGATATATCTGAAATAGTGTCACTACCCACATCGCTATCAATAGTCGTATAGACATTAGCATATTTAACAAAAGTGAATCTTTTACCCTTAGCCATGTCAACATTATATTCGTCAAAAATTTGGCGGCGATCCATTCTAATATCGGGCTTAACTTTTAACAATACCTCATCTATATAGGCCTTTTGTGTCACATTAAAAGCAAAACCAATATTCGTTTGTTGCGTCTTTTCCTGCAATTGCAGAATTTTACCATCAAACAAACGTTTGTCGCCTTCAACTAAGTGTTGAGTTCCACTATTGGAATATTGACCATCAATCCCTGAATTGAGTTTAATATTTAAATCACTTTGATTAGAAGTAATTTCTAATTTTGAGACAAATAAATGAACATCATTCATTGAAACAAAACGTGAAAACTTAAAACTGATTCTATTACCATCAATTAACCAATCAAATGATCGAATTAACTCACCGTTCTTCAAATTGAGATGCTTATGATAATTTTCTATCAATCCTGTGCTTAATGAAAATGCTCGTTGATTAATTATGATCTCCATATTTAATAGATCAGGCAAATTAGGAAGTTCCGTAACTTCATCATTGAACGCATCAAACGTTCCAGACACGAACATGTCACGTCTCTCGTTTAAGTTTCTTTCTTCGGCAGTTGCCCTTATACCTAGATAACCATTGCCTTGAAACATTATTGCTTCAGTCTTATCTGCCTTGAAGAGGTCGAAATTGTTGGTACCAATATACCAACTGTCATTATTTTTGGTGGTTACACAATATTCCATAAGTCATCATCCGTTCATTAAAGATATTTTGCCCTCAATATCAGTAATGCCGTTCACATAAATCGAATCCTCTGCTTTCATTGTACCTATTTTTTCGTAGATGTGAACTATTTCACTTGTGATTTATCATTCAAACTTTTGGCACAAAAAAACTCACTTGTCTTCTAAGCGTCTCTACAAGTGAGCAATCATACGGCATTCATTCATTTATTTTGTTTTTAACCATATTTAATATAATTATTAAAAAATATAGATTTATTTATATAGAAGTATCTGCTAATACAACTAAGTTTTGAAGATAATTTTTTGCTTATTTAATTTGCAAATTTTTTAGAATTAATTTTTGTAATTCTCGTAAATCAATCTCATAAAAATCTGACAACACAAATAAGAGCTCACCATCAATGATTTTGTTCTTATCTGTTTCAATTGCACTCAAGACTGAGGTTGATGTGGTACAGCCATACTCTATTTTCGTAGTATCAACCACCTGCTGGAGCGTCAAATTCTTCAAAAGTCTTTTTTTACGCAAATACTTTCCAATCGTCATCATGTCTCAAATATAACCTATACCTTTCATATATGATATTTTAACTTAAAATATGGCTTTTTCAAAAAAAGTTATTGAAAAAAAAGAATTTCTAGTTTAACATGTTCTTGTCCTTGATTAAGGAAAACTTAAAAAAAGGGAATTTATTATGTATAGCAATCAATATTTAAAAGCATATTTTACGTTAAAGAACATCAAGCAAAATGATATTGCCAAGCTTCTTGACAAATCAACATCCACCATTCGTAGAAAAAATGATGATTTAGGATTCACTCAAAAAGAGATATTACTAATTCATAATAAATACAACATCCCTATTCAAGCATTTTTCTATGATGCTGATAACGATAATACGGATACTTCCACATTCCCAGAAAATTCTTAAGATTATTCATTTGAAATATGCCATCACTATATAGTTTATTTCAAATCACAAAAAAAGTGCAAACATTGCTTTGCACTTTTTTGTTATCTTTATTTTTGATTTATATCTTGTTGTAACTGATTCAATTCTCCATTATTAGAAAGTTTCTGATATTGCTGGTAAGCCTGATACCAATTTCCATTATTAATAGCAGTTCTCAAGCCTGAATATTCATTATTGGAGAAAATTTCTTGTGCAGCCTTTTGTGATTGTTCCTTCGTTAAAGCAGACGAATCCTCAATAAGAGTTGCTGTTTTATCCTGACTATCAGCAGCCGACATAATTTCAGACATTTTTTTCTTTCCTAAAACGGAAGCGGCTCGGTCAATCTTCTCATCCTTCTTAGAATCACCGGTTTTACGTGCCTTAACTCTCTTAACTAGTTCTGATTTCACAGCTTTGTCACTAGGAGTATCATTACCTGTTGCATTACGTAACATATTGTTCAATGGAAAAAAGAAGATAACACATAGGACTATTAAAACTAGTAATGAAATGATGATTGTTAAAATTAACGGTTTCTTAGTTTTCTTTTGATGACGCATTTGTTGACGCATAGGATCACCCTTCTTCATGGATATATTACCACCATTTTCATTCATAATTCACTTTTTAACTACCGTGTTTTCATATTTTGACACGTTAATGGTAGCGTTTCAACTCATTTTGCTAACTAATTTTTCATGAAAATAATAAAAAATTTCTTTAAAGGAGTTTCAGAAACTAATTTTTCTGAAGCTCCTTTTTATTTCTAAGATAATTGGTTCAAACCACTGGCGTTATAACGTCAATTAATTAGTCCGTTTTATCTTCCTCCATATTCTATTAATCTCTTTGATACCAATAATTAGACCAATGACCTGAAAATATACGTATCGTCATTTATAAGTTAACTTTTTTCTAATCTTTCTAATTTAATTGTATAGTCTGTTCATACAGATAAAACAAAGTTTATAACTCAATTATGAATAAATAATAAAGTTTTTTAATATCATTTTAATTTTAGGGGTTGTAAATTAGAAAATGATTAACTATAATCGAACTCAATTATTTAAAAAGTTCAACCGGGCACTGGTACGAATGTATCTTTGCACCTTAGGGTCTATATAAGAAGATTATTAGAATCAGGAGGGGATATCTTGGAAACTACATCAGATTTTCTAAATATTAAAGATGTTAATACTGCTTTTAAGATTAACGGAAAATACTACGATGCCATTTCTCATATTAATCTCACAGTTCATCATGACGAGATTCTTGCCATTGTTGGTGAGTCTGGATGTGGAAAAAGTACTTTAGCCACAACTATTATGGGTTTGCATGATCCATCCGAAACAAAAATTTCAGGTGAAATTGATTTTGAAGGCACTAACCTTTTAAAACTTGATGAAGCTGGATACAACAAATTCCGAGGAGCTAAAATCGGAATGATCTTCCAAGATCCACTATCTGCTTTAAATCCTCTAAAAAGGATTGAAGATCAAATTAGTGAAGTCATGACTTACCATACTAAGTTAACTGCTGAACAAAAACACGATCGAGTTTTGGAACTATTAAAAGAAGTAGGAATTGTTGATCCCAAACGGACTGCTCATCAATTTCCACATCAACTCTCCGGTGGTATGCGTCAACGTGTTATTATCGCGATTGCTATTGCTTGCAAACCCGATTTAATCATTGCTGACGAACCAACGACAGCTCTTGATGTAACAATTCAAGCTCAAATTTTAGATGTTTTAAGAAAGATTCAATCTGAAAATCATGCCGGTATCATCTTGATCACCCATGATTTGGGAGTTGTTGCTGAAACCGCCGACCGTGTAGCAGTTATGTATGCTGGACAAATTGTTGAGGAAGGTAGCGTCGAACAAATCTTCAATACTCCAAAGCATCCTTATACACGTTCACTATTAAGATCAATGCCTCAACGTGACAATCAAAACGATGACTTATATGTCATCCAAGGTAATGTTCCCTCATTACAAAAGATGTCTAAGATTGGTGATCGATTTGCACCACGTATTCCTTGGGTCAAACCTGAAGAACACGAAGAAAATCCAACAATGCATGAAATAGAACCTGGACATGAAGTTCGTTGTACTTGTTACAAGAACTTCTCGTTTCCAGATCAGGTTGGGAGTGTGAAAGCATGAGTTTAGTTGAAATCAAAAATTTAAAAGTTCACTACCCTATCCGTTCTGGATTTTGGAATCGAATTACTGATTCTGTAAAGGCTGTCGATGGTATCAGTTTCAATATTGAAGCTGGTGAAACTTACGGATTAGTTGGTGAATCTGGTTCAGGTAAATCAACGACTGGTAAATCAGTTGTTGGCCTAGAAAAAATCACAAGCGGTTCAATCATGTATCAAGGTAAAGATATTACCAAAAAAATCAACCGTAAGGAACTTGATTACAACCACGACGTTCAAATGATTTTCCAAGATTCCCTTTCTAGTTTGAATCCTAGAAAAAGAATTGAAGATATTATCGCAGAACCATTAAGAAATTTCGAGCATTTAAGTAAAGATGAAGAGAAATTAAGAGTTTTACAACTACTAGATATCGTTGGTTTGGATCCTGATGCTTTATACAAGTATCCTCATCAATTCTCTGGTGGTCAAAGACAACGTATCGGAGTAGCTCGTGCCGTTGCTACCAATCCTAAATTGATCATCGCTGATGAACCGGTTTCCGCTTTGGACCTTTCCGTTCAAGCTCAAGTTCTAAATTTCATGAAGAAAATTCAACGTGAATTTGGAATTTCTTACCTATTCATCTCCCATGATTTAGGTGTTGTCAGACATATGTGTAACAACATCGCTATCATGAACCGTGGCCGTCTAGTTGAAATTGGAACTCGTGATGATATTTATAATCATCCCGTTCATATCTACACTAAGCGTTTACTAGCTGCCATTCCTGAAACAAGTGTTAACAACAGACAACAACATCGTGCTAATCGTTTAGCCGTTGAAGAAGTCTATCGTGAACAACAAGACAAGTATTACGACAAAGATGGTAAAGCTTTCCCACTAGTTCCAATTAGTCCAACTCATTCAGTTGCTCTACCAAAAGAAGTTGCCAACCAGATCATCAAACAAGAAGGAGAGGTGAAGGCATAATGTGGAAAACAGTTCTCCGTCGTATCATGATTATGATTCCTGAAGTTATTATTCTTAGTCTTTTAGTTTTCCTATTAGCTAAGGCAATGCCTGGTGATCCTTTCACCGGTTCCATTAATCCTAAATCCGATCCTGCTCAACTTCATCATTTGATGGAAATGAATGGTTTGTACGATCCTTGGTATCAACAATATTGGAATTGGGTTGTCCATCTATTCCACGGTAACTTGGGTAACAGTTATCAATATCAAGAACCAGTTACTCGTTTAATTGGTAGCCGTGCCGTTAATACCATTTGGTTAGCCTTACTTACAACAGTTCTTACTTACTGTTTTGCTCTACCAATGGGTATGTTTGCTGCTAAACATGAAGGTAAACTTCCTGACAATATCGTCAGAATTTACACATATGTAACTTACAGTATTCCTTTCTTCGTTGTTTTAGTTATTGGTATCTGGATCTTCGGTTACGTTCTAGGCTGGTTCCCAACTACAGGTTCCGTTTCAGCTACCGCTAATCCAGGACTTCCAACCGCTGGATCTCATTTGTACCACATCTTATTACCAAGTATCTTGGGTGCACTATTTGGAACTGTCAATGTTGTTCAATACCTTCGTTCAGAAGTTATCGACGCCAAACGTTCCGATTATGTCAGAACTGCTCGTTCTAAAGGTGTTCCTGAAAAAGATATTTACAAACATCATATTTTTAGAAATTCATTATTACCTATCGCCGCATTTGCCGGTTATTCAATTACTGGATTGTTAAATGGTTCTATCTTTACTGAAACAGTCTTCTCTTATCCAGGTATGGGACTACTATTTATCAATTCAATCAATTATCGTGATTACACCGTTATCACTGCTTTAGTTTTAATTTACGGAATTTTGAATCTATTGGGTACGCTACTTTCAGATATCATCCTAAGTATCGTTGATCCTAGAATCAGAATCGAATAAGGGGGCCGTTAATTTATGGAAGAGAATCTAAATAAACATTCAAATATTTCAGCGGCTGACTTAGACCGTTTAACTAAAGAAGCTAGCGAAGAAGCTACTCCATCATCTGCCAAGATTGTTTGGAACGAGTTCAAGGCTGACCGACCTGCTTTCATCGCCTTGTTTATCGTTGTTGGCTTTATACTCTTCGTTATGATTGCATCACTATTCATTAATACTCCAAAAATGATGGAGACCAACATCATGAACTACAATATCAGTCCAGGAACCAATGGTTATACTCTCGGTGCTGATGCTGGTGGTCGTTCAATCGCTCAGCAGCTTATCGTTGGTTCACGTAATTCAATCGGTATTGCTATCGGACTTACAATTATTTCTTCAACCTTTGGTATTTGCTGGGGATTAATTTCAGGTTACTTCAGTGGCTACATTGATTGGGGTATGCAACGTGTGTACGACTTCATGATGATGTTACCAATGACAATGATGATAATTGTTTTAGTTACTATCATTAAAAACTACAATGCTGTTTCATTGACACTTATCTTCTCTATCTTCTATTGGGAAGGTACTTCACGTTTGATTCGTTCACGTACTCTTTCAGAATCTGAAAAAGATTACGTTGCTGCTTCTAAGACTTCTGGTACTAGCAGTCTCAAGATTATTTTCCGAGAGATCATGCCTAACATTTCATCATTGATCATCGTTGATACAACTTTATCATTTGCTGAAAACATTGGTGTTGAAACAGGTCTTTCCTACTTGGGATTTGGTCTTCCAATTCAAACTCCATCACTTGGTACTTTGATTGCTAATGCTAATGATCCTAATAACATCACCGAATATTGGTGGACATGGTTACCAGCTGCCTTGTTGATTATCGTCCTTTGTTTATCAATTAGTTACATTGGTCAAGTTGTTAGACGTTCAGCTGATGCCTCTCAACGTCAGGGAGATGCAGAACAATAATTATTTCGTAATTTTACAAAAAATTAAGGGAGATGGTGCCTTTTCCTAATCACGGGTTTTATAAGTCTTCTGGATACAAATTTTCTTAGCCAATTCTGTAATTGGTGAATATAGGTTTTTTTAACTTAAGGGGGAAACACAATGGTTAAAACTAAAAATAAGGTTATTCTCTCAGCTGTGACACTTTTGGCTGCCGTCACATTAGCTGGTTGTTCTAACGGAAATAGCAGCAGTTCTTCATCCGGTACAACTGCTCAAATTAAATTAAAGTCATCATTTAAGAACAGTGCTGCTACAGATAAAAATGCAACTAAGAATGGTACTTTGAAGTTGGCCGAAGTCGCTGACTCACCATTCCAAGGAATCTCAGATCCAGTCCTTGCTTCAAACGCCGCTGACTCACATGTCTTCTCTCCTGGTGGTTTGAACAACTTGTTCACCGTCGATAAGAACTACAAGATTATCGATGGTGGTCTTGCTAATCAAAAGCTTGATCGTAAAGCTAAGACAGCTACAATTACAATCCGTAGTAATGGTAAATGGTCAAATGGTGACCCTGTAACTGCTAAGGATGTTGAGTACGCATATGAAGTTCTTGGCAATAAAGAATCAACAACAAGTCAATATTCATCTGACTTTGAAAATATCGAAGGTATGGCTGCATATCATAAGGGAACAGCAAGTACTATCTCTGGTATCGAAATGCCAGATGGTGAAAAAGGTAAGAAAGTTGTTATTCACTTCAAGCATATGTCACCAAGTATGAAATTCTCTGGTAACTCATTCATTTGGGGCTCCGCTGAACCTTACGAATACATCAAAAATGTTCCTATTGCTAAACTTGCATCTTCAGAACAAATCCGTAAGAACCCTATCTTCACTGGTCCTTACAAGCTAGATAAGATTGTTACTGGTGAATCAACAAGTTGGGTACCAAACAAGTTCTACTATGGTAAGAAAGCCCAAATCGGACACATTACTATCAACGTTGTTTCATCAAACAACATTGTTAAGGCCATTCAATCTAAGAAGTATGACTCCGTAGTTCCTTCAGCTTCTGGTGAAGTTGGTGGTACTTCATACAAGAAATTGAAGAACCTTAAAGGTTATACAAAAGTTGGTCAACCTGCCCTATCATACAGTTACTTTGCCTTTAACTTAGGCCATTTCGATACTAAGACTGGTAAGAACGTTGCCGATTCTAATAAGAAGATGGCTAACAAGAGTCTACGTCAAGCTATGATGTACGCTCTAAACGTCGATGATGTTGCTAAGAAGTTTGGTAATGGTGTTGCATGGCGTGGTAACACTTTGATTCCACCTGTATTTACTAAGTACTACGATAAGTCAGCTAAAGGTTACTCATTGAATCTTAAGAAAGCCAACAAGTTACTTGATGACGCTGGATACAAGAAGCGTAACGGTAGCAAATGGCGTTCTGATCCAAAGGGTAAGAAACTTACTATCTACTTCGGTGGTATGAGTGGTAACTCTATTACAGAAGCTACATACCAAGATTATCTACAACAATGGCACAAAGTTGGTTTGAACGTTAAATTATACGGTGGCAAACCAATGGAAATGAATAGCTTCTATGACTTGCTACAAAAACCAAGTCAAAACAAAATTGACCTTTGGACAGCTGCATGGTCATTATCATCTGAACCATCACAATCACAACTTTATGGTGAAACTGCTCCATTCAACATGGGTCACTTCGTAACCAAGAAGAATACTGAATTGATCAACAAGATGAACGATTCATCTGCTTGGAATGACAAGACACGTACTAAGACATTCAAACAATGGCAAGAATACATGAACGATCAAGCTGGTGTTGTACCAGAAGAATTCAACTACGTATGGCAACCAGTTAATAATCGTGTTAAAGGCTTCGACTTCAGTCCTGCCAATAACGAATTATTCAGTGATCTAACATTGACTTCTTCTAAATTGAAGTAGTCAATGCAACTCCATTAATTAACTCTTCTCCCACATTGCACACATAATCAGTTAATTAATCGAAGAATCCCGACAAAAAAAGCTTCTCAAGACTAGAAATAGTTTTGAGAAGCTTTTTGATTTGTTTAAAGAATTGGTGCATCACGTTTGATCCCGTCGCTAACACCTACATCTTTTTTCGATAAGTATGCTGGATCATCGATTATTTTTAAAATAAGTTCAGCTACACTCTTACGTGAAATACTATTACCCTGAACCAGCTTATTAGGCTGCGTAACCTGATAACGTACCTCATCTACATTATTCAACCAAGCCAATCTTAAAATCGTGTAATCCAACCCTGATTGCTCATACAGATGCGCAACCTGCATTCCAATTTGACTGGTTGCCTTACTATGAGTTCCTAAGCCACAGATAGAAACTACTCTCATAACACCATTAGCCTGCATAGCTCTAATAATATTTTGCGTCGGAACAATTGATTTCGTAGCTCCCGTTAAGTCCAAAACAATATCTTGATCTTCCACTGCAACTTCCACAGCCGAACTGTCTCTGGCATCCCCTTCAATAGCGATTGATTGATTAGCTATTAAATCATCAGCTCGAATTTTATCACGCAAGAACAGCGTTAATTTAATATCTGAGAAAGCTTTATCACTCAACAACTGCTCTTCAACTAAACGTGCAATTTTTCCATTAGCTCCTAAAATCAAAATATTCATAGGACTACCTCCTAATCAAATTGTTCAATGAACTCTTTCAATTGGGTATCGTTATTATTGTATCTGAAACCGTCCGTTACCTTACTTGTAGCAGCTAACTCTCTAACGTAAGGCATTGATTCATTAACATTAGAACCACCAGTTGTTGTAAAAGGAACAATCGTCTTATTTGAGAAATCATATTTATCAAAAAGACTATAAAAGATCATTGGCACACGACCACTCCAAGTTGGATATCCTAAATAGATTGTATCGTATTTATCCAAATCCGGAAGTTTCGTTTTTATTTCTGGGTGAAGCCGTTGTTCAAATTCATTTTGAGCCACCGGTACGTAATTACTATAACCCGCCGGATAAGGAACTTGAGGTTCCAAACTAACAATGTCAGCGCCAGTCAACGCTTGAATCTTTTGAGCCACCCTCTTAGTGTTACCTGAAAGTGAAAAATAAATGATTAATTTTGCCATAATTACACCTCTTATTTAGTATCCTATACCCTAAAGTCAGGTTGAGGTCAAGAGATCAGAGAGCGGAGCAGGCCTGGGAATTTCCGAGGATTTGCCTAAGTACTGGAACTGCACGCATACTTGGCGGGCAATTTCAGTACTGTAGCAAACCGGAAGAAATTGGCCTGCGAAGCTCGTTTCCACTATTAAACATAGAACAATGGTTATTTAAAATAAAAAAGTGAAACCAGAAAAAATCCAGCTCCACTTAAAATCAAATAGTTATTACTTAGCAGCAACAGCTCTACGACTAATCTCTACATTCTTATGAGATTCCAATTTGCCATTGTTAACCAATCTAACTGCATAATCGACAACACTATCATAAGAAACATTCTCACTAGTTGGTGCCTCACCCTTATCAACTAGATCATAGTTAATATCCTTACCAGCATCTAAACGAGTTGCTCGAAGAATCGTATAGTTCAATTCAGAATCCTCAATCAAACTAACGGCTGTTCGATATGGCTGCAAAAGAGCATCCTGTGCTAAATTACCTGAAGCACCATCAGTAACAGGCATTTCATTGTAAAGACCCATTGATGTAATGAAGATCAGACGCTTAATTTTTTTCATCTTCATCCCATCAATAATTCTTTGAACCGACAAGCCCAGATTGCTATCCGTTGCCATTAGAACAATATCATTGCCATCCAAAGCTTCATTCAAAACCTTATCGTCCAACACATCCCCATGAACCTCACGCTCACGTTTTTCATCGATTGATAAGATATTAGTATTACGAGCCAACAATGTTAAATAATCATCCGTTTTATCTAAAAGTTGTCTTGTAACCTTTTGACCAATTATTCCAGTTGCACCAACTACCAATACATTTGTCATACCAAATTACCCCCGACTTCAAAATTTTGTTCCAGCTCTATCCTAACTCTTTTTTAAGAAATATAGCCAAATTCTTAATCACTCATTTTCATTTTCTTACATCAGTCGATCCATTTTCACTCATATTTCAGTGTTTTCAAAAATTATGCTATGCTTAATGTACACTTTTATTTAAAAGAGGAGAGATTTGAGAATGGAAATTGAACAAGACCCTGCGTATCAGCAGATGATAAATGGAGAACTTTACTTAGAATCAAGACCTTTGGTCAACTTGCGTAACGATGTACGAACAAAATTGATGGAATATAATTTGATTGCTGACAACGATCAAAGAAACACTAAAATTAAAAGTTTAATGAAATCAGTTGGTAACAGATTTTTCGTTGAACCAACAATTTACTTTAGTTACGGTGTTAATATCACTATCGGTGATCACTTCTACGCCAATCACGATGTCATGCTTTGTGATGAAGGTAAAATCACTATCGGTAATGATGTTAAATTCGGTCCCAAAGTCGGCTTATATACACCAAAGCATCCCATGGACCCAGCTGTTCGTCGTACTGAAGCCGAAAGAACTGCCCCAATTACAATCGGAAACGATGTTTGGGTCGGAGGCAGCGCAAGTATTCTTCCAGGAGTAACTCTAGGAAACAATGTCATCGTTGGTGCAGGATCAGTTGTTACAAAATCCTTCCCTGATAACGTTATTGTTGTTGGAAATCCCGCTCGTATCTTAAGAAAAAATGAACCTAAAGATTAATTAATCAGCCCAAAAAGGAATCTCAAGTTATTCAGCCTGAGATTCCTTTTTTAGTACACAATAGCACTCATACTTGGTACTGCTGCATCTTTTGAATAAACCACTTGCGAATTGGTTTTATTCAAAATATATTGAACTAACATTTTATTGTGCTCTACAGAATAAGAAGTACCGTCATTGAATGAAATCAGTGATTTAATATCTCGATTCATTAAAGCAAAATTAATTGTATCTAAATCACTGATCAGACACTCTTGATTGTCTGCTCGATGCAAATCATGTTTGATTTTTTCTATCAATGCGACAGTTTCAAAATTCTTGTATTCATTAACTTTTTCCAACATTTCTCTGTGCGATAAGTTAAGCATTGAACTGTGGATCACACCATCGATATATTTACTATTTCCATAATTATTTAAGTAAACATCTAACACTTCTGGTAGACCTGTTAAAAGAAAAGTCGTGCCCTCACGTTGATACATTGATCCCAGTTTACGATCTAAATATTGGTAATAGATCAATTGATCTTTCTGCTGCTCTTCTGATTTTGTTCGATGACCATGATAAATCGCATTCTTTCCGCCATATGAACCGGAATTCAGATTAGCATTAGCATCAAAATCTGGATAATAGTCCGCAAAATTACTGTGAACTCCCTCAAGTTCAACTTCTTTAAGACTATCCATATTAAACACATTGATTCGATCACGACTGAGGTTGATCAAATACTCTGGATCAGCACCACTCTCTTCAGGCAAGAGCAGATCCTGAACTAGGAACGTTGTCCCAACATGTGCCTTAGGTAAAACTTGATGTTCCATGCGTGAAATTTCCATAGCCTCATTATTAGCAAAAATAATCAGAGCTTTTTTGGAAGTACTAAATAATTGGCGATCCAGCAATAAATTTTCCAACCGTTCAACTGCTTGGTCCCACTGGCGTCTTGGATAATTCAATTCCAAATCTTTTTTAACATCTTTCAATAAGTTTTTATAGTTAAGAATGTTTTCTTCAATTTGAGGAGTTTCTGGATGAATTGGTAAGATAATACTGATCTTTGGTTCCACATCTGAAGCTAAAAGTCTCATTAAGTTATCATTATTTATTTTCATAGTTCATCTCCTACTATTTAGAATCTTATCGATAATATAAGTATATTTTTATATTATCATGATGTAGGAATTTTTGTCCATTTATTAAATCATCGCTAAAAAATAGGATAGGTATCAAATATGATTACCTACCCTATTACTATTGAAGCCGAACATGTTATGTCCACAGTCTCCATTCTTATCCTTGAGTAGGATTGTGGAAATGTGATGGTGCTGTATCCGACATATTATTCAAAGTTTCCATATCTTCAGCACTGATTTCAAAGTCTAATTTAGCATTGTCTTCAATATGAGCCTTGTGAACTGCCTTTGGTAAAGGCAATACTCCGTTTTGAATAACAAATTGAATAGCTAATTGTGGAACACTGACATTGTATTTTTCAGCAATCTTGAGAACGTCTTGGTTATGAATCAAGCCACCAGTTGCTAATGGTGAATAGGCTTCAACCAAGATATCATGTGCTTGCGCAAATTTAGTGATCTTAGGTTCCGTAAAACCAACATAATATTGAATTTGATCAACCATAGGTTTAACTTTAGCTATTTGTAAAACATTTTCCAAATCATGCACATTAAAGTTAGAAACACCAATTGCTTTAACACGACCTGAAGCATAAATTTTTTCCATTGCACGCCATACGTCCTGGTTCTCTTTGTCGTAATTAGCACCAATTTTTCCCCATGGCCATGGAGCATGAATCAAATAAAGATCCAAGTAATCTAAATCAAGATTCTTCATTGTAGTTTCAAAGTCATTTAAAGCATCATCATAATTTTTAGTTTCAGCTGGTAATTTAGAAGTTACGAACAAGTCCTCACGTTTAACACCTGAATCTTTAATACCTTGTCCAACTTCCTTTTCGTTTTGATAAACCAAAGCTGTATCGATATGTCTATAACCAGTATCAATAGCATCATGAACAGCTTGTCGAGCATCCTCCGCAGGGATCTGCCATGTACCAAAAGCAACTTTAGGAATCTTCACACCATTATAAATTTCAAATGTATCTGTTAATTTCGTCATAAAAAATGCTCCTTCCATTCGAACATGGTTATGATACCCCCTAGAGTTAACTCTAGGTCAAATATTTAGTCTAGTTCTTTCCAAGGAATAACTGACGACATTTTTTGAGGACGATCATTCAAATCTTTTTGTAACCAGGTTACGTCTAACCAACGATTAAACTTGAAACCAACTTTATGAAAGGTTCCAACTGCTTTATATCCTCTCTTTTCATGAAACCTGATACTATTAATATTTTCCTCGGTAATACAGGCCATTAAATTGACGACCCCTTGTTTTTTTAAAATATCTTCAAGTTTTTGATAGAGTTCCGTTCCTAATCCATGTCCCTTAAAATTCTTATCAACGTAAATACTAGCTTCCACAGTCCATGCATAAGCGGCTCTTGGTCCATATAGATGAGCATAAGCATAGCCTAATATTTTATTATCATCATCTATCGCCACTAGGTAAGGAAAATTCTGAGAAATATCATGAATACGCTGTTTAAAGTTTTCAACAGATGGAATAACATCTTCAAAAGTTATGGTTGTATCAGTAATATAGGGCGCATAAATATTCAATAATGCCTGGGCATCATCCTCTGTAACGGGTCTGATTCTTGTCATTCAATCTGCCTCTTCTTAATAGATTTAATAGTTTAACATTATAGTACTTTTTGGCACAAAAAAACTTGCTGATTTACATTTATGCAACCAACAAGTTTTTTTTAATTCCAAATACCTGATTGTTTCTTTTGTTTAAAGATATGTGTTCTGATCCAAGGAATAACCCAGTAATCTAATCCTATCTTACCTGCATTAAACCCAGCAATAATAATGAAGTATTCTAGAAAAATATATTCAGGGTTAACTGAAATAGCTCCAGCCAACATGTACGAGAAGTTCATCATCAGTCCAAAGAATACTGCTGCCGTTGTTAAACAACCAAAAATAAGACCTAAACCAACAAGAAACTCACCCCAAGAAACCATCATGCTCATACCTTTGTAATGAGGTAATATGGCACTTAACATGTTATTGAACCAAGGGTAAAGAACTTTACCTGTAGGTCCTTTAACAGGATTCTTAACAGCATTGCTGAGCAAGCCTTTAACAGCTCCAGCAGCACCACCGGTGATTTTCTCCCATCCAGCCATTGTCCATAGAACACCTAAGTACACTCTAATAATAGCCAAAATAATTGAAGCAATCTTATTAGTACGTAAAAACTTTACCATAGTAATGTTTTCCCCCTTTACTAATAATTCTTACCTCTATATTATAAGTCTAATTTATAAGTCTAATTTGGCTTAATGAAGTTTTTTTAGACTATACTTGTAGACTAATTATTAATAAAAAAAGACACAAAAAAAGGAATCAACCTAAGTTGATCCCTTATCATTAGCGTGGCAGCTACCTATCCTCGCGGGTAGTTTCCCACCAACTACTTTCGGC
>NZ_AZES01000050.1 GCF_001434985.1 Companilactobacillus paralimentarius DSM 13238 = JCM 10415 | reverse complement strand
ATGGTCTAACTGTTAACTTGAACCGCCATCAACTTGATTTGACGAACAGCCAAATAAAATAAACAGCGTCTATTTAGAGACATAACGTAATACGTTAGCTCTAAATAGGCGCTGTTTTAAATTATTCGAAATAAGCAATAAAAAAAACATTATCTAGTCACGCTAGCAGCTTTATGGATACTCTAAATTTTTTCTTAACGGTTTATCATTGAAAAACAACTGGCCTAGAATAACTCTCTTTCTAACTTAAAGTCTTTTAGTTGAACATATGCTATAAACAAAGTAATTAGGAATAGAATACTAATTACATATAATGATGACATTGAGAACTGCATTTTGGCAGCCTCTGCCATTAATTTATTGGAGAACATCGGAAACATATCGCGTAAAGCATGTAGAAGAATGACTATCGAGAGATTTTTAGTCTTAACGTAAATCGTACCGAACAATAATCCAATCGCTGCAGCAAAGATTACTTGTCCAGAAACATATCCTATTGGCATGGATTTTAAGTTCATTGTATGGATCAGCCCAAACATAACGCTGGAACCAATAACTGCTCCTAAAACATTATTGTGAAATAATTTTAGAAATAAGCTCACTAAAAGTCCTCTGAAAATATATTCCTCTGCTAATCCAACCAAAAGACACAACACGATGATTCTCAATTTAATTGCTAAATCAGTTGCTGTCAATGTTGCAGAATCCAAAACTGCAATCAGAATTATAGCAGGCATCGCAGTATATAATTGTGCTGACCAATTTTTAGAGTTGAACCAATTGATTTTTTGTTGAAAAAAGAACTTGTTCAATAAGAAAGCTATAACAAATACTAAGATGTCGCTTAACATTTGCCAATAACTGCTGACTGTATGTTTCTTAACGACAAAAGCTAAGATAAACATGACAGCCGGAAAAATTAGACTGGCCACGATAATCTTTGCCAGGTTACTTTTTATAAATTTCATGGGCTCTCCTTAAAAGTTGTTATATTTTAATTATATAGAAAAAGTTCTTGACATGAAACGCGTTCGATAAACTATTCTTTAATCGTTGAGATACGAGTTACGCAAAACCTCATCTTTTGTTAAAAGCTCACCCTTCACGTATTTCACAACAAGCCAAAATATTTATTTGTTAAAAAAGCTCATCCGTCAGCGGGATGAGCTTTTTAGTATTGCTAGTATTTGATTAACTTTTTTATCGGTAACTGTTTCTCCCTTGTAGTTCCAAGAAAGATTTAAGGTCACTTGGCCTTGCCTAGTTTCAACGATTAACAGACGCTCCGAACGATTGATAGGTTGCTTCAGAGTGCCCCCAATAATGTTATGACTGTTCATTAAATTTACACCATCAATAATTGAAAAAGACTGAATCTCTGATAGTGGTATAAATTTATCTTGTTGTAAAAATGGTAGGTAAATTAATCTTACCTTTTTGTTCCAAGTTCCATCATCAACATAATATATTCCTTTAGTAGTGATTGTCCACCCGCCATAGAAATGTTTCAGCGACCATGGGTAAATCAACATACTATCGATTAAAAACCCTACTATGCCGCATAAAATCGACATCAACGGTTCATTGGGGAAGATCGAAATAACCACTACGCTCACTGCTATGCCAAAAAATATACTGCCTAACAGTGGTTTGAAACTGATTTTTTTAGCGAATCTCAATTCATTTTCCATATCAATCACCTTGACTGTTCATGACTACACTAAAGATAGAACTAATTGCCTGAATAATCCAAAAATAAGTTTCAAAAATAGACATTTCGTAACTCTTGGCATAAAAAAATAGTTTGATCTAATTGACCAAACTATCATTTTTATTTCTTAGGATTTCGTTTAAAGGCTCTGCGAACAACTTGAAAGAACGTTAAGGATTTTACAATATCCTCAGGCTTAACATAAACTCTAATTGCCCTTAAAACTCTCTTAGGATCTTTTGAGGAAAAAGTAAACATACCGTTCTTTTTTGTTTGAATAGCATAACGTGGAATCCATTTACCACCAAACATTACTGAAACGACGACTTGTTTAACTTCTGTCCATGGGATCTGAATATAGTTTGAAACATCACGGTCATCGTAAAATTCAAATCCTTTATCTCCGATTATGATTTTTCCATAATCAGTCAATCCTAAATGAGAAGTTCCTTGAATAACCAAATCCGACTTTGTATTTAATGATTGAACCATCTGACCGCTCCTTTGTTTTGTTAAAAATATTATACGGCGGAACTTATTTATTATCAAAAGTACGATAACTTTTGCTCTAATGAAAATGAGACATCAACTCAAAAACGAATTGATGTCTCATTTTTAATTAGTAAAACTTTTTGAAAGTCTCAAATTATTACATAACATGTAGAACGTGTAGAAGAACACCTACAACGAACAAGCCAAGAATAATAACGATTGGAGATACTTTCTTCTTTAGTAACCACATGCAGAACAATGTTAGAAGCAAAGCAGCTAAACCAGGGATCAATTGATCCAAGTTATCTTGCAATGTTGTTACTTTATGAGCAGTCAATGATAGACCAGCTTTTTGTTGAATCAATGCTTGTTTGATACCTTGTGCACCTGATGGAATCTTTGACCAGTCAATGTATGCACCCTTAGCCAACTTAACAGTTGAAACTGTTGGTGTAAACTTAACAACAACCCAACGGTTGATCAATGAACCTAGGATAAACATACCTAGAATTGAAGCACCCTTAGTAATGTCTTGTAGGACACCACCGGAAACGTCATCTGTAATCTTAGAACCGGCTTTGTAACCAAGCTCTTGTGTGTACCACATGAAGGCCATACGAATAGCATTCCATGCAACGAAGTAAATAATTGGTCCAAGAATATTACCAGTCATAGCCAATGAAGCAGCCAAAGCACCAATAATAGGCTTAACAGTGAACCAAAACACAGGATCACCAATACCAGCCAAAGGACCCATCATACCAACTTTAACACCTTGGATTGTAACATCATCGATAGCGGCACCGTTTGCACGTTCCTCTTCCAATGCCATTGTTACACCAAGAATAGGTGATGAAAGGTATGGATGACAATTAAAGAATTCCATGTGACGCTTTAAAGCAGCAGCACGATCTTCTTTTGTCTTATATAATTTTTTCAAAACTGGAATTAATGAATAAGTCCAGCCACCGTTTTGCATACGTTCGTAGTTCCATGAACCTTGGAGGAACGTTGAGCGCCACCAAACGGAGATTCTATCTTTTTTAGAAATTTTAACTTGATCTGCCATTTTTATGTGTTCTCCCCTCTTAATAGTTATCTATTATGTCGCCGACTGGATCACCGGTGTTGGAGCTACCTCCACCATCGTTTGAACCGCCATTGCCACCTGATTTAGATAATTTCAAGTAGATGAGCGCCATAGAAATACCGATAGTACCAAGACCAATAAGTGTTAGATCTGTAACTGTAGCAAGTACGAAACCAATAGCGAAGAATGGCCATACTTCACGACTAGCCATCATATTGATAACCATTGCGTAACCAACAGCAACAACCATACCACCACCGATTGACAAACCATCTGTCAACCAAGTAGGCATAGCATCTAGTAATGATCTAACGGGGCCAGCACCGATTGCAAGAATCAATGCAGCAGGAATAGCGATACGTAAACCTTGCATACAAATAGCAACATATTGCCAGAAATCAATTTTAGCAAAACTACCTTCTTCAGCAGCCTTATCCATAATATGAACAATACCAGTTGCCAATGTACGACATAGAATTGTTAGAAGTAGTCCGGCAACAGCCAAAGGAACAGCAATAGCAATAGCTGAACCAACACCCTTTTGTCCTTTACCACCAAGAACAAGAATAATAGCTGAAGCGACAGATGCCAAAGCGGCATCAGGTGCTACGGCAGCACCGATATTAGCCCAACCTAAGGCGATCATTTGTAGTGATCCACCAAGGATAAGACAAGGTAATAATTGACCTGTAACTAAGCCGATTAAAGTACATGCGATAACTGGTTGGTGAAAATGGAATTCATCCAAAATACCTTCCATACCAGCTAGGAATGATACCAAAACGACAAGAATAATCTGAATAGCATTTAATTGCATGATTATTAATCCTCCGTTTTATTTCTTATATAAATATAAAAATTAAATCCCTATTTATTTTTATTTAATTCTGCTTGGGCTTTCTTCATAATATTATCAAGATTGTCCTCAGAATCTGTTGGAACCTTACGAACATCAAACTTGATGCCTTGTGATTCCATCTTCTTGAATGTATCAATATCGTTTTGATCAAATGCCAAAACTTTATTAGGTTGAACTTTACCAACTGAGTGAGCCATTGAACCAACATTGATAGTCTTCAATGGAACTCCACCCTCGATAGCTTTTTCAACATCTTGTGGTGTTTCGAACAATAGTAATGCACGTTCGCCACCGAAATGTTTGTCATCCTTTGCGATCTTGATCATTTGATCAATTGGAATAACGTGAGCGTGAACACCAACTGGTGCAGCTTGCATAATCAATTGTTTACGCAAGTCATCCTTTGCAACATTATCTGAAACAACAATGATACGTGTTGGTGAAACTGATTTTGACCATGCAGTAGCAACTTGACCATGCAATAGACGTGAATCAATACGAGCCAAAACATATTTCAATGAACCAGGTTTACCACCTGAAACAGTTTGTTTAGGAGCAGCTTTAGGAGCAGCATCCTTAGGTTGTAGTGATTCTGGACGAACCTTTACACCATCTTTTGCTGTTTCAATAATGTGAGCAGCAATTTCATGTGCTGAGTTCATTGACATACGTGAAGCGTAGGCTTCAATTAACATAGGTAAGTTAAGACCTGCAACAATAGCCCACTTATCCTTATGTGCCTCGAACAAACCATTTACTTGGTTGAATGGTGTTCCACCCCAAAGGTCAACAAGGAACAAAACTTGTTCTTGGTCTTCCAATTTGGAAATAGCATCTTCCAATTTTGCCTTAAGGTCATCAGGCCCCATGCTTGGTTGCAATGTAACGGATTGAACATCTTTTTGTTCACCGAAAATCATTGATCCAGACATCTTAATGCCGTCGGCAAAGTCACCATGGCTTGCAATAATAATTCCAACCATGTTTCTTCCTCCTTATGTTTTATATAATTAAAACGCTTACTTCGACCACCCATTATGGTCGCCTAAAAAATAGAATAATATCCTAATAAACCGTTTTAATTGAGTTCACCCTTCATGTGAACCCTTACATAATATCATTTTTTCAGAAAAAAAAACAGTCCTTTTAAAAAAAAGTCTAGACCACAATCAAATTAAACTATCTTTGTGATTTTTGGAAATTTCTTTCTGTCCATTTGGCATATTAATCAGAACTGTTTTGACAATGTTTTTAATTTTTCCTTCTTTACTTAGCGATTTTATTTTTGTTATTTTTGTCCATTTTTATAGTTGTTTGTGATATTTGAAAGTAGATCATTATTTTCACTGGTTTTCAATTATAGTGTTGTTAAAGCCCTAAATAATGGTAATTGTCTGATATATTTGCATATAAATATATCTTTATAATAAGTTTTTTCACTTGTTACTTTTATGTGACACACCACCGTATCGCTTTTTACTATAATTCACCTCTGTAATTTTTTTTAATGAAACGAATAATATTTACAGTAAATGGTCTGTACCAATAATAGTGCATTAATTATTTTTAAATATGACGAATTTACAATTGAAGTGCAACGAGTAAGAAGAAAATAAAAAAGAACTC
>NZ_AZES01000049.1 GCF_001434985.1 Companilactobacillus paralimentarius DSM 13238 = JCM 10415 | reverse complement strand
GTCAAGAAGTTCATCTAACAGGGGAACTAATGGATGCCATTGCTAAAGATGATATTTTGTTCATGGATGAAACTAATCGTTATATATTGTTAGAGATGCCACATGAGGGTATTCCTGAGTATACAGCGGATATGATTTTTGATTTAACTACCCGTGGTATAACGCCGGTTATTGCCCATCCAGAGCGTAATCATGGAATTCAGGAAGATCCTGATAAATTATATGATTTCGTTAAAATGGGATGTTTAACACAATTGACAAGTAGTAGTTATCTTGGTGTTTTTGGTAAGAAGGTCCAAACACTTACTGAGGAAATTATTAAAGCCAATTTAGGATTTATTTTTTCATCTGATGCCCATAATTTTAAGGGACGTAGATATTTGATGAGAGAGGCTTTCGAAAAGCTAGCTAATGAAGAAGGAACACGTAAGGCCGAATTATTTAATTACAATGCAAAGAATATCATCAACGGGGATGATGTTGATGATATTGATTTTCAAAAAATATCACAACTTGTAGTTAAGAAGAAAAGGCGATTCTGGATATTTTGATAAAAGCCGTAGGGGGAATGTGAGATGGAGTATTTTGGTAATAGTAATGGCGAGAGCAATGTGAAAGGAAAAAGTAAGTCTATGACCTACCTTTTCTGTAAAAGAATAACAGATGTTCTGGTGTCTACTCTAGCATTGATAGTGTTGAGCCCAATTTTTTTTATTGTATGGATTATTAATGTTATTAATGCTTCTGATCGTGGTCCTTTATTATACAAGCAAGTGCGCGTAGGCTTGAATGGAAGAAAATTTGGAATGTATAAGTTTAGATCTATGGTAGTCAATGCCGAGGAAAAATTGTATGAAAATAAACCACTTTACGCCAAATATGTTAAAAATAATTATAAATTAAAACCGGAAGATGATCCTAGAATTACAAAATTCGGAAAATTCCTTAGAAAATCATCAATAGATGAAATTCCTCAATTTATCAATATTTTAAAGGGGGATATGAGCCTAGTTGGACCTCGTCCCGTAATTGAACAGGAACTCAAGGAATATGATAGGTCAAAGTTATTATCAGTTAAGCCTGGTGCTATGGGGTTATGGCAAGCTGTTGGAAGAAGTAAAATTGGTTATCCTGAGAGGGCAAATATTGAAATGGTATATATAGATAAAGCTTGTTTCTCTTTTGATATAAAAATTATATTTGGAAATCTGACAAATATATTTAAAGGAAAGGGTGCTTACTGATCAACATAAAAATATTAGTTGCCACACATAAGAAGGCACCAATGCCTGAAGGAAAAGATATTTATTTTCCTATTTTGGTGGGAGCATATAAGAATTATAAAAAAGAAATAACCTACCAGCGTGATGATATTGGTGATAATATCTCCAAAAAGAATTCTAGCTATAATGAATTGACTGCAATTTATTGGGCTTGGAAGAATCTTGATGCGGATATCGTTGGTTTAGTACATTATAGAAGATACTTTTTTAAAAATGTTGTAAATAAAGATTTAAAAAACGTTATTGATAAAAATGATATTGAGGCATTGTTGAGTAAACACGATGTTATTTTACCACGCAAAAGAAATTATATTATTGAAACTAATTATTCTCATTATATTCATGCACACCATAAAGAACCAATTGATGAAACTAGAAAAATAATAGCTAGATATTATCCTGAGTATCTTTCTTCTTTTGATAAAGTAATGTCTCGAAGAAAAGCACATATGTTTAATATGTTTATCATGAAAAGAAATCTTTTTGATAATTATTCGAAGTGGTTAATGGGTGTTCTAGATAAACTAGAGGATAAAATAGACATATCAAATTATTCAGTTCAAGAATCTAGAGTTTTTGGTTATGTGAGTGAGGTCCTTATGGATGTTTGGATAGAAACTAATGGAGTTAATTATGTAGAGGTACCATGGAAACAGATTGGAAAGGTACGACTATTCTCCAAAGTGTTTAATTTCTTAAAAAGAAAATTCTTACCGAATTCTAAATCACGTACACACTTTTAGTTAAAAATTTTATTGATTCCTTAAGTTTATATTTAAATTAATTATATAGAAAAAGTAAGGAGAGTATTTTTGAAAAAGAATATCATGATTTTTGTTCCCTATATGACTGGATTCGGTGGAACGGAAACTGTTATAAATAACTTATTTGCAGAATATAATTCATCTTCCCAAAAGAAATACGAGATGAGTCTGGTTTCTATTGGAGGATATTCTGATTCTGGTTGGCAAAAAAATATTCTTAATAAAAAGATTTTCCAATTTAGTTCTAAAAGATATTTACGGAATATACAGTATATCCTTTTTCTTCCAGGAATAATGTTTTTTGAGATATTTATGAATGCTGATATTGATATTATTATATCAACTAATCCCCTTATGTGGTCATTAGCGTATTCTTTAAAAAAAATATTGCATAGAAGTTATAAGGTAATGTCTTGGTATCATTATTCTCCAAAGAAAAAACCGATTTCTAATGTGTTCTTAAAAAGATCAGATAGGTATTTAGCAATAAGTACGGGAGTTGCAAATCAGTTTGTTGAGAGTGGTATTGGAAAAGATAAAATTAGAACAGTATTTAATCCCGTTTTGAGAAATTCATCTGTCGTACAAAGAACAAAAGCAGAAGAGCCATGCCATTTTGTTTATGTTGGAAGAATTATGCTGGATGGGCAAAAGAATTTGAGAAAAATAATTGATGGATTATCTAAGGCATCAGGCAATTGGAGATTAACGGTTTTTGGAGAAGGGGACATTCAAGAGGTATCTGATTACATGTCTGTTAAAGGAATTTTAAATAATGTTTCTTTCGAAGGATTTAAAAGAGATCCGTGGGAAGAATTAAGTGATGTTGATTGTTTATTACTATCATCTAAGTACGAAGGATTTGGCATGGTTTTGGCTGAAGCAATTTCTGTTGGAATACCGGTGTTATCTGTCGACTGTGATTCTGGTCCGTCTGATATTGTAAATGAAAAAAATGGCATATTAGTGGATAAAGATGATCAGAGTGCTTTTGATGTAAGTTTGCAAAAATTTATTAATAAAGAGTATTTGTTTAGAGATAGCCGTAAAATAAAAGAATCAATAAGCAATTTTTACAGTGAAAACTATTTCAATTCTTTTTTAAAATCTTTATCGTAGTTGATAATTAATTAAATAAGGGATTATTTATGGAGAAAAATAAACGGCTTCAAAGTTTTTTGAATTATGTATATGGAGCAGCATTCGTTACATATACTTTTTTTAGTATTTTAGTGCCTTTGAGTAATTTTAATGTACAATCTATAGAATTTGTTAATATTTATAAATTTGTAAAAATGTTTTTAATGGTTGTTTTATTTATAATTTTTTTATTCAGAAATTATAAATTCAAAACTTTTTTACTGATGGCCTTCTGTATTTTAATTGGTGCATATGGTTATTATGTAAATAGTGAGGATAGAATGTTAATGCTAATTTTGTTTGCATTTGCATCTAGGTATATTCACCCTAAGATTCTGCTAAGGTATGATTTTGTTGTTCGAATAATTGCTTTTTCGGCAATTATTTTTTTGTATGGGCAAGGTGTGTTACGAAATTCTTATCTTTTACGAGCAAATGGAGTTATGAGATCAACGTTAGGATTTTCTCATCCAAACTATGGTGGAATTCTCCTATTTACTATTATTTTGGAATGGATTCTAATAAAAAATAAAAAAGTAAATATTTTTGAAATATTGTCAATGTTAGGAATCAGTTACTTCTTTTATAGGTTCTTTTTAGCAAGAACAGACTGGATTTTAACTATTTTATTGTTGCTGTCTATTATAATTATTCAACTATTTGATGGTAGTAAACTGACAGTAATAATCAAAAAATGTGATTCCATATTTGTATGGTTAATGTCGATTTTGAGTTTATCTGTTCTTCTTTTCGTTAAACAAGGCACTATTCTGTATTCGCTGATAAATAAGTTGCTTTCAAGTAGACTAGATATTTTTCAATTTTATTATCAGTTAGTTGGAATAAAATTGTTACCTCAAAAAATAACTGTATATTTTCAAGATTCTACTTTTGCAGGAATGGATAACGCTTATATTTTTGCGGCAGTGTATGACGGTTTGATATTGTTTGTAGTTTTCTTTGTAATTGAGCAAATAATTGCAAAGAAAATACAGGTTGCTCCATATAATGTTTCATTGGTATTTTTGTTTATTTTACTTGTGGGATTGACAGAAGCGTTAATAATATATCCATTTATAAATATGATGGTTATTTATTTTGGACAAGAATCAAATCCACCCTTTATGGATAATAAGGATTTAGAATCTAAAAATGAAAGAGGATAATTATGAAGAAACGTATTTCAAAATTTGTACCATTTTGGGTAAAATTGTTCATAGCCATGTGTCTCTATAGAATTTTTCAATTAAGAATGATCTTTGAAAGAAAAGTTCCAAAAGTAAATGACTTTGAACATACGGTCAATTACATAATTAAAAATGGTGTTTCTGTAAGTAGGTTTGGCGATGGGGAATTTAAATGGATGTTTCAGAATAGGGAAGATGGAAACTTCGAAATAAATTCTCCGGCTTTATCTAATGCTTTGAAAAATACATTGAATAAGAGAAGTAAAAACTTAATGGTTTGTATACCGGACGTTTTTTCAGGATTATCTCAATATAATGAGGAAGCAAAGGAGTATTGGGGGATTTGTTTGGGTCTTAATGGCGTATCATGGGTTAGAAAATTAGACAATAGTAAACCTTATTTTGACACACAATTTACTAGACCATATATGGATTATAAGGATAAACGGAATGCTGGAAATAAATTTCAAGCGTTAAAACTTATTTGGAAAGATCGAGATGTTTTAGTTGTAGAAGGAACCAAGAGTCGTTTTGGTGTAGGAAATGATTTGTTGTCAAATACTAGGTCAGTAAAAAGAATATTGGCACCTTCTACAAACGCCTTCGAAAAAATTGACGATATTAGGAATAAAATATTGCAGGAAACTAGTAATGGTGATGTATTAGTACTATTGTCATTAGGACCTACGGCCACGGTATTAGCCGCAGAATTATCAGAAAAAAATATACAATCTATTGACATCGGACATGTTGATATTGAATATAGTTGGTACTTGATGGGAGCAACAGAGAAAGTTCCCGTAGCAGGTAAGTACGTAAATGAAGTGCCAAATGGTGGACATGAGGTCAATGAGATTTCAAATCAAGATTTGAATAATAAATATCATTCTGAGGTTGTATCCATTATTTCAAAATAGAATTTATAACTTTTTGGAGTCGGAGATTTTTATTATGATGAGTGATGATTTAAAAGAATATTTAAGGTTTCTTAAGTGGAAACTTCCATATAAAAGAAATATGATGAAATATCATGTTAATACACTTAGTTTTGATGACACTATTAATTTAATTTTAAAAGAAAGATTGTCTGTGTCGAGGTTTGGAGATGGAGAATTTAGGTTCATGTTGTCTGAAGATACGGGAGATACATTTGAAATAAATTCTGATAGTTTGGCTCAAAATTTAAAAGAAACTTTGACTGAGAATCAGAATCATCTTCTAATATGTTTACCAAGTGTTTACAATGGTTTGTCAGATTTAAAGTGGAATGAAAAAGTTTTTTGGCAACGTGAAGTTAGCAAATATCTTAAAGAATACTATAAATATCTTGATACTACTTATGTATATGGTGATGCATTCTTCTCTCGTCCGTATCAACCCTATTCTGTTAGTAGTAATGAGGTAGAAAAAAAATTTCTTAAGATTAAAGAGATTTGGAATAATAGGAATGTAATAATAGTAGAAGGTGAACTAACTAGATTTGGCGTAGGAAACGACTTATTATGCAACGCAAAATCAATAAAAAGAATTATTGCTCCAGCTACGAATGCATTTGAGAGAATTGATAGTATTCTTTTTGAACTAAAAAAAGAATTGAAAAAAAATTTAGATGATGATTTACTAATTCTTTTTTCTTTAGGACCTACTGCAACAGTCTTATCCGCAAGGGTTTCAAATGAGACGAATGTTCAATGTATAGACATTGGTCATCTGGACATTGAATATGAGTGGTTCTTGCGAGGATCCGTGAGCAAGGTTCCAATAAAGGGGAAATATGTTAATGAATCAGATGGGCAAAAGTTTATTGATGGTGAAGTAAGTGATAAGTATCTAAGTGAAATTATTTGTACTATTAAATAATGAAATACATTTAGTTTTAATTTTTCGAAATAAAAAGTGAGGATGTTTATGAATAAGTATGTAACAAACTTTTTTTACGGCGGTCCATCCGAGAAAAATGCAGGACCAAAGGCAAAAAGTGATGTTAATCTGTTTTTAAATGAAGATGATTTTAAAAATGTTGATATACATTTGGAATATAAAAAAATAGTTAAGCTGTTTTTAACCGATTATCAATTAAAAAAACAGATTGATTTAAATAATAAAGGAATATTTATATTACAGTATCCTCTCGATAGTAAATTAATTTCCAATAGAATAAAAAAAATGATAAACGATAATGATAAGTTTACGTCGGTATGCTTGATTCATGATTTGAAGGGATTACGAGTTGAAGATATTGATGAAGAATCTAAGATTAAAGAGATTGATTATTTAAACAGCTTTGATTATTTGATTGTTCATAATCAATCAATGAAGAATTGGCTTTTAAACAGAGGAATTTCAGTGAAAATGTTCATTTTGAATTTGTTTGATTATAATAATCCATGTGAAATATCTGATAGTTACGAATATGATATTGTGTATGCAGGTAATTTGATTAAGGCAAATTTTTTAAAAGAACTTAAACTGAATAGTCATAAATTAAATGTTTGTGGAGTTAACGAGTTAGATCATTATCCTGATAATATTATTTATAATGGTTCGTATTCTCCAGAAGAGTTACCCAGATATCTTAATGCCAAATTTGGATTAGTTTGGGATGGAGATTCGATTAAAAATTGTAGTGGAAATTATGGACATTATTTGAAATATAATACTCCGCATAAAATATCTCTATATTTGAGTTCAGGAATCCCAGTAATAGTATGGAAGGACTCTGCAATGTCAGAGTATATTGTAAATAACAATTTTGGGATAAGCGTAGACAGTTTGGAGTCTATTGATGAAATTTTAGATTCAATTTCTATTAAAGAGTATCAGTCTATGAAAGATAGCGTTTTGGAAGTTGCAAATAAGTTAAGAAGAGGCTTTTTCATTAAGAGTACTCTTAATAATATTATGGAAGAACAAAAAAATAATTTTTAGAGGAGCAGGTGGATAATAAATGAATTATTTAGTAGTTGGATCTGGCCTTTTCGGTTCAGTTTTTGCACATGAAGCTGCAAAAAGAGGACATAATGTACAAGTATTAGAAAAACGTGATCATATAGGTGGAAATATTTATACCAGAGAGATAGAGGGTATACAGGTTCATGAGTATGGCGCACATATCTTTCATACTAATATGAAAAATATTTGGGATTACATTGGTCAGTTTGCAGAGTTCAATAACTTTGTGAATAGTCCAATAGCTAATTATAAGGGTGATATTTACAACCTACCTTTTAATATGAATACTTTTAATAAATTATGGGGGGTTATTACCCCTGATGAAGCAAGAAATAAAATTGAAGAACAAAAAGAAAAAATTCATTTACAAGGAAATCCTAAAAATCTTGAAGAACAAGCTATTTCTTTAATAGGCCTTGATGTTTATCAAAAACTTGTTAAGGGTTATACTGAAAAGCAATGGGGAAAATCTGCAAAAGATTTGCCAGCATTTATTATTAGAAGACTACCTGTAAGATTTACTTATGATAATAATTATTTTAATGATAGGTATCAAGGAATCCCGATAGGAGGATATACTCAAATAATTGAGAAATTATTAGATAATCCGCTTATCAGTATTAAAACAAATACTGATTTCTTCTCAAATAAAGAAGAGTATTTAAAATCAGATTATCGAATTATTTTTACGGGAATGATTGATCAATTTTTTAATTACAGTTTAGGTGAACTGGAATATCGTAGCTTAAAATTTGAAACCGAAGTATTAAATCAAGATAATTATCAAGGAAATGCTGCCGTTAATTACACGGATGCTGAAACGCCATTTACTAGAATTATTGAGCATAAGCATTTTGAATTTGGAAAGGGAAATAAAGGAAAAACAGTTATTACTCGTGAATATCCTAAAAAATGGACTCGAGGGGATGATCCTTATTACCCTATTAATAATAAACGTAATAAAGAATTATATTCTAAGTATGCTGACGAAGCCAAGAGAGATTATCCAAATGTTTTATTTGGTGGTCGCTTAGGTCAGTATCGTTATTACAATATGGATCAGACAATCATGTCAGCTTTACAAGCAGTTAAAAGGGAATTTGAGGAATAGGCGTTAATGAAGGTTATAAAAAACTATTTGTACAATGCTTTCTATCAAGTCTTTATTTTGATAGTTCCACTAATAACTACGCCATATTTGGCGCGTGTACTTGGTCCTAAAGGTGTTGGAATAAACTCTTATACTAATTCGATTATTCAATACTTTATTCTTTTTGGTAGTGTTGGCGTTAATCTCTATGGTAATAGACAGGTTGCCTTTGTTAGGGATAATAGAAGGAAATTAACTGAAACGTTTTATGAAATATTCTTTATGAGAATGATGACTGTGCTGTTATCAATAGGCGCTTTTTTTCTCTTTTTAGTATTTGTTCCTGATTATCAAGTCTATTATTTAGCACAAGCGGTATCTTTAATTGCGGCAGCTTTTGATGTTTCATGGTTCTTTATGGGAGTCGAAAATTTCGCAGTTACTGTATTTAGAAATCTCATAGTAAAAGTCATTACATTAATAAGCATTTTTACGCTAGTTAGGTCTTACGATGATTTGACTATGTATATTTTGATATTATCTTTGTCATTGTTATTGGGCAATTTGATGTTGTTTCCTGGATTGCATAAGTATATTGATAAGCCAGAATTTTCTTCTTTAAAGATTGGAAGGCATTTTAAACCATCATTGCTTCTGTTTATTCCTCAAATCGCTACACAAATATATCTTGTGCTTAATAAAACAATGCTTGGTTCAATGATTTCTGTTCAAGCTTCAGGATATTTTGATCAGTCAGATAAGATGGTAAAAATGGTATTAGCAATAGTCACCGCTACGGGGACAGTAATGCTTCCTCATGTTGCTAATGCATTTGCAAATGGAGAGCATGAAAAAACAAAAGATTATTTGTATAGTAGTTTTTCTTTTGTAAGTTCTTTATCGATTCCGATGATGTTTGGATTAGCAGTAATCACGCCTAAATTTGTCCCTTTATTTTTTACCAGTAAGTTTAGTAGTGTTATTCCAATCATGGTAATAGAATCAATTGTAATTTTGTTAATTGCATGGAGTAATGTAATTGGGACACAATATTTATTACCAACTAATCAAACTAGGTCATTCACACTATCTGTGGTGGTTGGAGCGGTCGTAAATTTAATTGCTAATATTCCTTTAATTTGGATATATGGTGCAGTAGGGGCTTCTATTGCAACTGTTTTGTCTGAATTATCTGTAACAATCTACCAATTGGTTGTAATAAGAAAACAAGTAAATTATAAATTATTGTTTGACGATATTTTTAAATATTTTATTGCTGGTGTGCTTATGTTCCTTACTGTATTATTTTGGGACCGATTAATGAGTGACAGTTGGTTATCATTGGTAGTTGAAGTTATAATTGGAATTGTTGTCTATCTGATTTGTTTGTTAGTACTAAGAGCCAAAATATTATTCAAATTAAAATCAGTTTTAAATGGTTAATTATGTAGGGGGATTTTAGATGCATAATAAGAGAAAAAAAACACATACACTAAGAAATGTGTTTTTAATGTTTATTCTATTTATTGTTTTAGGTGGAGCTGCATATGGAATGACACGCTATAGAAGTGTTAAAAATTCTGTCAATAGCTCATTCAAGCCTTCTGGTTTAACAAAGGAACGTGATGTGAGTTCGGTGCTAAAAAGTAAAAAGCCAGTATCTATTCTTTTGATGGGTACCGATACCGGTGCGTTGGGACGTGATTACAAGGGTCGTACGGATAGTATGATGGTAATTACATTAAATCCAAGTAAAAATAAAACAACAGTAACAAGTATTCCACGTGATACTGCTGTTAATATACCTGGTTATAAGTCAGTTTCACCAGCTAAAATTAATGCTGCATATTCCTATGGTCAAACTAAGACGGCAATTAAAACCGTTCAAAAACTTTTGAATATTCCAATTGATTTTTACGCACTTATTAATATGGGTGGTATGGAAAAGGTTATTAATCAAGCTAATGGTGTTGATGTAACACCAACTTTAAGCTTTAAGTATGAAGGATTTTCATTTACAAAAGGTGAAAAGACTCATATGAATGGTAAGAAAGCTTTAGCATATTCACGTATGCGTTATGATGATCCACAAGGCGATTATGGACGTCAAACTCGTCAACGAGCTGTACTTACTGCTTTAGTACATAAGAGCAGTTCAGTGTCTACGTTATTAAATCAAAGTTTTATTAATTCATTATCCGATCAAACCCAGACAGATTTAACATTTGATGAATTAACTACAATTGCTAAGGATTATAATTCTGTTAGAAAAAACACTTCTGAAACTCATTTACAAGGAAACGGTGAAGAAGTTGCTAAACAGAGCATGGAAGTTATGAAAAAATCCGAATTACAACGAGTTACAAACTTTATTCGTGAGAATTTAGATTTGCCACATGCTGAGACGGGTGATATTCAGTATAAATCTAGCCAAGGTTCCTCTGTAAGTAAGACTGAGGAGCAAATTAATGATATTGGTATGCAAAAGTCTACCTCTGGTACCAAAGGCAACACTAGTGTTGCAGAATCAAATTCAAATAACGGTTATAGAACGGGGACTGGTTCTGGTTATTCAAATTCTGGATACTAATTATGGTTTAGCAATCTATATGAGGGTATAGATTGCTTTTATTTTATTTAATTTTTTGATTTCTGAGGAGAAAAGTAATGAAAAAAAAATATTCTATATTTTTTATTAAGCTATTTACAGTTACGGTTATTGGATATTTAGTATTAATGTTTTCTAGTAATATAACTATTGGCGTATTGACAAACTACTTTATGGAACATACAAAAATACAATTATTCAATTTTTTATTTCTATTTTTAATGCTTTTATTTTTTATGTCAATATTTAATTCATTTTGGATAACGTCGGCCTTTTTTATTATAGTGAATCTGATAATAGCCATTATCAATTATGAGAAGGTCGTGTATCGAAATGAAGGTATATTGCCAACTGATTTAACTATGATTAATTCTATTGATAAAATATTTTCAATGGTTAATCCGGTATTAATATTTATGATAATAATTTTTATTGCCTTGATTTTTGTTCTATTTTATTTTTTACAAAGAAATTATCAAATGAAACTTGGGAAAAAATTTCGAATACTAATAATTTTATTAAGTCTATTCTCTATTTATGGAATTATAAATATGCATAAGGAGGACAGTGCTTTTTCTAAAGTAAGCGATCTCATAATCAATAACCCCATGTATTATGACCCATTGATGGCTGTGAAAATAAATGGTCCAATCTTAAATTTTGCCAACAATTATGGAGTTAGTATTATGGATAAACCCCGAGGATACAGCAAAAGAAATATATCAAAGATTGTAAACAGATATAAAAAGATAAGTAAGAAATTGAATAAGGGTAGAAGAAGTAATAATCAAAAAGTCGTGTTTATTCTGTCAGAGAGTTTTAGTGATCCTACTAAGGTACCAGGAATAAAATTGAATAAAGATCCTATACCATACACTAGATCACTAATTGAACATAATGTGGGAGGAAACATGATTAGTGATGGTTATGGGGGTGGTACTGCAAATATGGAGTACCAGGCATTAACAGGATTGTCACTAGGAAATTTTGCGGCAACTTTGCCAACACCATATACACAGCTAGTTGTTAGTCAGAAAAAAACATTTACGTTTAATAATTTATTTGATAATAGTATTGCAATACATCCTTATTTTGGTTCTTTATATAGTAGAAAAAACGTATTCAAAAAAATGGAATTTGATAAATTTTATAGTCTTGACAATAATTATCCTAAAAAGTATAGTAAGAAAATTGGGGAAAATCCGTATGTGTCCGATAAAGAATCATATAAGTATCTTGTTTCTAAATTAAGAGGGGATAATAAAAGCCAGTTTATTCAGTTGTCGACGATGCAGAATCATATGCCGTTTGATAAAAAGTATTATAAAAATAATCAGTTCAAAGTTAAGGGCAATGTTTCTAAGAATGAGTCAATGATGATTGAAAATTATTCTAAAGGGATTAATTATACTGATAAGGCGAATAAATATTTATTGTCTAGGCTAAAGAATGTCAAACAAAATATTACAGTGGTATTTTATGGGGATCACCTACCTTCAATTTATTCTCATGTTAATTTGAGAATAAATAGTGTAGTTATGCATGAGACACCTTATTTCATTTGGTCTAATCATAAGAAATTAAGAAATATTCCTTATGAACAGTATGTGGGAACTTATTCTTTTGGAAGTGAAGTTATGAAGGCAACTAATAGCAAAGTCACGCCTTATGGTGCGATGATACAAAACATAAGTGAAAAATTACCTGTTATTGCATCTAAAGTGTCGAATACTGCCTCTGATCCCAATTTGCCAGATGGTGGTATGAATTTAGTTGATGCAAAATCAAGGAGTATTTTAAGAATTTCTGATATGTCCTTTAAACAGAAAAAATTACTGAGAGATTATCAGATGATTCAATATGATCTGACCGCCGGCAAAGGATATTCAGAAGAAATGAAATTCATGTCTAGAAAAAAGTGATGTATTGTTTTTCATTTAAAGGAACATAATTATATACGAGGATTTCATGATTTTATGAAAGTTTTACAAGAAAGGTTCAGAAATCTAATTGATTTCTGAACCTTTTTTGTAGAGTTGTATTCTAATTTTGACATGAAAGCAGTAATATCAAAATTTATTTATAAGTGGTAGATTGCAACAATTAATCGAATTTTTCGGACAAGTCACCAAAGAAGACTTGG
>NZ_AZES01000048.1 GCF_001434985.1 Companilactobacillus paralimentarius DSM 13238 = JCM 10415 | reverse complement strand
TTAGCCACTTGTCCAAAAAATAAATACGAAATATATCAGTGCCAGAAAAGTGCATTTCTAAACTCCACAGAAACTAGTGAATAGTTCCCGTGGAGTTTTGTAGTTCAACAACTTTCTAGGCATATCATTGAGCTTTGATTCAATAGAGGATACTAAATCTGGAGCAATAGAATCGAGTGACAGCCCTTTGGGCAAGTCACGACGAATCATTCTATTATGTGCTTCATTGGTTCCTCTTTCTGAGGAAGTATATGGATGTGCAAAATAAACATCTGAAACTCCAGACATAACAGAATCGAGATTAGCAAATTCAGGACCATTATCTGCGGTTATCGAGTTGATAATGTGACCGTAATTATGTTTGATCTCTTCCATAGCGTAATCAACAGAGT
>NZ_AZES01000002.1 GCF_001434985.1 Companilactobacillus paralimentarius DSM 13238 = JCM 10415 | reverse complement strand
ATGGATGGTCACCTGATACGGCCGTTGGACGAGCTAAGAACGAAGAATTATTCTTAGTAGATGAAATGGTTTGTACTACTACACTTTACAAATATATTGATGAACAACGACTTGAAATCCGGAATATTGATCTGGTAGAAAAGTCAACTAGACCGACTAAGCAACATACTTCAAAAAAGCATAAGCGTCTACTTGGTCGTAGTATTGAGAAACGCCCTAAAAGTGTTGATAGCAGAGAATCCTTTGGGGACTTTGAGATAGACACGATTGTGGGCAAAAGAAATGGCCATGAGAGTGTCGTCTTAACGCTCATAGAGCGTAAGACACGCTTTGAAATAATGAGACTTATTGACGGTAGAGATGCCGACTCTGTAGATTATGCTATGAAAGAGATCATAAAGAACTATGGTGATCTTATCAATTCAATCACTGCAGACAATGGCCCTGAGTTCTCTAATCTATCATCTGATATGGCTGGCGTTGCGGATGTTTACTTCACACACCCATATACATCTTGTGAACGTGGAACAAATGAAGTACATAATCGAATGATACGTCGTGACTTGCCCAAAGGGCTGTCACTGGATACAGTCAGCCCAAAAGTAATAAGAGACATAGAATTTAAGCTCAACAATATGCCTAGAAAGTTATTGAACTATAAAACG
>NZ_AZES01000047.1 GCF_001434985.1 Companilactobacillus paralimentarius DSM 13238 = JCM 10415 | reverse complement strand
TTTTTATTTTGTCATTTTTCTAAAGTGGCTAACTTGATTATAAAATTCGCCGTTTTTACAATTTCTCTACATTAGAGTAATTCTAATTAGTCTCTCTAAAATTAGTTTTTATCAAATTTTTATTTTACATTTTCAAATTTAATGCTAATATAAGTGTCACAAGATAAAAAACGACAAGAAAGAAGAGTAAGTTTTTCCACACTGACAGTGAATTGGGAATGGTGAGAACCCAATTAGTAAATGGAATTACTGAATAACACTTTCTTATGTTTCTGGCCGAAATGACTATGTCAAAGTAAGTACAGACGTTAACCGGTACGTTACCATCGGTGGAGCATGTTTGTGCTCTTATTGAGGTGGTCTATTTTTATATAGGCAACTTGGGTGGTACCGCGAAAAGTCTTTCGTCCCAGTTATTATTAATTTAATAACTAGGATGAAAGACTTTTTTATTTTGCATAAATGGAACTATCAATCAATTGGAGGACTCAAAATGGACTTAATTATACCTAAGGATTACGATCCAAAACTATCTGTTAAAGAAACTCAAAAAGCGATTCAATATATTCGTGAAACTTTTCAAGATGAATTCGGTAAAGAATTAAACTTATCCCGTTTATCCGCACCAATGATGGTCGAAAAAGGTACTGGTTTGAACGATAACCTTAATGGTGTCGAATCACCTGTTTCCTTTACGATGAAAGGTATTCCCGGTGAAACTATCGAAATTGTTCACTCTCTAGCAAAATGGAAACGTCTAGCTTTGAAACGTTACCACTTCGACATGCATGAAGGTATTTACACTAACATGAATGCTATCAGAAAAGATGAAGACCTCGATAACATTCATTCAATCTATGTTGATCAATGGGATTGGGAAAAAATCATCGCTAAAGATGAACGTACAACTGAAACTTTGGAAAGTACGGTTAAACAAATTTTCAAAGTTATCAAACATATGGAACACGAAGTTTGGTATAAGTTCCCTAAAGCAGTTCATCACCTACCTGACGAAATTCACTTTGTTACAACTCAAGAACTAGAAGACCGTTGGCCTGACAAAACTCCTAAGGAACGTGAAGATGCCATCTGTAAAGAACTCGGTTGTGTCTTCTTAATGCAAATCGGTGGACCTATGAAGAGTGGCAAACGTCATGATGGCCGTGCTCCTGATTATGATGACTGGAAATTAAATGGTGACATTCTTTTCTGGTATGAACCTTTACAACATGCCCTTGAAATTTCAAGTATGGGTATCCGTGTTTCTGAAGAATCAATGAAGGAACAATTAAAGATGGCTCACGCTGAAGATCGTGCTAAATTACCATTCCATCAAGCCTTATTGAAGGGCGAATTACCATACACAATCGGTGGTGGTATCGGACAATCCCGTCTTTGCATGTTGTTACTTGGTAAAGCTCACGTTGGTGAAGTTCAAGCTGCAGTTTGGCCTGAAGACTTACGTAAGAAATGTGACGAAAATAATATTCACCTACTATAAAAATAAAGCTCGTATTCTGCTTTTGAACAGAGTACGAGCTTTTTATTTGGATAAAATATAATTAAGCAATTCCATAAAAATATTTTGCAAACTATTCTTAGCTGTTGTGAATGTACCCACATCAACTCCGGACAGTTCTTCTTCACCAAAGTAACGATTTTCAATATACATATGATAGGCCAACTCAATTTGCATCGACTCTACACGCGGATTCTGACCGTAATGTGGCGTGATATAACCACCTGTGAACGGATGGTTATTGGAAACTGAATAACCTTTTTGATTGAATTGTTCCGTCATAAATTGACGTAATTTAATATCAGAGGTCGTATCAAACCGATTACCCAAGACAACATCATCTGTTTTAACGTCTTCATGTGGATATTCCGCAAAACTGTGGAAATCGAATAAATATACCTTTTCAAACTTCCCCAATTTATGATCAATTAATTTTTTCAATTGTTGATGATATGGCTTGTAAAAAGTTTCGATTCGTTGAGATATTTGATCTGGTGTTAACGGATCTTGATAGATATCCTTGCCGAAAGTCGTTTTACTATAAACTGCTTCGTAACGATAATCACCATTTTGATCAATCATAGTAAGGTCTCGATTTGGATCTGCCATATAGCTATGCACATTATTTTGTAAAGTAGTAAATCCACTTTGTGGTAGAAAGTCATATAAATCAGATAAAAACCAATCAACATTAGGCAAAAGTCGATCTGGAATAATCTTTTTTTGAATATCAGCGGGGATTTGCGTCCCACTATGTGGTAAATCAATAACTATCGGTAATTCATCAATTTCTTCATTGTAGACTGTGAAGTTCTCCATCAGTTCTCCCCCTCTTCTTTATTTTATTAGACTACCATTTTTATAAAATAGAAACTTACTTTTGCTTTTCTATTTTAATATTTTGCCATTTTGCTAAAATAGAACATCAACTTTGCTCTCCTATTTTAATATTTCGTCGTTTCACAAAAATAGAGCCGCATAATTGCGACTCTATTTTTAAATATAACTAATTTTTAAATTACCTAAGGAAACTAATCCTGAAATTGTAACATCTGGACTATCTTCATCAACGTTGCGAACACCATCTTCCGTGATGTTTCCCATATTGTTATTTACGCCCTTGATAATATTCCAATTACTAGGAATGTATAATTCAGCTCCACCTAAAGAAACATTAACATTAATAATCGCCGTATCCTTAACAGTCACATGATCAAAATAAACTTTAGCTTCGCCCATATTCACATCAATATTAGCTGTCTTAAAATCATCCGACTTCACATATCTAACGCTGTTACCCATTTTGACATAAACATCGACATCTGGCTTATCGATTGTTTTCATATCAGGCCCGGATTTATACTCATAGCTAAAAAAAGGACCACGATGACCTCTAGTAAAGGCTTTTCTGTATCTCATCCAGGGACGATGTCTATTCAATAATGGATTCAAAATCATTGATAAACCAATTGTTATTAACAAGGCAGCTCCCAATATTGTCCAAGGAACAATCGCCGTAATTCCTAAAGGCTTCGCATACAGGATTCCCAAGAACGCTAAGGAAAAGACCGTTCCTGAAATTGAAAAGTACACTAAACTCTTAATTAAAACTGCTGCTAAAAATATCGTTGCTATGATTGTCCAAAAACTGAACGTGTATGTAATTAGATGCAATTGACTGACAACTAGAATGGCGGCACTTAATAATAAGAATAAGCCCCAAAAGATTCCATTTCTATTTTTCATAATTAAACCTTCCTTTGATTCAATTTGATCTTCAAACTCTTTAAAAATCGCCTTGAAACGTAAATTTGCTTGTAAGAATCACGAAATTGAACAACATTACCAGTTACCGAACGCGTTAACGAGAGAATTTCATTAACATTCAAAATAGCTGACTTAGATATCCGCAAAAAATTATCCGGCAAATTCTGTTCCAATTCGTATAACCGATAATGAATTAAAAAGGCATTGTCTTTAGTGTGCGCGTAGACATCTCGATCGTTAGTCTCAAAAAATAAAATTTCTCTGAGTTGCAGTGAATAGATAGTATCGTCCAAATAACCATTGAGACTGTGAAATCTAGTTTCAACTTCTTTGATGTTATGTAAAATTTCTTGAACTTCATCATCATTTTTATTCGCACGAATCACAATTTCTTTTTCCAAGTATTGTGGCGAAATATCTACTTTTATTTTCACATCGAACAACCCTTTCGTTAAATGTATTACACCACATCCCTATTCTGATGTACACACTATTGGTTTATGTGGTTTAAATTCGTACCTAAGTGGTTATCTTAAACTAAAAGAACAGCCTCCATTAATCATTCAAGATATATCTTTTACTTGAATCTCTTAATAGAGGCCGTTCCTATTTATTATTTAAATTTTATAATGATTACGGATTTAGTGCGGAATAGTTAGCTCCAAGTCGACCCATGGCGTTTCAGCCAAATTTTCTTGTTGTGGAGGACGGCAGAACCTAACTTCCAACTCATTTAGAATTGGAAGCTTCTTCAATATAAATTTGTTCTGAAGGGTAATTACCCTTTGGTTGCATCAATTTCAATCCAGCATTCATTAAAGCATCACCACTGTAAATATTATCTTTGATTTTGTATTTAGCATTAGACTTCAAACCACGTAATTTAATATAGACGAACGGAGGATTACCAACTACATCCGTTGCCACAATCGTAACCAAACTTTTCGATTGATCTTTAGCAACAATTTGCCAAGCCACAGCATCATTATCACGATCAAAAGGACTGACTAGATGATAATAATCACCTTCGAAGGTCATTTCTTGAACCCTTTTGTAGAAATCAGTATAAGCTTTAGCCTGTTTTTTATCCGCATCACTCATCTTGGTAACATCCAACTCATAGCCAAATGTTCCCGCCATTGCTACATTGGCTCGAGTTTCAAATGGCGTTACTCGTCCATTCTGATGATTAGGACTAGCCGAAACATGTGACCCCATCGTCGATATAGGATAGAAGAAACTAGTACCATATTGAATCTTTAAGCGATTGATAGCATCTGTATTATCCGAAGTCCAAATCTGAGGTTCATACGCTAACATCCCCAGATCAAATCGAGCTCCACCACTAGAGCAACCTTCAAACAAAACATCTGGATATCTCCGAGTTAATCGACCCAACAACTTATAAAGTCCCAATACATAGCGATGTTGTAGTTCTCCCTGACGACTATCAGTCAAATCTTTAGAGTACCATTCAGTGATTGGGCGATTCATGTCCCACTTAATATAACTAACATTAGCACTATCTAGAACGTCAGATATCCGATCGAAAAGATAATTTTGAACCGCTTCTTTCGACATATCCAAAACCATCTGCCCTCTACTCAATAGTGGTCTGCGGTGTGGAAAATTCAAAACCCAGTCGGGATGAGCATTGTAGAGTTCACTATCTTCATTAACCATTTCCGGTTCAAACCAGATTCCAAATTCCATTCCTAGGGCATTGATCTTCGTAACCAATTCATTCAACGAGCAACCTAATTTTTGTTCATTTACAAACCAATCTCCCAAAGAACTATTGTCATCCGAACGCTTCCCGAACCATCCATCATCCATAACAAAGAGGTCTGCACCGATATCCTTGGCTGCAGTCGCAATCTCTAATAATTTTTTACCAGTAAAATCAAAATAAGTTGCTTCCCAATTGTTGATCAAAACTGGGCGTGGACCGTTGATATATTTACTACGGCAAAGATTTTCTCGTATCGCATCATGAAAGTTATGTGATAGTTGCGTCAATCCCGTACTAGAAAAACTCATAACCGCTTCAGGAACCTCAAACATTGCTCCTGGATCCAACTGCCATGAGAATTCATTATCACCGAGTCCCAAAGTAACACGACTCTGTTCCAAAGTACCCAATTCAGCTGTTGCTTGAAAATTACCACTATAAACTAGATTAAATCCGTAACAATCGCCAGTTTCTTCAGTCGTATCTTTATTTAAAAGAATAAAACCAGGATTTTCTTTAGCACTTGATATTCCATAGTCCGATCCAAAGGTCGTTACATTATGAGTCAAAGAGACACGTTCAAAATTACGTTCATCTGCCCAACGACCGTGAAAATGGATTAAGTCATACTGACCTGAGATAAGATCGAGTGATAGGGATTGAGTCTTTTTTAGCTGGATTGCATTTTCACTAAGATTACTGATTACCACAGCTCGTGTGATAACATCCTTATCTTCGAATACTCCATAGTAGAGTTCAACTTCAATATCGGAGATAACATCTACCAATGTAATTTTTAACGTTTGTGCATCATTATTATGAGAATAAAACGAAGGTAACTCGGTCAAACTGTATTTACCAGCTAAAACTTCGTAGCCTTTGTACTTTAAATCAATAATTCGCGTACCGTCAGCATTCTCAACATCCAAAGCCACACTACCTAAATCTCCTGTTCCAACAGTTGGAAATTCTTGCGGCATCAATGTTAAGGAACCAACTCGATTCTTTGATTCATACGGATAAGGCGTAAAGTGAGAAGGCCCATCATATAGCAAATATGAAAGATCTTGATGATCAATTCTCTTTCCATAATAAAGATGATAAAGATAACCAAATTCGCCCACCTTCATTTGATAGGTGCTATTTCGAGTCTGAAGTGTAAATAATTTCTTATCGTCATTTATTAGAATTGCCATTGTCAGTTTCCCTTCTACTTTTAACAGTCTTTATTCCACCACTGTCTTAGATACTAAACCAATGTTTATTGCAAAGTAACCCATTAAAGCATTGAAAATAGATAAAAAATAAATCTAATCCGGAACAGAAAAACCGATGGCTCAGATGTGAAATTCTACTTGGTGATTTATCACCTAGTAGAAGACTAGTATTTGAGATAATTGCGAATTTCAATTAGCTCAAATCTATGTCCACATCGTTCCAGCCAATCGGTTTTTCTGTGGAGGATGGCATACTTCTTAATAAGAATCAAAATAATAATTCCATAATATTTACTACTAATATCAATAAATGTTATGCTATTGTACAATAATTATAGAGTCTTTAAGGAGGAAACTATGCAAAGTATAGACAAAGTAAAAGCCACTGGTTTGGCTAGATTCACATCCCTAGTTTACTTATACACTGGCTTGGGAATTGCTTTTTGGATGATTTGTGCTCAAGCAATCGCTAAGAACACTGCTTTATCCATGGCCCTGTTCCAAGGTATGGCAAATCACCGTATTATTTCATTAATTCTAATGATCGGTGTTCCGATGGGATTCATCAGTTTATGTAGTCGTTTCGCAACAAAATCTTATTTCTTAACCTTTTTAACTTACTTAGGATTCTTGTTCACACTATCATTTATTGGTGTTCCAATTTTCTACATGTATTCAGCTAAGAGTATCATTCAAACGTTAACCGTTACATCGGCTATCTTCGTTGTTTCAGCTTTTATTGGTTTCGTTACCAAGAAAGATTTGACTAAGTGGAGCCGTACTTTAATGATTGGTCTTATTTCAATCATCGTGGTTGAAGCAATTAATCTTTTCATTTTCAAGAGTACAGCCTTAATGATGCTCGTTAGTGGAATTATCATCATCCTCTTCTTGTTCTACATTGCTTTTGATTCTCAAAATATCAAACGTATTTATCAAAACAATGCTACATCAGAGAGCCTTGGTGCTATTGCATTACTTGCATCAGTTAACTTGGTACTTGATTTCATTAACTTGTTCTTGAGTATCATTCAAATTTTTGGAAATAATAACTAAATAAAAAGCGTAAAACTATCATCTAGTTTTACGTTTTTTATTTCCACTTGAATCAAATTATTTGCATATAGCTTAATAAGCTAGTAATATCATCATTTCAAAGAAAAGACCCGAAAACGTCAGCCCTCATATGCTATGTTTTCGAGTCTTTTTTTGTTTTAAATCGATTCTGAAAGAACCCAATTCATTTTTCCAGTATATTGTCCAGCTGAATTAAATCCCGTCGTCTTCAATAAAATACCATCTGAATCATTCCAAGATTTTCCAACATTAGTAACTTGATTCCCGTCAGCACTCTTATAACCGTTAGCAATATTAACACCCGTTGAACCTGTTAATGATTGTTCTGAGCCACTAGAGTTTTTGAAAACTAAATTGCCATTAAAAGCTGTGTCACCATTGTATAAGCCAGAAGTAGTGGCTGATAGATGCCAAGGATTTGTTGTTCCATTTTCTCGACCATCATTTACAACGATGTTCCAGTCACCTTTTCTAGGAATCAGCATTGATGCTGTAGCCTGATTAATAGTCCCAAAAGAATAGTCGTCAACTTTTAATGACAAACTCCCCTTTTTCGTAATAACCACCGTCGATGTAGTTGAAACATTTCCATCAGCATCTTCAACATAAACTTTTAAAGTATTAGTCGTTTGGGTTAAATCAGCGGATGGAATATTCAAATTCAATTTACCACTGGCAGCACTACTGTCTAATTTGGAAGTAGCTAAGTCTTTACCATTCAAATTTTCATGAACCGTGATATCAGAATTGTTAACAGTACTGCCATCAACATATGAAACCGTTCCAGTAATATTTGCGTCATGACTATTATCAACTGTTAGATTACTTTGATCCAAGGTTAAACCGATAGCCTTAGCCTTTTTGATAGTAAAATCAGGTGTATCAGTATCTGTAATTAAATTATCACTATCAAAATGGGCACTAACAGAATCAACTTTAGTAGTACTAGTAACGTCATTAGCCACTCCATTTACCGTAATCGTAGCCTCAGAAGGTCGATAAGTTCCATCAGAACTGACATATAGATCCTTAGCTATACTGTGTTTAAGTCTACCAGTATCTTGATCAATTTCACTAGCATAAATTGGTTCAGCCTTAGCATCACTACCATCATTATAAGTTACATAACCTAGTACTTGATTAGCGTCACCATTCTTAAAAGTAACATTGCTTGGAAAAGTAATTTGTGCCACATCATTCAACCACTTATTTTCTCCACTATCAAAACGTAGATGGTAATTAAAGCTCAAACTATCACCCGAATTAACATTTCGATTAGTATCAGTCTCAGAAAAAGTTCTATTTTGAGTATTATCAGTGATATCTGAAGTAACTGTCCCTTCAACAGATGAAGGAATAGATTCCAACGCAATCAAATTAGGCTCATAAGCTGAACCACTAGTAGCCGTGAACCCCCATTGCAGCTTATTAGTCATGGCACTCTTTCCACCAAATTCAGTCGCATGAACTGGATCACTAGTTGATATTAGCGGTGTATCACTCTTGGATCCATCCAAATTTTTATCATTATACTTATAAGTAATTCTAAACGTAGTTGGATCCCAAGAAACTGTTAAATGATGCCAATTGCCATCATGCAATGTTGTAATATTTCGAACACCAGAATGGTTCATAGAATAGTAGTTACTTGAACCAATAAAATCTGCTGAGTGTTTAACATATGTACTAGCATCGCCTGGATAACCATAAGCAATGTGTTGTCCTGTAATATCACTCTCATCATCAAAATCATCATTAGAAACTTTCGATTTATTAGCATTCGTATCAAACTCCAGAGCCCAACTATCTTGAATAGCCGTATCAGCAATCTTTTGAATTGAGTCAATCGATTTGTCAGTATCCATACCCCAAACTCCTAAGGTTTCACCTGTCCCAATAGTTGTACCATTGTGGGAAAATGATGAAATACCATTAGCTGGATTTTGTAGTACAAAAGCCATTCCATCACCAAACGAATCGCCACTATGAATGTGTTGTGATGGTCCAAAATATAACCAACATGATAAAGTCTGCTTATTATTGATATTAACGTAATTTCCATTATCAACATTAGACCAAATAGCACCTTCTTGATTGATGTAATTAGTCATTCTAATCGCCATCAATGGATCATAAGACGTTCCAGTAGAATGCATCGAAGAGTTTTGCAAAATAGCACTATTTCTAGCACTACTACCAAAACCTGAAAAATCACCATACGAAAACTGTGTCTCATTCAATCCAAGATTATCTGGAGCCATAGCTAAGCCATCTCGTGCCTCCTGCATAGCATCTTGTTGCGATGTACCAGCCTGAACTACTATTTCGCCGCCTCTGATAGCCAAACCCAATGAAACTATCAAGAATAAAATTTTAAAAAAGTTCTTCCTCATACTTACCTTTGTTTCCATCACATAGAAAATAAATTCCATAGCTATTATTTTTTTTATAAATTTGCCTAATAATCCAATGTTATATCTAATGAAAATATATTTAAACTATAAATTTTCCATTTATACGTTTTCATATGGTAGATTGCAACAATTAATCGAATTTTTCGGACAAGTCACCAAAGAAGACT
>NZ_AZES01000046.1 GCF_001434985.1 Companilactobacillus paralimentarius DSM 13238 = JCM 10415 | reverse complement strand
TCCAAGTCTTCTTTGATGACTTGTCCGAAAAATTCGATTAATTGTTGCAATCTACCATACATAAAAAACTTATTTATGTTATTAACACAAATAAAAACCCTGGTCTAATTGACATATAAGTAAATTAAAATTATTATAATATTTTATGTGAAAGAGGGGATTATCAATGGATGACAGTTTAAGCATTGAGAGTGCCATAAAGGATACATTGCCAACCGTTTTTGGTTACATCGGAATTGGCATTTCTTTTGGTATTGTCGCGGCATCTGCGGGGATGAGTGTGTTAATGGCAACTTTGATGTCGTTGATCGTATACGCAGGGTCGGCACAATTTATTTTAGTTAGTCTATTGGCAATTGGAACACCGATTATTTCAATTGTCTTGTCAGTTTTTTTGGTCAATTCACGAATGGTATTGATGAGTATGACCACAGCCAATTTTTTTAAAAAGAATTCAATATTTGAAAATATTGTTATAGGCAGTTTGATTACGGATGAAAGTTTTGCTTTAAGTATGAATAAACTTAATTATACCGATGGTAAACTTTCATTTAAGTGGTTCAATACTGTTAATTTATTAGCCTACTTAGTTTGGGCAGCATCGACGATGGTTGGAGCTATGTTGGGTAAAGTCATTAGTGATCCAGAAAAATTGGGTTTGGATTTTGCCTTAGTAGCGATGTTCATTGGTTTATTGTATCTACAATTGATTAGTGATAAATCAATTTCCTTAAGAGTCCAATTGATTGTTGTAGTTATTATGTTGCCGTTAGTTTATTTCGGTCTGATTTTTATTTCCAGTGATTTATTGATTTTGGTTGTTACCTTAATCGGCTGTGCGTTAGGAGTGATTTTAAAACATGCCATCAACTAAATTTATTTTGTGGACATTAATTGCCTGTGGGTTGACAACCTGGTTGTCCAGAGTTTTGCCATTTGTTTTATTGAAAAAATTTAATCTACCTGCGAAAGTAGTTGAATTTCTGGGATTTGTTCCTATTACTATTATGGCGGCCTTATGGTTTGAGAATCTCTTTCACCAACATATTGGTCATTTACCGCAAATTGATTATCCTAATTTGATTGCTTCAATACCAACCGTACTGACAGCTGTTTTGACTAAAAAACTACTGTTGATTGTGGTTGTAGGCATTATTTCCTTAGCATTAGTCCGATTAGCTATATAATAATGCTAATGGGAGGAAAGTTAATGAAAGCCATTGTTGTTAGAAAAGCTGGAGGACCAGAAGTTTTGAATTATGAGGATGTTCCAACTCCTCAGGTAAAACCAGGTTGGTCATTAGTTCAGATTAAGGGTTTTGGTGTCAATCATTCTGAAATTTTTACGCGTCAAGGATTGTCACCTAGTGTCAAATTTCCACGTATCTTAGGTATTGAATGTGTTGGTGTCGTAATTGATAGTACTTCGGATGAATTGAAAGTCGGACAAAAAGTTATTTCTATTATGGGTGAAATGGGACGTGATTTCGATGGCTCATATGCTGAGGATGTGTTATTACCAAATGAGCAGATCTATCCAGTTCAGACTGATTTAAAATGGTCTGATTTGGCTGCTGTACCAGAAACTTTTTATACCGCATTTGGTTCTTTGAAACATCTTCAAATAAAAGCAGATGATTCGATTTTAATTCGTTCCGGTGCTAGTGGTGTAGGTGTTTCGACTTTACGATTACTTAAAGCTAAATATCCGACTATGAAGATTACTGGCTCGGTTAGAAGTCTTAAGAAAAAAGATGTTCTTTTGGACGCTGGTTATGATTCAGTGATTGAGGATAAAAATGGACACTTACAAACGGATAAAAAATTTAATAAAATTTTAGAGTTGGTTGGACCAGCTACCCTGAAGGATACATTTAATCATGTTTTGCCATATGGAATAGTCTGCAACACTGGTGAATTAGGTGGACAGTGGTATATGGATGGTTTTGAACCAATTAGTGATATTCATGAAGGAGCTTTATTAACATCGTTGTCCTCAGGTGAAGTTAATAGTCAAAAACTCAATGAGATGCTGGATTATATAAAACATTATCATGTTGAAGTTTCACCAACTAAAATTTATAGATTAGATCAAGTTAAAGATGCCCATGAGTATTTAGAGAGTGGCCATAACTTGGGTAAGGTAGTTATTGTTAATTTAATTGTAATGAGATTGGATATGTTTATGTCTGATCTCTTTTTTTGTTTTCTTAATTATAAATAGAATGTTTGTTTTTCGTTATTTAACTAAATATCGTAACCAAACAGCACCATCTTCGAATGTTTGAGCACTCTGTAATTTCAATGGCATTGGTTTACGGTTTTGAGGTCGGCCATCAAAAACAGCAGGCATTCCTTGGCGTCCATCAACTCCAGGTCCAATGAGCAAACTGATTTCATCTGTTAAATCAGCATCTAAAAATGATCCATCGATATGTCCACCACCGACAATTGCCATTCTTTCAACATTGAATTGTTCTACCAGGATTTCTACGGCTCTAGCTAAGTCAATTTGAATTTTTCCGGTGGCAATCCAAGAAATCTGCTTAGAATCTAGGTAATCTAAATAATCTTTTTTTACTTGTTCACTAGTAATAATGATGTGTGGCTTACTGTAGTTATAGTCTTCGTCCCAGAGCAAGACTCCCTTGGTATCGACAATTACTTCATATCCGGCAGCATCGTTTTTTTTATTGAAAGATTCTTTATTAAGTGGTTCGTTAGTCTTTGATTCAAATTTTCCAGTCTGTGCTAATTCTAGTTGAGCGGTAACACGACCACTTAAAGTAGTAGGGGTTTCAATAGCCTTTAAAGTTGAGTAGTATTCTTGTGTTCCTTGAAGTTGAGCAGTCATATCACAATCGATACGACCGTCAATTGATGTCATCATGTGACAAATAATATAAGGTTTAGTCATAATAAAGCTCCTCGATAATTTAATTTATAAATTAACCTTATTACCTAAAGTCGACTTGAGGTCAAGATTAAATTTGAATTTGACAACAATATTGAGCTGATATATATTAGAAAAGTTGATTATGTATCAGTCTGATATATGTAAGGAAGGTAAATTTATGTATGACTTATTTGTCTTAGGACAACTTATGGATGAGTCGATGAGTGGTTATTTGATGCGACAGATTTTGCAACAAATTGTTGGTCGACAGAGAAAAATTAGTTTTGGCATGATTTATCCATTATTTAAACGTTTAAATGAAGCTGGTTACATTACTCTTGATGATCGAACTGATGTGGGAAAACGTTCAAAAAAGGTGGCAACAATTACTGATCGCGGTCGGACTAGGTTCAAAGAATTAATGGTAGAAAAGGTACCTTTGAATCCTAATTTGGAGTTCACTTACAGTGTTAAATTTCGTAATTTTCATCTAGTAGAACCTAAGTTACGTCAAGAAATTTTAAACGAATATAAGGATTATTTGCTGGAAAATCAAGAATCGTTACACCAACAAGTAATTGACATGAAGAAGACACCTATTTCGGCTCCTGATTTAGAAAATGCTAAATGGGTGATTTCATTAAAACAAGTGCAGATGAAAGCTGCTTTACAATGGGTTGATTCGTCACTGAAGAAATTTACAGAATAGGGAGATTTTAGTTTGGAAGAGACGGAGACTTTGTCAAAAAAGACCATCTTATTGATGGCGGTGGTGACTGGAGTTATTGTTGCCAATTTGAATTTTATTCAGCCAATTGAAAATTTGATTGCGACTGATTTCAATATTTCTAAGTCGGTTGTCGGGATGTTGGCCATGATTACGCAACTGGGTTATGCGTTTGGCTTGTTATTGATTGTTCCATTAGGGGACATTTTCGATCGTTATCATTTGATTCAATTTATGATGATATTGTCGATTATTTCGTTATTATTAGCTTTTTGGGCACCGAATGCAGGAATATTTGCAGTAGCAACGGCCCTGATAGGGATAACTTCTGTGGCACCACAAATTATTATTCCATATGCTGGTTATCTGGCCCCAGTTTTACAACGAGGTAAAGTTTTGGGTATCGTATTGAGTGGCTTGTTGACCGGTATCTTATTATCACGTTCATTTAGTGGCCTGTTGGGGAGTATTATGCCTTGGCAATATATTTACTTGATTGCGGCTGGGGTAGATTTGATTTTTCTATTAATAGTGCATCTTTTTATGCCTCATGATAAACGAGGACATCGTGATTTGAAGTATTTTACTGTAATCAAAACTTTGCCCAAACTATTTGTTGAACAAAAAGAATTACGCGGTTCAGCCATTAATGGTTTTTGTATGTTTGGGATGTCCAATGTTTTGTGGTCTACATTAGCATTTTATTTGGCAGCTCAATATCATTTAGGTAGTAGTGTTGCAGGATTGTTAGGCTTATTAGGAATTGCTGGTATTCTGGTGGCACCTTGGGTTGGCAATTTGGTTGATCAGAAATCTCCTAAGTTAACAATTGGTCTAAGTATGATTTTATCTGGTTTAGCCTTTGTGGTTTTTTGGTTAGTGGGATTTTGGATGATCGGTTTAATAATCGGAATTATATTACTTGACTTGGGAACACAATTCAGTCAGGTTTCTAATCAAGCAATCGTGCAATCATTGAATCGCCAACAGAGTAGTCGTAACAATTCGATTTTTATGTTTAGTTACTTTTTAGGTGGTTCAATCGGTACTTTAGCCGCAACTTGGGCTTGGAGTCGAATTGGTTGGATCGGCGTTTGTCTAGTAGCTTTAGCGTTCTTAGTTATCGCCGTTATTGATCATTTTGTTATCGGTGAACCTGAAAAATTGAATACTGAAGTAGAATAATTATCCAATTTACGAGTAATAAAATAAGTCTAGTGTAGTTACCATTTTTGGTGGTTGCTATACTGGGCTTTTTTAGATGGGAAAAACCATGCTCTGTTTCAAGTTGGTTTTTTTGACTTTTTATTGATAAATAATTATTGTTTTTGTTGTTAATTGATTTTTTATTTTGGGATAATTTTGTTTTAGAATAACTATGGTTCTATATTTTATAGTGGAAATGAGCTACGCAGGCCAGATTCCTGTATTTTGCCTGATTTCACGAACTGTCTGCTATGCGGCCAATTCGTGAAATCAGGCAAATGCTCAGAATCTAAGCGGGTCTGCTCAGCTCTCTGAGGTTTTGTTATGGAAAAATTTGCTTTATTGATTGTGCTATTTGCGGCTTTGATCACGCCACTTATTACGGCTAGGTTCCATTTGCAACGGATGCCGACAGCTATTTCAGAAATTATTATGGGGATTATTATTGGTAAGACTGGGTTCAATATTGTTCATCCAGATGTCAGTGTTCAATACATAGCTAATTTGGGTGTGATTATGTTGATCTTTTTGGGCGGAATGGAGATTGATTTTTCTCTCTTGGAACCTAAGAAGGATAAATCAGTTTATTCACCCTTGGGAAATTCTTTTGCCGGTTTCATGTCGATCTTTATTATGTCGATGATTTTGAGTGGTATTTTGTACGTTACTGGAATTTTCAGTGAATTTATTTTAGCAGTCATTTTATTCAGTACAATTGCTTTGGGTGTTATCATTTCACTCTTAAAAGAGGCTGGGTTACTAAATACCAATTACGGCCAAACGATTTTGTTAACGTCGGCGTTCGGGGAATTTATTCCTTTGGTGGCTTTGACAATTTATTCAGCTGTTAAGCAACAGCATTATATTTCTGTATTAGGATTGCCAGTTATTTTTATTATTGCAATTGTTCTATTGCATCGTTTCAATCGAATCTATGTTTTTTTTGATAAAATTGATAAATCGACGACGCAATTAGATATTCGTTTAGCGTTCTTCTTGATCTTTACTTTGGTTACTTTTGCTGAACAAATCGGTGCTGAAAGTATTTTGGGTTCTTTCTTAGCTGGGGCCGTAATGAAACTGTTGAAACCCAAACCTGATACTGAGGAAAAATTAAGTTCGATGGGATATGGTTTCTTTATTCCTGTTTTCTTCATTACTACAGGAGTAAATCTAAATTTGAGAACACTATTTACTAACAAACAGGCACTATTATTGATTCCAGTATTTCTAGTAGCATTCATTCTATCAAAGGCAATCGTCTACTTTGTCTTTCGTAAACGTTTTGGCAAACGTTATGCCAGTGCCGCTGCAATTGTTACGTCCACAACGATTACTTTAGTTTTGCCTATTTTACAAGTTGGACGAAATTTGAAATTGATTACTACTGCTCAGTCAGGGGCAATCACTTTGGCGGCTATTATTACTTGTTTAGTCTGTCCAATCGTCTTCAATAAGATACTTAGTTCAGATGATGAAGTTATAGAGTGAGGGGATTTTAGTGACTAAAGATAGATTATTGGCGTTTAGCGATGGCGTCTTTGCCATTTTAATTACTATTCTAGTTTTAGAATTTACAGTTCCAAATTTTAAATCTGGTCACTTATTGGAAGCCATGTTTCATCAATGGCCAATTCTGATAGCTTATGTAGTTTCATATTTTTATGTTGGTACTTTGTGGTTATTTCATCACGATTATTTTAATGCGCTCAAGGCCATCAATCGTAATTTAAATTTGATTAATCTTTTAATATTGTTCACAATTACATTGATTAATTATCCAATGGCATTAGTAGCCAATACATTAAGTCGGGGAAATTTGAACGATATCAGAGTAGCTTTTATTACGTATGATTTAGTAGCACTCATTATTTCGTTTATGTTTTACGTTCTGTACTCGTATATCGGAAAACATCACGAACTAAAATCTAATCGGATGGAAAATAGTGCTTTTGCTAAGAATAAATATGATCCTTTAATCAGCGTTAGTCTTTATATCCTGGCTATCATTAGTTCACTATTCTTCGTTCCATTAGGAGCATTTTTCTTGCTAGCAGGAATTGGCTTTCATTTTGTGGCTTATCTACGATTAAGTAATATTTTAGGACATAGGTAAGCTTGAGATTACAATCAAATAACGATTTTAAATTAAAAGAACAGTCCCCGTTAGGAATTCAAACTTGAATCTCTTAATAGAGACTGTTCTTGTTTATTAGTAGAGGACCTGTATTTGAGATAATTGTGAACTTCAATTAGCTCAAATCAGTGTTCACAGCGTTTCAGAACAATCGGGCTTGTTGTGAAAGACGGTATGCAGTATTAATATTAAATAAATTATTTCATTAATATTAAAAGAAAAATTGATATTTACGGAACAAATCTCAGCAAAATTTACAAATGTAGGTTAAACTGATCCTGTTGAACAAATACAAGTAAAAAGGACGGGATTTTTAATGAAAAAGAAGTATGAAGCAAGTACTGCTGAAAATCATGTAGACATTCTAAACATTGCTGGTCTAGAGGCTCGTGTGAAGGATCATATGAGTAATGAAAAGGGTGCCTTTGGTTATATCAGTGGTGGCTCTGAAGATGAATGGACTAAGAAACAAAATACTGAATCCTTTAATAAGAGAAAGATTTCTCCACGTGTACTTCAAGGTATTGATTATGCAGACCTAAGTACTAAATTATGGGATATTGATTTGAAGACTCCTATTATCCAAGCACCTTCAGCCGCTCAAGGATTAGCACATGTTAAAGGTGAAACTGACACAGCCAAGGGTGTAGCAGCTGCCGGTTCTATCTTCTCAATCAGTACTTATGCAAGTACATCAATTGAAGATGCTGCCGCCGCTGCCCCTGATGCTCCACAATTTTTCCAACTATATATGAGTAAAGATGATAAATTTAATGAATTTTTAATTAAGAAAGCTGTTGCTGCCGGTGCTAAGGCTATTGTCTTAACTGTTGATTCTACTTTAGGTGGTTATCGTGAAGCTGATGTTGCTAATAAGTTCCAATTCCCACTTCCAATGCCTAACTTGGCTGGTTATTCAGCTGGTGATGGTGAAGGCAAGGGAATCTCTGAGATTTATGCTTCAGCTAAACAAGGTATCGTACCTACAGACATTGAGAAGATTAAGAATATGTCCGGTCTACCAGTTATCGTTAAGGGAATTCAATCACCTGATGACGCTGAATTAGCTATTGACTTTGGTGCTGATGGTATTTGGGTATCTAACCATGGTGGCCGTCAATTAGATGGTGGTCCAGCCTCATTTGAAGTTTTACCAGATATTGCTGATGCAGTTGACCAACGTGTGCCAGTTATCTTCGATAGTGGTGTTCGTCGTGGTGAACATGTCTTCAAGGCTTTGGCTAGTGGTGCTGACTTAGTTGCTATTGGTCGTCCAATTATTTATGGATTGAACCTCGGTGGTGCTCAAGGTGTAACAGATGTTATTGAGCATTTGAATATGGAATTGTCTATTACTATGCAATTAGCTGGTACTAAGACAATCAATGATGTTAAAAACACTGAATTACTTTGGTAATAATAGTTTAATTTGACTTTAAATAGCGGTATTCTTATTTAATTATGAGAATACCGCTATTTTTTTGTAATAAAATTAAAAAAATAGCCAGAAAACGCTTTCTAAGTTGCGTTGAAGTTAACTTTAGGGTGTAAGGTATTAATAATGTATTTTTTAGATTGTAGGTGAGATAACATGGGGATTTTTTCACGACTCAAATGGTTTTTCAAAAACCAATGGAAACAATATTTAATCGGAGTCATAGCTTTAATAATTGTCGCAATTGTAAATGTTATTCCTCCCAAAATTATTGGAAATGTCGTTGATGCTGTTAGTAAGCGCAATGTCACGGGTAATTTCCTATTAGTAAGTATGCTGATCTTTTTGGGGACAGCGATTGCACAATATCTTTTAAGATTTTTATGGCGAAAAATGATATTTGGAAGTTCTTTCGTTTTAGAGAGAGATTTAAGAAGTCGGCTCTATCGTCAATTTATGAAGATGGATGCTACTTTTTATAAAAAATGGCGTACTGGAGATTTGATGGCACATGCTACCAATGATATCGATGCAGTACGTGATGTTGCAGGACCAGGTATTTTAACTTTAGCCGACTCCATAATTACCGGAACTTCTACTATTCTGGCCATGGGATTGTTTATTGGTTGGAAATTGACGATTTTGGCAGTATTACCACTTATTCTTTTGGGAATTATGGCTAATATTTTAGGAGGCAAAGTTCATGATGCCTTTTCTAAATCACAAGCAGAATTCTCTAGTATCAATAATAAAACGCAAGAAAGTATTGTTGGTATAAAGGTTTTAAAAGCTCTTGGGCAAGAACGTGAAGATGAGGCGGATTTCAATAATTATGTTGATGATAACATCAAGGCTAATCGACGTTCTTATCGTTTAGATGCTCTATTTGATCCGTTGACGACCTTGATCATGGGAATTTCATATGTAATTACGATTATTTTTGGTGGTTTGTCGGTATTGAACAAGCAGATCACAATTGGTCAATTGGTTTCGTTCATTACATATATGACTCAATTAACATGGCCAATGTACGCTGTTGGTAGTCTATTCAACGTTTTGGAACGTGGATCAGCTAGTTATGATCGTATCAGCGACTTATTAGGTGAGAAGTCTTCGTTAATTCGCCCAAAACATGCAATTGAGACAATAACAGATTGTAATTTAGATTTTAATGTCCATTCATTCCATTATCCTGACGATGACAGTGCTACAGCTTTACACGATGTTCATTTTGAATTAAGGGAAGGACAAACGTTAGGAATTGTGGGTCCAACTGGTGGTGGTAAATCAACTATTATCAGTCTTTTGATGCGTGATTTTGACCATTATGATGGCTCAATCAAAATGGGCGAAAATGATATTCGGAAATATGATATCGACAATTACTTAAATACGATTGGTTATGTACCACAGACTAATTTTCTGTTTTCAACTGATATTAGAGATAATGTTCGTTTTGCCAATATGGAAGCTAATCAATCACAAGTTGAGGATGCCAGTCGAGTAGCTGATCTTGATGCTGATATTGAAAAAATGCCAAATGGTTATGATACTGAGGTTGGTGAACTAGGTGTTTCTTTGTCTGGTGGTCAGAAACAACGTTTAGCGATTGCTAGAGCTATTTTGAGTGATCCTAAATTGTTGATTCTGGACGATTCTTTGTCTGCGGTTGACTTCAAAACTGAACGTAATATTGAACAAAGGATTGCTCATAATCGTAAAAATGCAACAACTATTATTGCTGCAAGTCGTTTAAGTTCAGTTGAGGCTGCTGATCAAATTTTGGTTATGGATCACGGTACTATTCTTGAAAAAGGAACTCATCAAGAGTTATTAGCTCAAAAAGGGTGGTATTACGATACCTTCCATTTGCAAGAAAAGACAGCCGAGTTAGAGGGGAGGCTGAATGATGAAAAATAATGAACAAGAGAATATTTTAAAGACGGTACAATCATTGTCTCATAAGGATCGAAACAAGATTTTGAAGTGGCTTTTTCAGTTTGCTTGGGAATTTAAAGTGCAGTTCGGGATTGCCATCGGTTTTGCCATCATTTTGAGTATTATTAATATTATGTTACCCAGAATGTTGCAATACTATATGGATCATTATTTGACTAATCAGAGTACTGGTGTGCAGCTGATTATTGGATTTGCCATTCTTTATGCGATTGGAACCATTATTCAAGCCATTGTCCAGTTCATTCAGAATTTCTTTTTCTCAATGGGTGCTGAACGAACTTTGGAGAAAATTAGAAGTCAATTATTTCATAAATTACACACATTGGGTTTGAAGTATTTTGATGTTACTCCAGCTGGTTCAATCGTGTCACGTGTAACCAATGATACTAAAACTTTATACAACTTTTGGACTTTATTTTTGATGATTATCATTGCGTTATTCTCAATGGTATCCTCATTTATCGCTATGGCTTCAGTTAGTGTACCTTTAGCCATTTTTACAGCCCTGTTCGTGGTACTTTTGTATTTGGTCGTTTGGGTTTACCAACATATCAGTTCGAAAATTTATCAACGTTTACGTGAGTATTTGAGTCAAATCAATACTAAGTTGAATGAGTCTTTAATGGGTATCAGTGTTATTCAACAATTTGGACAACAAGGACGTAAAACGGCTGAATTTGAAAATAAGAATAATGCCTATTATCAAATGCGTTCGCAGATGATCAACGTCAATTCATTCTTGTTGAATCCGATGATCAATCTAATGTTTACCTTGGCGGAATTGGTTGCATTATTAGGTTTTGGAATGAAGAGTATGAATAGTTTGGTGGCAGCGGGTGTGATTTATGCCTTCTTGTCATACCAACAAAACTTCTTTAATCCGTTGTCTAACGTAATGAACTATATGTCTTTCTTCCAAGATGGTTTGGTTGCTGGATATCGTATTATGCGAATGTTCAATAATGATTCCTATGCACCTAAACAAAACGAAACTAGTAAGGAAAAAATTGTTGAAGGCAAAATTGAATTCCGTCATGTTACTTTCGGTTATAATCCTGATGAACCTATTTTGAAGGATATTTCATTTACCGTTGAACCAGGTGAGAATATTGCCTTTGTTGGTCACACTGGTAGTGGAAAGAGTTCAATTATCAATATTATGTTACGTTTCTATGAGTTTGGCGAAGGTCAGATTTTGATTGATGATCATGATATTCGTGATTATTCTACTCAAGAATTACGTCGACAATTAGGGTTGGTCATTCAAGAGCCATATCTATTCTATGGTGATATTGCCAAAAATATTCGTATGTTTGATGACAAAATTACTGATGAACAAGTTGAACAAGCAGCTAAGTTTGTTGATGCGGACGATTTTATTGAGAAATTACCCGAAAAATATCATGCTCCAGTAACTGAACGTGGTGGAAGTTTTTCAACAGGTCAGCGACAATTGATCTCTTTTGCAAGAACGATTGTTAGAAATCCTAAAGTTTTGATTCTGGATGAAGCAACTGCTAATATCGATCCACAAACGGAGCAGAGTATCACGAAGAGTTTGAAAAAGATGCGTGATGATAGAACAACTATTTCAATTGCACATAGATTATCGACAGTTCAAGATGCTGATCAAATTCTGGTATTGAGTGCAGGTAAAATTGTTGAACGAGGTACTCATGAAGAACTATTAGCTTTAGGTGGTAAGTATGCTGAACTGTATGCTCTACAGTCAGTGGAAAATGCTTAGTTATAACAAAAATGTATAATTAAGTATTTGAAATAGGCATTTAACACATCAATAGTAATGGATAATAATTATTATCGTTAGAAAATTTTTACAAAAAAGGTTTGGTAATTATATGAAAAAACAAATAAATGAAGGTTATTTTGATGGTGAACGTCCCTTGTTTAAGGAACATGGTGCTCAAATAACAGATACAACTTTTGGTGAAGGTGAGTCTCCACTTAAAGAGGCACGTAATATTGACTTGAATGATGTTGTTTTCAAATGGAAGTACCCACTTTGGTATGATAAACATATTAAGGTCAATGATTCTATTTTTGAAACAATGTCACGTTCAGGTATTTGGTATACTGACGATATTGAAATTAACAATTCAGCACTTCAAGCACCAAAGCTTTTCCGTCGTGCATCTAATATTAAATTAAACAATGTTCATTTTGCTGATGCTGAAGAAACAATGTGGACTTGTAAGGATATCAAAATGAAGGACGTTGAAGTAAACGGTAATTATTTTGGTAAAGATAGTGAAAATATTTATGCTGAGAACTTAAATGTTGTTGGTAATTATGTTTTTGATGGTGCTAAGAATGTTGAAATCCATAATTCTAGTTTTGTTTCAAAAGATGCTTTCTGGAATTGTGATAACGTAGTAATTTATGATTCAAAAATTAGTGGCGAATATCTAGCTTGGAATACTAAAAATATTACTTTGATTAATTGTACAATTGAAAGTGATCAAGGCCTTTGTTATATCGATGGCTTAAAGATGGTTAACTGTAAATTGCTCAGAACTGATTTGGCCTTTGAATATTGCTCAAATATCGATGCTGAAATTACAACTGATTTTATGAGTATTAAGAATCCTATCAGCGGTTCAATTCAAGTTAAATCTGTTGATGAAATTATTTTTGATGATCCTGAAATTGATAAGACTAAGACCTCAATCAAAGTAGCTCAAAAAGTTTAAGGAGAGTGGCCTGATGGATTATGATTTTGAAACATTAAATAAAAAACGTGCTGGAAATTCAGCTAAGTGGGATGTCGGACAAAATGAATTGCCTATGACAATTGCTGATATGGATTTCAAAACAGCTCCAGAAATCATTCAAGCTTTGCAAGATAAGATTTCAATGGGACTATTTGGTTAGGAAGAGATTCCTGATGAGTATCGCAAAGCTGTGGCTGATTGGTACGAAACAGAACATCATGTACGTCCACGAGAAGACTGGATGGTATTTGCTACCGGAGTAGTACCTTCTATTTCCTCAGCAGTACGTCGGTTAACTTCGTTAGGTGACAATGTCTTAGTTCAAGCACCAGTTTATAATATTTTCTATAATTCAATAGTGAATAATGGTCGCCATGTAGTTTCGAATGATTTGTTTTATGATCAAGTAAATCATCAGTATTCGATTGATTTTAACGATTTGGAAAAGAAAATGAGTGATCCACTAACTAATATGATGATTCTGTGCAATCCTCACAATCCAGTAGGTAAGATTTGGACTGTTGATGAATTAACTAAGATTGCGGCCTTATCTTTAAAATATGACGTTAAATTATTCAGTGATGAAATTCATGGGGATGTTACTTTTAACGAAAAAGGCTATAATCCTGTTTTCGGATTGGAAGAAAAATATCTTAAGAACGTTATTGTTGCTGTATCACCAAGTAAGACCTTTAACGTTGCCGCTTTACATGCTTCAACGGTAATCGTACCAGATGCCAATTTAAGAGCTCAGGTGAGTCGAGGATTGAATAGTGAAGAACTAGCAGAACCTAATTTGGTAGCCATTCCTGGAACAATTGCAGCCTATACAAAGGGTCATGAGTGGTTACAGCAATTGAAGAAAAAAGTTTTGGAAAATAGAAAGTTAGTTTTGAACTTCTTGGCTGAGAATGTCCCAGAAATCAAATGGGTTCAAGGCGATGCTACATATTTACTTTGGTTCGATGTTTCTAAAATTACAGAAAATGTTGATGAATTGACTGACTTCATTCGTAAGGATACTGGCTTGATCGTTACACCTGGAGATGTTTACGGTGGAGATGGACAACACTTTATTCGTATGAATATTGCAAGTCCAACAGAAATGATTCAGGATGGTTTGAATCGTCTACAAAAAGGTATAAATGATTATAAGTAGAAAGTGAGAAATGATTTAACCAGTTCTATTTATTATCATTTTTCTAAATCTTTAAAATGGCAGCATCTATTTAAAAACGTATAAATACGTTTATCTTAAATAGATGCTGTTTTTAATTTCTGAATTATTTGAAATAAATGATCATTGCTATGGTAATAACCACATAATTAAGTGGTACGTCCCAATCTTTGACAACGGTTACAAAATATAATATATTAATTGATGAATAAGTATAATATTTTAGTAATTGGTTGGTGATATAGATGTCAAAAGTATTAATTGTTAATTCAGGAAGTTCAACTTTTAAGTGGAAACTATTTAATTTACAAGATGAGAAATGTATCGCTGAGGGTATGGTCGATCGTTTAGGTAAAGAAGATTCCGTGTTTAAAATAAAATTTGATGGAAAGAAATTAAGCAAAAATAAATATGTGCCAACGCATGAGTCTGCTGTGACGTTAACGTTGCATACTTTGCTTAGTATAAAAGCAATTAAAAGTTATGATGAAATCACACGTGTCGGACACAGAGTTGTTGCTGGCGGTACTATTTTTAAAGACTCGGTTGTAGTTGATTCAAAGGTTATAAAGCAAATTAGTGAATTATCAGAACTGGCACCATTACATAATCCTAGTCAGGTTGCAGGAATTGAGGCATTTGAAAAATTATTGCCAGATGCTATACAAGTCGCAGCATTTGATACCTCATTCCATCAAACGCTAAAACCAGCAAACTATTTGTACGGAGTTCCTTATGAATATTACGAGAAATATGGAGTTCGTAAATTTGGTGCACAAGGCATTAGCCATCGATATGTATCTACACAAGCTGCTGAATTTTTAGGAAAACCAATAGATAAACTTCGAATCATTTCTTGTCACTTAGGAAGTGGAGCTTCTATAGATGCTATTGAAAATGGAAAATCAATAGATACATCGATGGGCTTTACTCCAGAGTCAGGTCTAATGATGAGTTCACGTGCAGGGGATATTGATCCATCACTAGTAACATATCTTATGAAGAAGCTAAATATTACTGACGCTGATGAGATGACTGACATCTTGAATAACGAGTCTGGTTTATTAGGCATTTCAGGCATATCACCTGATCTTCGAGATTTAATGGCGGTTAAAGATGAGAATCCAAGAGCTAAATTAGCTGTAGATATGTATATAAATCGAATTGTTAAGTATATTGGTTCATACATTTCTTTGATGAACGGTGTAGATGCTATTATCTTTACTGCGGGAACTGGTGAAAATAATCCGGATATTCGATCAATGATTATGGAACATTTCCGTTATATGGGTATTAAGCTAGATGATGATGCCAATAGAAATAGTAAAGGAACTCGTAAAATCAGTTCAGAGGACTCTCAAAGTGATGTATTAGTTATTCCAACTAATGAGGAGTTAATGATTTTAAGGGACGTTGTTCGTTTAACTGGTAATGAGGATGTTCATAATGATAAGTATCAAGAATCAGTAAGCACATTTTAATAGTAAAAACTTTTGTTCCAGACTAGTAAAAGATTCTATTTATTATTTTTCTTCTGAATTTAAAAAAATAACGGCATCCATTTAGAATAAGCGTATGTAATTACGTTTCTAAATGGATGCCGTTTTAGTTTCTGAAGAAGAAAACTATTTTGACTGTAGTTATTATATTTTTTAAGAGCTTAGAAAAGATTATCCAGTTTAAACTCATTTAAAATTAGTCCAACTTTTTTGTCCAGTGGCAATAGACCGTCAATAACCAAGTCTGCATCACTACTAATATATTTGTCGTGATTAACAAAAATTGGTCTGGCAAAGTTTAAATAAGTTTTAACCCAATCACGTATCTGTTCACCATCCTTGTTTGTGTAATCGCGTAGAATTTGACGAGCAAAGCAAACGTCCAATGGCGTTTTTATATAGATAACTTTGTCGATATAGGGTTTCAATGTGTCATGCTTATACCCAAAGGGAAAGTCGACTAGTATGAAATGATGTTTATTGTAAACTTTAAGGAAGTCATCCATTAGCATACTGATATCATACTGGTTAACAGCCTCCTGAATTGGGGTATCGATAGGTGGTGCGGAAGGTAAGGCATCTATACTGTAGTCGTCAAAAGAAATGAGGCTACAATCAGGTAACTTATGACTTAATTCTTGAATCAGAGTGGTTTTTCCACTGGCAGTGACACCACTTATGACGATGACATAACTTTTTAACATATTTTTCACTTCCTGAAAGTAATATAACTCTTCTATTGGAAAAATAAAAAGGCGTTCAAATATGAACACCTTTTTTGAAACTAATTTGTTTGGGTTTGGTTCAATTCTTGCTTAGGTTTATAAGTATCAGACAAAATCAAGGTATAAGAATTAGCGCCGAAGAAGGCGACAATTACCATTAATCCTGTCATGAAGAAACCTAAAAACATGAAGCCTAATCCTAATGCAAGGCCGAAGAGGGCAAAACATAACATTAAGATTTTTGAAACGTTGACAAGACTACGTTCACTTTTAAAGACGTACTTATAAATTACATCGATTTTTCTTGATTTATAGACAACATTTTCAACTTGATGAAGCTCAAGGATTATTCCATATGGTTCAAAGCCATTTTTTATAATATCTTTATCAAAATCAGTCGGAACAACTTTTTTATATCTGCCACCAGTTATTTTTATTGTGGGATAAACTCCTTGAGACATAATCTTTTTTAGATGAGAATTTAGTGGATAGGAGCCGATCACAACAGTTTCAAAACCGGGAATACGGGCTAGGACATTAATTTTCTTATCAAGTACACTTAAGCTGACAATGGCTGAATCAAGATTAGCCAATTGATGAATCCGAAAAATGAATTTATTTTTTAGAATATTTTTATCTTTTTTACCTTCATATAGGTCTTCGGGATTGATAGTTCTTACGTAATTAATATAATTCTCAATAAAAGTTGTTGAATCTTCAGTTAAAGTTAAGTTCTTATCAAATAAAATAGTCATGTTTCCCCCAAAAATTGTAGCGACTAGTGACAGTATAACAAAAATGTATGCGCTTTTGTGGGAATTTATGAAAACGCTTTAATTTATTTGGTAATTTTTTTATTTAGCCAATTTATTAATAATCTGCTTACAATATTTTGTTGTTTTTGATTACTAATAGAAGCAGATTTATCGCCACTCTGTTTGCCATAGCTACCAAAGCCAGCATGATTTCCACCTTGAATTTGTTCATAAAGTGTATTACTTGGTAGTAGTTTTTTGGCTTTATTGTAGTTTTTCCATTTCAAAACGCCATCATTTGAAGCAGTAATTGATAAAACCGGAACCTTAGTTTTCCGTAAATCACCTTTTTTCTCAGGATAGCTGGCTAAGAAAAAGACGCCCTTTAAATTTTTAGGATTATTGTGAGCATAGCGACTAGCCATAGTTCCACCTAATGAGTGACCTCCAATAACATATCCATTATTTTTAGAAACTTGATTAGCTATGTTAGTTTTTAGAACAGCTAGGTCTAATGGAAATCTCACAATGTAAACTGAATATCCCGCTTGAGCAACTTTCTTAGCCCAAATGCTGTAACTCTTGGGTTCCACTAAAGCACCAGGATAGAAAATGACTTTAGGATTTTGGTCGTTTCCTGAAAATTTGGTTATATTGTCATCTGTAGTGCTAATTTTACTAGCTGATATTGCTGCAGTTGAAGGTTGGTATTCCTTATTTTTAACGACAATAATAGAAATCAATATGATTGCGATGATGGCAATAATGATACCAATTAGCCATTTAAAAAATTTTTTCATGATCTTCCTCCTCAATATCTATATTCTACTTTACAATTTAGTCAAAGTTATGCTACATTTAAGAAAATTAATATATCTAAAGATATTAAAAGAAGGAGTACTGTATACTTTATCCACAGGGAGTTAAGGTGAGTGAGAACTTAACGTGTCGGTATATAGGAAAAACATCTTTGTTATTCTAGCTGAAATCATAGGAGAGTAGGTTTAGACGTGACCCAGTACGTTATAATTGGAGAGTATTTAATGTACTTTTGAGGTGTTTTTTAAAAAACTTGGGTGGTACCGCGGAAAGATCTTTCGTCCCTTTTATTGGGGATGGAGGATCTTTTTTTCGTCTACAGTATTCCAGATGTGAAAAGGAGAAATCAATGCAAAACGTTTTAGTTAAAGATTTATATAAAAAAGAATTTGCTGACGGTGATCAAGTCACGCTTAATGGCTGGATTCGTACAATCAGAGGTTCAAAACGAGTAGGTTTTATTGAGTTAAATGATGGTTCATTCTTTAAGAATGTTCAAGTTGTTATTACTAGTGATATGGATAACTATGCTGATGTTGTTAAGTTCCCAATCAGCACAACAATTAAAGTTGTCGGTGAAGTTGCCCTTACTCCTAAGGCACAACAACCATTTGAAATTCATGCTACCGAAGTAGTTGAAGAAGGTGCTTCAGATTCAGATTATCCATTACAAAAGAAAGCTCACTCATATGAATTCATGAGAACTGTAGCTCATTTGCGTCCTAGAACAAATACCTTCTATTCAGTATTTAGAATCCGTTCACTAGCTGCTTTTGCTATTCATGAATATCTACAACACAATGGTTTCGTTTATGTTCACACACCAATTATCACTAGTTCCGATGCTGAAGGTGCCGGTGAAATGTTCCAAGTAACAACATTGGATATGAACAACGTACCAAAGACTGACGATGGCAAAGTCGATTATAATGAAGACTTCTTTAAGAAAGAAACTAACCTAACTGTTAGTGGACAACTAGAAGTTGAACCATTTGCCTTGGCCTTCAGAAATGTTTACACATTTGGACCAACTTTTAGAGCTGAAAACTCACATACTGGACGTCACGCTTCTGAATTCTGGATGATCGAACCAGAAATGGCATTTGCTGACCTTAAAGATGAGATGGACTGTTCAGAAGAGTTACTTAAATATGTTATCAACTATGTAATGGACAATGCTAAAGAAGAACTAGATTTCTTGAACGAAAACGTTGATAATACATTGATTGATCGTTTGAAAGCCACAGCTGGCGAAGAATTTGCTCATGTTACTTATACTGATGCAATCGATATTCTTGAAAAAGCTACTGATGTTGAATTTGAAGTTAAACCTTACTGGGGACTTGACCTCGAATCAGAACATGAACGTTACTTGTCAGAAAAAGTTTACAAGAAGCCTGTCTTTATTACTGACTATCCTAAGGAATTCAAAGCTTTCTACATGCGTGCTAATGATGACGGTAAGACTGTTGCTGCAGCTGACTTGTTAGTTCCTGAAATTGGTGAATTAATTGGTGGTTCACAACGTGAAGAACGTCTTGATAAGCTAGAAAGTAGAATGGCTGAACTTGATATGAACGAAGAAGACTACAAGTGGTACTTAGAATTACGTAAGTACGGTGGTACAGTTCACTCAGGCTTCGGTATTGGTTTTGAAAGATTAGTTATGTACATCACAGGTATGGAAAATATCCGTGACGTCATTGCTTACCCAAGAACACCAGGTAATGCTGAATTCTAGGACAGAGAGCGGAGCAAGCCTGCTTAGATTCTGAGCATTTGTAGCTCGTTTCTACTATAAAGTATAGAATTATGGTTATAAAAAAATAAATGAAGAAGACCAGGGCTATAATCAAAATGATTATGGCTCTGGTCTTTTTTGTGCTTAAAAAAATAACATTTTTTGACTAGAAGACTTAATTAAATAAATGTATTTAGTTTTACATAAGAATATCATTGTAGATAGTTTCTAAAAAGCATTTTATAAATATATGAAAAAGTTTGACTGTAACGTTGGCGTATAGTTTATTTTATGGAAAGTGAACAAATAAATATTATTATGGCGAATTTTATAATCAAGTTAGCCACTTTAGAAAAATGACAAAATAAAAACAC
>NZ_AZES01000045.1 GCF_001434985.1 Companilactobacillus paralimentarius DSM 13238 = JCM 10415 | reverse complement strand
CTGATATATTTCGTATTTATTTTTTGGACAAGTGGCTAACTTGTTCTTGTAATTTTTGATTAGATTAATTCAAAATATTTATAATCTGTTCGACATTTTTTGTCTAAAGTCGAAGCATTTTCATCAACAGTTGGATTTAATGGTACTTTAATTAAAACCGAGAGAATTTCTTTTTGATAAGAAAATTTTATATATCTAGTTCGTTGCTTTTATGGTAGAATATTTCGAGTCGCTAACTTTCCAAATTGTACACAAAATAGGCAACAGCTACTGTTGCGGTCATGTCGGGGAAGTAAACGCTTAAATTTTTTTATACTTTCGAATCATTTTTTAATTTATTTAGCAAAAAATATTGTATATTTTAAGTAACCGTTTGGTGAGTAAATTAAGAAAGTATGATTTATTTTCACTGAGGAAAACGCCATGACAGATTTAGGAACAAAAAAGAAGTATATCAGCTGGCCTGTGCTAGCTTTAATGGATTTTGTAACTGTAGTTGGATTCGATGATCTGACCTACAATTTTCAAAATCAAGGAATGGGCGTCATTACGTCCTGGATCATCATGATTTTATTGTATGTTATTCCGTATTCATTGATGGTAGGCCAATTAGGTTCAACCTTTGATGATGATGGTGGTGGATTAACATCGTGGGTCAGAGAAACTAGTGGAGAATTTTTAGGATATTTTGCAGCTTGGACATATTGGGCTGCATCGATTCCTTATGTCGTTGATACGGCAAATACGATTGCTGTAGCTATGGGCTGGGTCGTTAATGGTAGTGACAGAATGCAGACACAGATGTCGAACAGTCATTTCGCACTATTTACCTTATTGATATTTATTTTCTTCATTATCATTCAGTCACGATTTGAACATTCATTGGAAGTACTGAGTACAATTGGCGGAATTGCCATGTTCGGTATGACTGTTTTATTCGTAATAATGACCGTTACTGCTTTAATGATGGGAGGTCACATTGCGACTAAACCATTAACATTCCATACGATTGTGCCTTCATTCAATCTCCACTATTTAACAACTTTAGGATTTCTGATTTTTGCTATTAACGGAGCTGAAAGAATTGCGCCATTTGTTACAAAGATGCGTAATCCTAATAAAGATTTTCCTAAAGCCATGATTATGTTATCTGTTATGACAGGCTTTTTGACAATCTTTGGATCATTCTCTTTAGGTGTTTTCTTTAACGCCTATCATCTACCAGATGATTTGAAGATCAATGGTTCCTATTATGCTTTTCAAGCTTTAGGTAATAAATTTCATATGGGCAATACTTTAATGTATTTATTCGCCTTCACGGAAATCTTTTACTTAGCAGCCTTGTTAGCAGTACTATTGAATGCGATGACTAGAATGTTGATTTCTGATACTGGTAATAAATACATGCCAGAATTTTTGAGAAAAACTAACTCAGCTGGATTGCCTATTAATGGTTACTTACTCACAGTTGGGTTGAGTGCTTTTATCATGTTCTTAGGCATCTTGTTGCCAAACATGAAAGATATTTTCAATTGGTTATTAAACCTGAACGGAATTATTTCACCAGGAGTTACTTGTTGGATCTTCTGGTCCTTCATCAAAGTTAGAATGAGGGATGATATCTATTCGTCAGGGTATGTTTATATTAAGAATAAAACCATGTCATTGATCGTCGGCTGGTGGTGTCTAGGTCTGACAGGGATAGCTACAATTGCTGCGGTTGGCCCACAGGATGTTGCTTTCGGATCTTCAATGTGGTGGTATGAATTAGTTATTAATTTTGTAGCCATATTTGTTTTAATTGGCTTGGGTTTTGTATTACCATATATAACAAAGAGAGAAAAGAGAAGTCAGACAGGTACAGCTTTTACCAGAACTCAAAGAATTGGAATCTGGGTAACTGTCTTAGCAACTTTACTTGGTGATTTGTATCTGGGAGATACTAATTTCAGTAGTAATGTTGGTTATATCGTCTTATTGACAGCAGTTGGCATCGTTATGACGGTTGCTTTCGGTTGGCGTGAATATAATCTTAAAGAAAGTCTTGAGTAATGTTCAAGGCTTTTTATTATAAATATATCTAGCTTTTAAAACTAGATTGAATAGTATTAATAATTATGATAAATTATATTTGTAATTATAAAAGGAGTGCGTGTTCATGGATGAGTTACAAGAATGGTTAGACAAATTAGAAAATTATCGTTTACCTAGGTTTGAAGATCTACCTGAATTAGATCTGTATCGTGATCAACTTTTAACCTTAGTTGATAAATATATTGGACCAATTTGGTTGGAGGACGGACCAGTAGTAACAACATCGATGGTCAATAATTACGTAAAAAATGGACTATTGCCACATCCCATCAAGAAACGTTACACACGCGAACATTTAGCATATCTGATTGCGATAACTTTTTTAAAACAAGTCGTATCCATCAATGAGATTCAAGCGGGATTGGAAATTCAAACCAATTTAAATGGTGGAATTGCTAAGGCCTTTGATTTCTTCTGTGATAAGCAAGAGTTAGCTTTGAAAATGTTAAATCATCGTGAAGAGGGACAAATCCTCTCAGAGAAGAATCAGTCTTCAGCCTACTTAATGGTTGAAATGGCTACAATGTCTTTTGCAACAAAGCTAATAACTAAGAAAATATTAATGATTGAAAGTAATAATCAAGACGAAAAGAGCGAATAAAAATGGAAAAAATTGCTGTGTTGGTAGATTCTTGCTGCGATTTACCAAAAGAATACCGTGATAAAAATGGCGTTTATGAGTTACCAATGCAAATTGCTTATCATGACAAGACTTATCTTGATCGTGTCGACATTTCAGCCGAAGAAGTTTATGAACATCTTCCTGTTGAAATTCCTAAGACTTCATTACCCTCAGGAGAATCAATCGAAAAAGCTCTAGATGATATTGCTGAAGCTGGCTGTACTCATATTATCTCCATTTCTGTTTCTTCAGGATTAAGTGGAACCTTCAACTTTCTCAAAGTATTTTTGGATGACGATGATCGTTTCACGACGAAATATTTTGATACCAAGCAAGTAGCAATAGCCTCAGGTTTAATTGCAATTGGTGCTAAAGATTTAATAGATGCGGGAAAAAGCTTTGATGAAGTAGCCTCTCAAGTAGCGACTATGATTAAACATGCTGTTGTTTACTTCTGTATTCCCACACTGACTTATTTAAGAGCTGGTGGTAGAATTAGCGCTGCCGCTTCTGTAGTTGGTGGAATGTTGAAATTAGCACCCATTATTACTTGTAAAGAAGACGGTTCATATACCATTGCTGCTAAAGCACGAGGTATGAAAAAAGGTCAAAAGATGATGCTAGACTTTGCCCAAAAGTTTATTGGTGAAGATAAAAATTATCTAATTGGTATTGGACAAGGTGCTGATGAGGCTGGTGGTAAGAATATGCTGGATTTATTGCATGAAAATGGCATTAAAGGCCAACAAGAATTTACGGAGCAAGTGGGACCAGCTTTAGGTGTTCATACCGGACCTGGATTGATTGGGGTCGCGGTAGTTAAAATTTAGTTTATAGACATAAAAGGACCAGTACTCGGAATTTGAGTACTGGTCCTTTTGGGGAAATAACCATGGGTCTATGTTTTATAGTGGAAGCGGGCTTACTCCGCTCTTTATTGAAATGAGCTACGCGAGGGCAACCCATTCCGGTTTGCTACAGTATCAAAATCATCCGCAAAATACGCGTGCAATTCTGATACTTAGGCAAATCCTTGTGGGCTAACCGCCCTTGCTTCGCTCTCTATTGAAATGAGCTGCGTAGGCCAATTTCTTCCGGTTTACTACAGTATCAAAATCACCCGCAAAATACGCGTGCAATTCTGATACTTAGGTAAATCCTCGGAAATTCCCAAGCCTACTTCGCTCTCTATTGAAATGAGCTACGCGAGGGCAACCCATTCCGGTTTGCTACAGTATCAAAATCATCCGCAAAATACGCGTGTAATTCTGATACTTAGGCAAATCCTCGTGGGCTAACCGCCCTTGCTTCGCTCTCTATTCTGATTTTAATGCAGTAGCTGCATCTTTTCTAGCTGCCATACGAGCAGGAATGTGTCCACCAATAACGGTTAGAACAGTACTGATGACAATCAAGATTATCGCATGTACAGGGTTCAATTGAGCAACGCCGCTTAAATCGGTTAGTCCTTTCAAGATAGCATTGATAGGGAAGGTTGCTAACCAAGCAATTACGATACCTAAGACACCTGATGAGACACCTAAGATAGTTGTTTCGGCATCGAAGACTCGGGTAACGTCTTTCTTTCTAGCACCCAAGGCTTTCAAAATACCAATTTCTTTGGTTCTTTCAAGAACTGATGTGTAAGTGATGATACCGATCATGATCATACTTGTTACTAATGAGATACCAGCAAAGGCAACTAAGACATAAGTGATAGCATCCATTAAGCCGCCTGTAAGGTTTGAAACTTGTCCAGCAAGGTCAGTGTAAATAACTTTGTCAGAAGCTTTTTTGTCTTTGTTGTACTTATCAAGGTAGCTTAATACTTTGTCTTTAGTCTTAAATGTGCTTGGGTAAATTAGAATACTTGATGGTGTAGTGGAACCACCTAAGTAGCTAACAAGGCTCTCTTTAGTTGTAGCATCATCGACGCTGGCACCAGTTAGAACGTTAGTATCACTGTTCTTTTGGGCAGTAACGATATCAGAGTTTTTATTAGTATTAACGATATCTTTAGTTAGCTTGTCGCTATATGCGATACCTGATGAGAGAATGTTTTCTGATGATTTTGATTTGACCTTTAAGATACCTGAGATCTTTAAAGTCTTATTGTTAGAATTATTGTAAAGACTGGCAAGATCAGTATTTGGTGTGAAGAGACCAGCTGTTACTTGTTTATAGTAATCATTGTTAGAAACAACTTTGAACTCTTGGCCAACAATTTTATTGAAGTCTAATTTTTGATTGTCTTTAACTTTCATACCGATATTCTTTAGAGCATTGACATTAGTAGAGTTATCACGATCGACAATCAGAACAACATCATTTTCATTCTTAGGAAGTGAACCGGAGATAACCTTGTAATGTTTCTTCAAGAAGTTAGTTCCATTGTTATTTGATGAAGGATATACAGAACTACCAACACCTGTGGATGAAGCCATGGCAGCTGACATGCTGCTCATTGAATTAGAGCTACTTGTGTTTGAGAATTGAGCTGTTTTAACTTTGCCATCGACTTTACTCAAAAGATTCATTCCGGTTGAATAATTATAAGTAATGTCTTTACTTAATTCAGGATTAAGTTTCTTAATGTAGTTTACATAGCTTTTACTCAATTTGTTTGTGTGTGTTGACTTTTCTTGTTGGCTAAGTTTAGCAGTTACCTTTTTAGAACTGGAACTCTTAACCTTAGTATCCGGAGCAGTTTGCTTAGAAGCTGTTTGGGAGATTGTAACTGGGAACTGTGCCAAGGTATTGCCTTGAGTCTTATCAATTTGTTTTTGGAAACCAGATGATAAGGCTAAAACGATGGCAATACTGATGATACCAATACTAGAAGCAAAAGCTGTCAAAGCTGTTCGGGCTTTCTTTGTCTTCAAGTTGGTGAAGGATAATTTCAAAGCAGTCCAGAAGGTCATCTTAGTTTTCTTAAGTTCGAAATTATCCTTAGTAGCATCATCAACGAAAGGATTAGAATCGTCTAAAATTTTACCATCAGCAAAGTTGATAATTCTATCAGCATATTCTTTAGCCAAAGTAGGATTATGAGTAACCATGATGACAAGGCGTTCTTTTGATAATTCCTTGATCAATTTCATGATTTCTTCACTGGTTTCAGTATCTAGGGCACCAGTTGGTTCATCACAAAGTAAAATTTCAGGATCATTAGCAATCGCACGAGCAATGGCAACACGTTGAAGTTGACCACCGGATAGTTGATTAGGTTTCTTGTTGATATGAGGACCTAAGCCAACTCGCTCCAAAGCTTCACGAGCCTTACGCTTTTTTTCATCTGCATTGACACCACTAAGTGTCATCCCCAATTCAACGTTATCGATAATACTTAAATGACCGATAATATTATAACTTTGGAAAATAAAACCAACAGAATTGTTACGGTAGGCATCCCAATCAGATTCGGAAAAATCTTTAGTAGATTTACCATTGATGACTAAGTCACCTGAATCGTAAATGTCCAAGCCACCGATACCGTTCAGCATAGTAGTTTTACCGGAACCACTAGGTCCCAGAATAGCGACAAATTCTTGTTTTCTAAAGGAGACAGACACATCGTCTAAGGCTTTAGTAACAGAATCGCCGACATAATAGTATTTTTTTATGTGTTTTAATTCCAGCATTAATTGAACTCTCTCTAATCTTCAAATTTTTAATGGATTCTAATAAAATTTCTGTTAGAATGTCATTATTGCAACACTATGTTTCACATAATAAAAACAATTTAATGAATTTTCAACCATCAATTTGAGACAAAGTGTCATTAATTAAACGAAAATCATTTATTTGTTGCATTCAAGGAGAAACCATGGTCGGGATAAAAAATAATCGTCGGGCACAATATACCAGAAAGATTATTAAAGAAACAGTTTTATCACTTTTACAAAAAGAATCGATTGATTCTATAACTGTAACGGAAGTTTGCAAAGCTGCTGACGTTAATCGAACAACTTTTTATCGTTATTACGATGATGTATATTCGTGTGTCGACAGTATCGAGACTGATTTTTTAGACAATTTAAAAATCCCTCAGGGTACTTCAATGATTGAAGGATTGAGAATTATGCTAAGGGAATTCTATAAAAATCCGGTATTGAGTAATTTAGTCTTTGTAGAAGGCAAAACGAAATTGCTAGATCGGATGAGTCATTTTCATGATCATGAGGAGATGATTAAGACAACGATGGATAAGTATGAAGCTACTTATATCATGCTGGGTGTCCAAGGCATTATGAAACGTTGGGTTAAGAGTGGTATGAAGGAATCACCAGAAGTATTGACGAATATTATTGTTAAAGTTGTTTTCGCCGAAGAATTGCAGGATAAAAAGTCTCTTTTTGATTTACATGAAGTTAAAGAGGAACAGACTGATTTTTCTGAAGCTTAATTGAAATTGAGCACAGGCTTAAATTGCCGTCTTTCAGACTAGTATCCTGTTCTATTATCTGTGTACGTTTGAATTAGATAATAAATTAAAGAACGGTCTCTATTAATATGTTTAATAGAGACCGTTTTTTAGTGTTATAGATTCTTTAATTCAGAACGCCAGAGCTTCAAATCTGACTTCTTATTAGAAAGTTCTTTTTGAATAATCAATTCACGTCCAAATTGTTCGGGATGGTGAACTACTTCTGATAACTCCAGTTCCAATTGGGCTAGCTCTAATTTTAAAGTTTGCTCTCTCATATTTAACAAAGCTTTTAAAATATCAATATGGTCCTTACCTAAGAAGTGTAAGCGTAAGATAAAATCGTCGTTGTTTAATTGAGTTATTTCTGGTGACAATGGCAATTTTAACCAGTCCGTGAAAGTATCAGTTCCTAATTTAGTTAGTTGATAAACTTTTCTTCGAGAATTATCTTCGGTCGGCTGTATTAAACTGATCAATTCCTTATTCAAAAGGCGGTTCAATTCGGGATAAATTTGGCTGAAGGGTGCGGTCCAGAATTCGGCTTTTTCTTTATCGAAAATCTGTTTGATGTCATAACCAGTCATCGGTTGACGAGTAAGTAAACCTAGAATCATATATTGAAGTGTATTAGAACGTGCCATGGAATGCTCCTTTACAAATTTTTACTATGTATTAAACTGTATATTAATATATAGTATAGAGGACGATTATGGAAACAGTTCAAAGAAAGAATTTAACGATGATTTTGATTGGTGTTGGAATCGTTATTTTTATGTCTACTCTTGATAGTAGCATTGTCACTGTAGCGCTACCAGTCTTAAGCAAGGCACTTCACACTAATATGAGTTTGATCAATTGGGTCGTAACAATGTATCTGATTGTGATGAGTAGTACTTTAATGATTTTTGGAAAATTGGGTGATAAGTACGGGAAAATCAAATTTTTCCAATGGGGAACTTTGATCTTTGTCATCAGTTCTGCTTTATGCGCTTTATCAGTTAGCTGGTTGACTCTAATAATTGCTAGAAGTTTGCAAGCAATTGGAGCTGCGATGACAATGGCTACTTCAAATGGAATTATTGTTGAAATTTTTCCAGATGATCGTCGTGGTCAAGCACTAGGATGGATGGGATCATTCGTCTCACTAGGTGGTATTATTGGGCCAAGCTTGGGTGGAATTCTTTTGAACTTCTTCCCATGGCACATCATTTTTTGGCTAAATGTACCGATTGGTTTTATTGCTATTTTTATTCTATTTAAATATTTACCTAGCAGTTTGGATAAGAAATTTGCTAGTGCCAAATTTGATTTGTTTGGTTCGATTTTATTGATTATTGGATTTACCAGTATGTTTGTTGGTATTCTTTTAAGTCAGCAATTAGGTTGGAGTGATTGGCGTATTTTGACTCTAACAATCATTGGCCTAATTCTTTTAGCATTATTGTATCGTTACGAAAATAAACAAGATGAACCTATTTTGCCAGTAACTTTATTTAAAAATAAATGGTTTTCTGTACAATTGTTAACTTGTTTTATGGTCTTTATCATTGATTTCTTCTTTGATGTGATTGCACCATTTTACTTGCAGAATGCTCGAGAGTTCAGTCCCTTGTTCAGTGGTTTCTTCTTATTGATTTTCCCAGTCGTACAATTATTCGTTGCACCAATTTCAGGGAGTTTGGCCGATAAACATGATCCATTTAAAATTACTTTAATTGGATTAGCTATCATCAGTTTTGGTCAGATATTCTATGTTCTTAGTGGATTGCAGAATACTGTTTTGATTTTTGCTTTTGGAGCCGCTATGGCTGGATTGGGTAACGGATTATTCCATTCACCTAATAACGTTTTGGTTATGAGTACAGTTGATGAAAAGGATTATGGATCGGCTGGTAGTGTTTATAGTTTGGCAAGAACAGTTGGGATGGTAGTTGGTTCAGCAATGTCGACAACGTTGTTATTTGGTTCAATGTCAATCTTGAAAGGTTCCAGAGTTACTTCTTACATACCGAGTGATCCACAGTTATTTATTGATGGAATGCATTTGACCTTTGGGTTGTCATGTACTATTAGTGTTTTATTGTTAGTCGGAATTTATTTATGGCATCGTAAAGTGTCAAAAGAAAATCCGTCATTAAAATTATAATATTTAGAGTTAAAATTAGGGCAGCCACTATGGCTGCTTTTTTGATAATTACTAATTTAAAAGGACGGAAAGTATGATACTAGAAAGATCCAATACTATTAATTTGCGGGAATTAAAGTCACAATTAGGGGATTTGGATAACCGACCTGATGTACAGGAACTATCTAAAATGATAAAAATGTATCAACTTTATCAAGCAGGTCAAAAAGAAATCAGTACTAAATTGGAAAATTTGGATTCAGAATTTCAAGTTAATTACGATTACAATCCAATTCATCATATGGAATCACGTATGAAGAAGATTCAAAGTTTGTTCGAAAAGGCTCAACGTAAGGGCTATGATTTAACGGCTGAAAGTATTCAAAAGAATATTTATGATATTGCTGGTATCAGAGTAATAACTAATTACATTGATGATATTTATAAAATCGAAAAGTTACTGACTAGTCAAACTGACGTCACATTATTGAGACGAAAAGATTATTTAAAGCATCCTAAGGAAAGCGGATATCGTAGTTTGCACATTGTAGTTAAAGTACCAGTTTTTCAATCTAAAGGGCCAATTGATGTCCCAGTGGAGATTCAAATTAGAACAGTTGGTATGGATATGTGGGCCAGTTTGGAACATAAGTTACGCTATAAAACAGATACTGATAGCAACTTAGTCGATAAGTATGGCGATCGTTTGAAGGGTTACGCTGACGAACTAGAAGATATTGAACGTGGCATGCAGGATATTCATAGAGATTTGATCTAGAGTAAAGAAGGTATGATTTTTGTTGTAATGCTAACAAATATAACTGAAGTATGCCGTCGTCTGCAAAAAATCTGTGGGCCGCTGGAACGTGGTGGACACGACTTCAAGCTAATAATTCCGCACCTTGTGCGAAATTATGGATCTCGAAGATCGGTCTTATACTAACCTTGCTACGCAAGCTAAGTATAATTTCACCACTGAGGGACCACAAATTTTTTACTACCGACTAGTTCCCTAGTTCTAATATTATCAAGTAGAATTGCAGTGTTTCGAGATTTTTAGATCTACATAATCTAAATAAAAATTTCAAATCAAAAGAACAGCCCCATTAAATATTCAAGATATATGTTCTATATACTTGAGTATTTCCTAATAGAGGCTGTTCTTATTTATTATTCAAATTTTACAATGACACTACCTAGCAAAGCAGGATTTAGTCCGGAGCAACAAGAAAATTAGCTCTAAGTCGGCCCATGGCGTTCCAGCCAAATTTTCTTGTTGTGGAGGACGGCATGGAGAAGTCACTAATAAAAATAAAGAAAAAATTATTGACTTTATATTTTTTTAAGTCTAATATAGTTCGCATACGAACAAAAGAGGAAATTAAGATGCTTAATTTTAAAGAGACGATTGTTTACAATATTAGAGATTTATCGAATCATATTTCCCATTATATTCAAAACAATGATGAAAAAAAGGTTGGTAATAATGTGTTTGTTACACACGGAAGTGAACGCATTTCTCGATTACAAGGCATGACAGCAGGCTTTTTGTATACTCATCAAGATCGACAAGTTATTCAAAAAGACTTAGAGAAAGCGATGTCTATTAGTAAGTCAACTGCTAGCGGGTTAGTGCAGCGAATGGTCAAGAATGGTTTGATCTACACAACTCCTTCACCCGATGACGCTAGAGTTAAATGTCTTAATCTAACTACGTATGCTAAAGACGCCATGAATGAGATCAACAATCAGGCTGAAACAACGGAGAAAGTACTCCAACAAGGTATTTCACCGGAAGATTTGGCAACCTTTTTTAAAGTTATAGATCAAATAAGGAAGAATACAAAATAAAAAAATTTGCGGTTATGGTTCGCATGCGAACTATATGAGGACTTAATGATAAAACTATTTAAAAAAATCAATAAAAAAGAATATTCAATGATTTTTATTAGTTTGATTTTTATCGTATTGCAAGTTGGCTTGGAGCTGGAAATTCCTAGTTATATGTCGACTATTACGGAAAGACTGGAAAAGCAAGGAACGACGATCAATCAGATTTTACAGCCAGGAATGATGATGATTCTCTTATCAATTTTTAGTGTCATTGCTTCAATCATCGTCGGTTATTTGGCAGCTCATGTGGCGGCAGGATTTACAGCTCGTTTGAGAAGCCAAATTTTCAATCAGGTTATGGATTACTCGACACAAGATATTAAGAAATTTTCTGTTTCTAGTTTGTTGACACGTTCGACAAACGATTTGACGCAACTACAACAATTTATTGCCATGGGCTTACAGGTTATTATTAAAGCTCCAATTACAGCCATTTGGGCGATCACGAAGATTGCTAATAAAGGTTGGCAATGGACGACTGCCACAGCCGTAGCCGTTATTGTTTTGATCGTGATGTTAACGTTCATTTTGGGTATGGTTCAACCTAAATTTAAAATGGTTCAGAGTTTAACTGATCGTTTGAATTTAGTTACTAGAGAAAATTTATCAGGTATCAGAGTCGTTCATGCTTACAACGCCGAAGATTACCAAAATGATAAATTCAATCAAGCTAATAAAGATTTAACTGATACCAACTTGTTTGCTAACCGAGTATTGGCTTTGATGAATCCCGGAATGAGTTTCATTTCCAGTACCCTAACACTTTCAGTTTATGCGATCGGTGCCATCATAATTAATCAAGCAACCGCTAGTGCCACAAGATTGACATTGTTCAGTAATATGATTGTTTTCTCATCATATGCCATGCAAGTTATCTTAGGATTCTTGTTACTATCAATTATTTTCATTCTTTTACCACGTGTGACAGTTTCAGTATCCAGAATCAATCAAGTCCTAGACGTAAAACCATCCGTTGTTAGTGAAAAGGAAACAACTGAAGATGTTGAACAGACAGGAACCATAGAATTTAAAGATGTTAGTTTTAGATATCCACATGCCGAAGCTGATGCGATTCACAATTTAAGCTTTGCGGCACAACAAGGACAAACAATTGCCATTATTGGATCAACTGGTAGTGGTAAATCGACTGTTATGAATTTGATTCCTAGATTGTATGATGTTACTCAAGGACAAGTCTTGGTTGATGGCGTAGATGTTAAAAATTATGCTATCGAAGATTTGAACAATCGTTTAGGGTATATTCCACAAAAAGCTGTTCTATTTAGTGGTTCAATTCGTTCAAACCTTGATTTTGGACAAACCGATATTACTGCTAAAAAATCAGATCAACAGCTCAATCAAGCTTTAGAGATTGCGCAATCACGTGATTTCGTCGATCAAAAACGAGATCAGCTTGATAGCAAGGTTGCACAACATGGTGACAACTTCTCCGGTGGTCAGAAACAACGTTTGGCTGTTGCTCGTGCTATTGCTAGAAAACCAGAAATTTTGCTTTTCGACGATTCCTTCTCGGCCTTAGATTATGAGACTGATAAGAAATTACGTAAGGCTTTAAAAGAAAAGGCTGCAAAAACAACAAAAGTTATTATTGCTCAAAGAATCAGTACCATTATGGATGCCGATCAAATTATTGTGCTTGATAACGGAAACGTTGCTGGACAAGGGACACATCATGAATTACTTAAGAATAATCAGGTTTATCAAGAGATTGCCTATTCACAATTGTCAAAGGAGGAATTAGCTGAATGAAAGTAATTGATGGAATTAAGAAATATGGTTCCGAATATATTAAGCCATTGATTATAGCAATTGTCTTTGCCATGGCAGGTAGTATCTTCACAATTGTGGGTCCTAGTCAATTAAGCAAGATCACTGATTTAATCAGTAAAGGTCTATTTGGAAAAATTGATTTAACAAAAGTTATGCATATTGTAATAATCTTGACCGCTATTTACGTAGCTGCTGCGGTCCTATCATATGGTCAAGGTTATATTATGGCTACTATTACTCAACGTTTTACTCAAAAGTTAAGAACTAAAATAACTGAAAAGATTAATAATTTACCGTTACAATACTTTGATACTCATAATGAAGGTGACACTTTAAGTCGAGTAACCAACGATTTGGATACTGTTGGTCAATCATTGAATCAAAGTTTAGGATTATTAGTTTCAGCTGTAACATTGCTTTTAGGTAGTATCGTTATGATGTTTACTACTAATATTAAATTAGGAACAACTGCCGTTTTGTCAGTGTTAGTAGGATTTGCTTTGACAATACTGTTAATCTCAAAATCACAACGTTACATTTACAATCAACAGAACAAATTAGCTGATGTTTCAGGCTATTTGGAAGAGATCTATGCTGGACATGATGTTGTAAAAACTTATAACTATACGAACCAAGCAAAGCAAGAATTCACACAATTGAATGATGATCTACAGACAAATGTTTGGAAATCACAATTTTTATCAGGAATAATGCAACCGTTGATGAATTTCATTGGTAACTTTGGTTACGTAATGGTCAGTGTTGTCGGCGCTGTTTTAGTATTGAAAGGTCAAATCAGTATTGGTGTAATTGTAGCTTTTATGATCTATGTACGATTGTTTACGCAACCTCTATCACAGATTACACAGGCTTTTACCAGCTTGCAATCAGCTCAAGCAGCTATGAAACGAGTTTTTAATTTTCTCGGTGAAGCAGAAGTTGAAGCAGATGCTGACAAGCAAACCTTATCTGGTGCGAAAGGAAATGTTAAATTTGATAATGTTGAATTCGGTTATCTGCTAGATCAGAAAATCATTAAGAATTTCTCGATGAAAGCAAAGGCAGGACAAAAAGTCGCCATTGTTGGTCCAACGGGATCAGGTAAGACAACTACTGTTAACTTATTAATGCGTTTCTATGATTTGAATGGCGGAAAAATTACGATCGATGGTGTTGATATTAAAGATATGCCACGTTCCAACGTTAGAAATCAGTTCGATATGGTTCTGCAGGAGGCCTGGATTTTCGAGGATACTGTTAGAAATAATTTAGTTTACAATCAAAAAAATATTTCAGATGAACAAATTAAAGCCGCAACCAAGGCTGTCGATTTGGATCATTTTATTGAAACACTACCAAACGGTTACGATACTGTTCTGGATGATTCAGTGAGCCTCTCAGTGGGACAAAAGCAATTATTGACAATTGCACGGGCTCTAATTAGAAACGCTCCTATGTTGATTTTGGATGAAGCAACTAGTTCAGTTGATACTAGAACTGAAGAACAGATTCAAAAGGCAATGGATGTTTTGATGAAGGGCAGAACATCATTTGTCATTGCGCATCGACTTTCAACTATTAAGAATGCTGATTTGATCTTAGTAGTTAAAGATGGAGAGATTATTGAACGAGGAACTCATAAAGAGTTGATGGCACAGAATGGTTTCTACACAAATATGTAAAATAGTCAATTTACTAAAGAGTAGTAATTACTGAAGAAAAGAATGGTTTAAATTGCTGTCCTTTTCAACAAGAAAGTTTAGCTTCAAGCTCGACCTTTCCCTAAACAATAAATTGCTAAGAGAATCTCATGGCTGAACCAATTTTCTTGTTGTTCCAGACTAAAGTCTGCTTTGCTTATCAGTTACTGTAAAATATGAATAATAACTAAGAACAGCCTCTATTAAGAAATACTCAAGTATATAGAACATATATTTTGAATACTTAATAGGGCTTTTTTTGACTTAAAATTCTTATTTGGATTAGATGATTATACAGAGCTAGAAATCTCAAAACACTGCAATTTTATTTGATAATATTAGCTCCAAGTCGTGTCCACCACGTTCCAGCAATCCATCGATTTTTTTCAAATTAAATAAACTATTTTCATAAAAAATATATTATTTTTTAAATTAAAATTTACCTGGAAATGTTGTGATAATAGTCATTTTGACTATATTCCATTATTCCATCCGGTATAGAACAATTGACAGTTGTATAAACATATTATAAAATTGCGTCGTTAAGTGAGGACTTATATTGAGGAGTATTAAAATGAAGGAATGGCAAAAAGAAACTGTTTATCAGATTTATCCGCGCAGTTTTCAAGATTCTAACGGGGATGGTATCGGTGATATCAACGGTATTATTTCACGTCTCGATTATTTACAAAAGCTGGGAATTGGCTTGATTTGGTTAACGCCAATGTACCTTTCACCCGGAAATGATAATGGATATGATATCGCTGATTATTACAGGATTGATCCTGTTTTTGGAACAATGGATGATTTTGAGAAATTACTATCGGAAGCGCATAAGCGTGATATCAAAATCATTATGGATATGGTATTGAATCATACTTCAAATGAAAATTCTTGGTTTAAAGAGGCCTTGAAATCAAAAGATAATCCGTATCACAATTATTATATTTGGCGTGATCCGGTTGATGGACATGAACCAAATAATTGGGTTTCAAAATTTAGTGGTAGTGCTTGGAAGTATGTACCGGAATTAGACCAATATTATTTACATCTATATGATGTAACGATGCCCGATTTGAATTGGCGTAATGAAAATTTACGAGCTGAAATTTTTAAAATGCTGACGTATTGGGCTAACAAGGGTATTGATGGTTTTCGTTTGGATGTTATTAACAATATTTCCAAAGATAAAAATATGCCAAATGATACTTTTAACACTCCTCTGGATGATGGACGAAACTTCTATACCAATGGACCACATGTCCACGAATATATTCACGAAATGTACGAGAAGGTCTTTGGACCTAATAAGTTTGTAACGGTTGGTGAATTATCATCAACACCTATTTCTGAAGCTGTGAAATATACTAATCCTAAACGTCAAGAATTGTCGATGGCATTTACCTTTCATCATGTGAAGGTTGATTATACTAATGGTAAAAAATGGACTTTGGGACATTATAAGTTAACTGATTTGACCAGTATTTTAAGTGCTTGGCAAACACAGATGCAACGTCACGGTGGTTGGAATGCTTTATTCTGGAATAATCACGATCAACCACGAGCAATTTCGAGATTTACCAATGATGATGAATATCGTGATCAGTCAGCTAAATTGTTAGCAATGGTGGAATTTGGATTGCAAGGAACACCTTATATTTATCAAGGTGATGAAATTGCAATGAAGAATGCTTATTTTACTGATATCAAGCAATATAAGGATCATGAATCGATCAATGCTTATCATGAAATGTTAAAAAATGGAATGTCTGAGGATCTGGCACTTCAAATTTTGCAACAGAAATCGCGAGAAAATTCACGTTTACCAATGCAATGGGATTCGACTAAGTATTATGGATTTACAACAGGTCAACCATGGTTAAAACCGCAACATCATGATGACTATTCAGTTGAGAAAGTGCTGAAAACGAAGAACAATATCTTCGATTTTTATCGTGCTTTGATTTTTCTACGAAAACATAAAACAGTACTTGTTGATGGGGAGTACAAGTTATTGAATCCCAAGGACAATAGTGTCTATAGCTATGAAAGATTTAATAATAAGCGTAAAATTTTAGTAATGGCCAATTTTACTGAACATGCTCAAGAGCGTGATGTGGCTGCTGGTTTCGATTTAATTTTGGGGAATTATGGCGATATGCAGCTCAATCAAGGAAAAATAACTTTGCGCCCATATGAATCGGTCATGTTAGAAAAGAAGTAGATATTTAATATCTTCAAATAGATGAGGTTGTTGCTGTTAAGCAATTATATTGAGGAGAAATTATGCCAAAAAATTTATATTCAGATATATATCACATATTGAAAGGTGAAATCGATAGTGATGTTTATCCACCAAAAACAATTTTGCCAGGTGAGGAAGAATTATCAGAACGTTTCAGTGTAACTAGAAATACGATTCGCCGTGCTTTGAAAAAACTGCAATCTGAGGGCCTGGTTTACACAGTAAAAGGACGTGGGGTAGTTGTATTAGAACCCGTTACCGATAATCGAATGGTTTTTTCAGCGGCTAATCATTTTGGATTCCAAGATTTGACCAGTTTTCCACAGAACAAGTCAATCAGGGAATTAGCTACAAAAGTTTTAACCTTTGAAGAGGTTGAGATCGATAGTGAATTGTCAGAGCAGACTTCTTTTAGCTTAGGCGATATAGCCTACCATATCGAAAGATTGCGTATGGTAAATGGTAAGGCAATGGCTTTAGATACGAGTTATTTTAGAAAAGAAAATATGCCTAATTTGAGTAAAAACGACGCGCAAAAGTCCATTTATCAATATATTCGTGATGAAGATCTCTTTAAAATTGCGGCTGCTCGATCGGTAGCAACAGTAGAGACAGCAGATGAAAGAGAAACAGATCTATTGGATTTGAATGAATCTAATTGTGTCGGTGTTTTGAAGAAATATGTTTATACTGATTTGGGAAGTTTGTTTGAATGTACGGAAACTAAATATATTCCTAACCATTTCTCATTAGTTGGATTTGAATCATATTAGAGACAAAAAAAGTGAGTAGCCACTGAAAGGTTACTCACTTTTTGTTATGATTAGAATTTAATGATTTGATTGAAAATGAAGTTATCAGGAATAAAATGTGATTCAGTATATTCGAATTGTTTGCCATCATCATTAAAGGCAAAACTAATCATATTACCAACACAATTGTTGATTCCTAAATTGAGATGTTCATAGTCAATTTGAGAAGCGTGTTCAATTCGTAATTGTCGTTTGACTACGGCAATTTTCATCTGTAAATCTTTTTTTATATAATCATAGATTGAACCTGATGCAATTTTAGGTGTGATCTTCGGAACAATTTGTGCGTTGAAATAATTGATATCCAAAACGGCGTTTTTAGTGTTAATTCTACGAATACGTTTGATAGCATAGACGGGAACACCTACAGAAAAGGACGTTTTTTGATGAAGTTTTTCGTCAACGATAATCTGTTGGAAGTCGGCAATAATTGTTTTTCGATCGATTTTTTGAGCACTATTGAGAGATTGAAGACCATTTATTTTTGCCAAGCTAAGATTAATTTCTTTAGTTTGAGGAGTCTGTTCTAAAACAACAACGCCTTTACCTTTGACACTGTAAACAAGACCCTCATTAACCAACTGTTTAATGGCCTTTCTGATTGCATAACGACTAACGTTGAATTCTTCAATCAGAGCATCTTCAGTTGGCAAACGCATCTTAATGTTGTATTGTCCGCTTAAGACACGCTCTTTTAATATTGTATAAATATCACTGTTAGTAGTTTCAACCATTATTAAATCTCCAATAAACATAATTGATCAATATATACTATTCATATTACATTATATTAAAAATGATTTAAACATATTACCCAAAAACTTAATTATAAATATAAGAATATATTCCAAAAACTTATGTAGTTTATATGTCATGGAATATTATTTTAAACCATTCGTTTGCGAATTAACTGTTCTTCAACAAATTTAGCAACTTTTTTACCACCTTCAGCAGATAAATGGACATGGTCGCCATAGTCAAATTCTGATTTAAGTTTATTGTCTTCACCAACGAAACTAGCAATATCAATAACATGTGGCATCTTCAATAATTCATGATTGACTGCCAGACGAATTTTTTCCTTTTCTTCGGACCAAGCAAAAACACCACCGTTAATATTGCCATAAGCAGGGGTAATGGTCATTGGAACGAAAGTAATACCGTGCTTTTTACATTTTTTCCTTAAAGTATGAATAGCCTTGATTAAGGCATTGGCATTAGGTAATTCACTGACCGGGGCGCCAGTACCAGGATGAAGTAAATCATTGACACCTTCCATGAATATAACAATGTTAGGCTGATATTCGGCAATCATATGATCGAAACGGGTGAAACCAGCTTCACCAAAACTAGTAGACCATTGTGAAGTACTGTGGCCAGGATGAAGTAGACGATTACCTGAGATGCCATAATTAGCGGTGACACAGTGAAATTCTTTTTCCAGATCAATAGAAAGTGGAGCGGTATAGTTACCCTGATTGGTTAAAGAATCACCGAATAGGCCAATTTTTTTATGTGCGTGTTCAGTTTTTATTTGAATTTCTGAAATGCCAAAGAAATATTTAGTTTCCTTAGGATCAGAATTTTCAGTCCTAATTAAATCGTTAGAAATGGTTAATCCTAACGTATGAATGGCTTTAGTAGGTGAGACAAGGTCAATTGAAAGGTAGGATTCAGCTGGCAAGTTGAAATCAATCCAGTCAGACCATTCCACTAAACGAGATTCCACAGCAAATGATTTTCGACCATCTTTTGTTACTGCAACTTTTTTCTTGGAATCAGTATAAATTTCTAAGCTCTCAATTACTAGTGGCACTTCGCCATATAGATTGTTGAGTTGCAATCGAATTTTTTTGCTAGCAAAAGGTTGGAATATTTCTAAATGTTGATGACCATTAGCATTAATATGGTCAAGGTTATCGTAGTTGCTGAAATTATGTTTCCATGTGGTAGTTTTAATCATAATAATTCCTTCTTCTTTCAGACCTTTATAGTAGTATCATAGCATGTTTAAACAATTAAAGTTAAAGATAAAATTGAAAAATAATGGTATAGATGAATTGTTAGACTTATCTATACCGTGAGTTATAATTACTTATAGTTCAAGTAAATATTTGTTATAACAAATATTGAGTTTAGTTCGGAGGCACGTATATGAAAGAGACGCCCAAATATGTGATTGTGGCGAATCGTTTAAGACAGCAGATTTTGGAGAAGGAATATCAAATCAATGAACAGCTACCCCAAGAAACGGCTATAGCTAAGTCATTGAATGTCAGTCGAATCACAGTTCGAAAGGCTTTAGATATTCTGGTAAATGAAGGACTGATCTATCGAATACAAGGTTCAGGGACATTCGTCAAGGATAATCAACCAGGTGAGGGTGTCCAAAGTAAGCAATCTCTAGAAATATTTGATTTTAATAAGTATTCCGTGAAGCTGATTAATTTTGGCGTAAGTAAGCCTAGCCCTACAGTAATGGATCAAATGAATATCAATCAATTCGATTTGACCTATGAAATTGAGCGTTTGATTATGAATGGTAAGACAATTATTGCTTTACAGAATATTTTTATGCCCGTAAAGATAATTCAGGGAATGCAAATGGGCTCTTTAATGGGGTCAATTTATGACTTCATTGAAAAGGAATTAGATTTGAATATTGATAGTGCTATCAGGACTGTCTCTTCAGAAATTTCCAATGATGATACATCTAGAATATTGGACCTATCAAAACCTGAACCTCTGTTGACAGTAGAGCAGCGCTCATTCCTAGATAATGGTCAAATCTTCGAGTATGCGTATACTTACATTCGTTCATCACAATTCTCGTTACATGAATCAGTTTAAAACAAATGTTTAATTTCAGAAAGTGCAAATTTGCGAAAGCAAGTTTGCACTTTTTTTATCTAAAAAACACAAGATAGCGCTGAAAGGGCATTTTTTGAACATCTTTTATAAGCAATTCGGATAACCATTGGTTTAGTAGTTGACAATGTGCATTCTAAATTTGTTATAACAAATTTAAAAATGGTATTGACTTCAAAAGCGTATACTTTTATACTGAAAGCGTTAACAAATGAAGGGGGTTTCATTATGAAACAATTAAAGATTGCTATCTTTTGTAGTGGGGGATTCTCCACAAGTCTAATTGGTTCAAAGATGCAAAAGGTATACGACGCCGAAGGTGCCGATGTAAAAGTTGATGCTTATGATTTTGGTATGGTTGATGAAGTTGGTGATGATGTTGACGTTATCTTGCTAGCTCCACAAATTGGCTGGGCATATGATCAAACTAAGGAAGCTCATCCAAATACAAAAGTAATTCTATTGACCATGCAACAATTCGGTAGCATGGACGGACAAGTTCTTGTAGATGTATTGAAAGAGAAGGGAATTGGCTAAAATGGGAAAGAGCAAAGGAAGCAGAACACAAAATTTCCAAGCAAATTTTACTAGAGTGGCTGGTAAAATTGCTGCTAATAAGTTGTTATTAACTTTACGTGATTCATTTATCATTGTTGCTGCAACATCAATGATTGCTGGTTTTGCTATTATGATTCAAAATGTTTTCGTTGATCCAACTAACGGGTTGATCTTCGGTAAACAAGGTCTAGGTTTAGGTCGTTTGATCAGTGGTTCATGGTCCGCATGGGCTGCATCTGGTTTGTTTAAAGGTTTAACGACAACAGGTAATTTGATTGGACTTATTTCAAATGGTTCATTAAATACCTTTGCTGTACTATTAGTTGTTATTTTTTCACATACATTTTCACGCAAATATTTCCCAAAGAGTAAGGAACATATGACTTCTGTTCTATATGCTTTAGGTGCATTCTTTATCTGTATGCCATGGAAGTTCCAATACACACCTGATGGTGCTAAAAAACCTATCGATGTTTTAAATTACATGGATACAACATTCTTTGGTACAAAAGGTGTTTTTGCTGCTTTACTAATTAGTGGGTTTGCCGTTTGGATTTACAATAAGGTTCTTGAAAAGAACATTACTATTAAAATGCCAGATTCAGTACCACCAGCCGTCGCACGAAGTTTTGAATCATTGATTCCTGGTGTTATTACAATGGGTGTTTTCATTGTTTTGACAGGTTTAAGTACAACATTCACTGGTGAAACAATGCCTGAATTGCTATTAACTGCTTTACAAAAACCTGCTCTTGCTATTTCTGGTACTGGACTATTTGCCTTTGTATCGCAAACAACATGGAGCTTGCTTCAATGGTTTGGTATCCATCCAACATCAATTTGGGGACCAATCTTTGGTTTAACATGGAATATCAATGATACTCAAAACATGCTAGGTCAAGCACATCATATTTACTCAACATTGTTCATGAATTTCTCAACTGTTGCTGCTGGTTCATGTTCAGTATCACCAGTTTTAGCTTTGATCCTATTTTCAAAGAGAGCTGCCGCAAAGAAAGTTTCTAAAATTTCTTTGATGCCTGCTATCTTCAATATTTCTGAACCTGTTACTTTCGGTTTGCCAATTATTTTGAATCCTTTGTACTTTATTCCATGGTTAGTAGCTCAACCATTAGCATTCTACATCGGACTATTATTTACAAAACTTGGTTTTATTGGACCTATCGTAAATAATGTTCCATGGACAGTGCCTACGTTACTTTCAGGACTTCTATACACTGGATCAATCAATGGATTAATTGTTCAGGCAGTTATTGTTGTTGCTACAACAGCCATTTACTACCCATTCATTAAGATGGATAACAAGTTGAATCCAGATATTGTTAAAGAAACAGAAATGAACGAAGCTCATAAAGAATCAGAAAAGGAATTAAAGACAAGTCAAGCATAGGAGATGTCATTAACTTGGATGAAAAACAATTAAAACGTGCAATGGAATTGATCTCGGTTGCCGGAACTGCTAAATCAATGTGTATCAATGCTATGAATCAAGCAGAAAAAGGTGAAATCGACACTGCTAGAACAACTTTAAAAGATGCTAAAAAAACTTTACATGAGGCACACAATATTCAGACTAAATGGATGACTGATGAGATGAATGGGGAAAAGGTTGAGAAATCAATCATGTTGATTCATTCTCAAGATCATTTCATTTCAGCTGACATTATGATGACTGTGGCTGAAAAGGTAATTAATTTGCATGATGAAATCGCTCAATTAAAGGCTAAGGAACAAGTAAATGGATAGGACTTTACAAGTAGACGGTATCTATACAGATAAGATGGTTGTTCCTGAAAATAAGTCTTTTAAGATTAGTGGACGAGCTATTAGTAATACGATTGTCAGTGCCAAAGTATTGGATCGGGTTTTTATCACAAATACTAATGATGATGGTTTATGGACAATTAAGATTTCGGCCTTGCCAGAAAAGACAGTTGCTGATATTGAATTGAAGAATTTAGACGAGACGTTAACTTTAAAAGATATTAAAACGGGTAAAGTTATTTTATTGACAGGACAATCTAATATTGAATTCAAATTTCGAGATGACGCCGAATATCAAGAACAAATTGATCATTTGAATCTACAAAATGTTTATTTTTATAATGTTCCACAGTTAGAATATCAGGATAATGAAATCACATTACCAAAAGGTTTAACTACATCTAAGTGGGAAATTGCAGACAAAGATACTCTTTGGGAAATGTCCGATATTGGTTATTGGATCGCCAAAGAATTATCAAAATTGGATCCTGATGAAGTGGTTGGTATTATTGACTGTTATAAAGGTGGAACTTCAATATCATCATGGGTGCCAGAAGAGGTTTTGCAAAGTAGCCAAGAATTAATTGATCGTTATGTTGAACCATTTAAAGAAGCTACGACTGGTAAGACTCAAATTGATTATGACCGCGAGTTTGCTGACTACAATGCTTCGGTGGAAAAACATAATACCGATTTAGCCAAATTTCAAAAAGAAAATCCTGAGGTTTCATTGAGTGATGCCAAGGATAAAGTTGGTCACACACCGTGGCCACCTCCAATGACACCGACTTCCTATTTACGTCCCAATGGTTTGTTCCATACGATGATTGAACAAGTAAGTAATTACTCTTTTAATAAAGTTGTTTGGTATCAAGGAGAAAATGATGCTGACAATCCTGATGTATATGCCATTATGCTCCGTGGTTTAGTTTCGAGTTGGCGTAAGTTGTTTGCTGATCAATCATTGCCATTTTATATTGTGCAATTGCCAGGTTATTACGATGAACCACAAGATGCTTGGGCTATTATTCGACAACACCAATTAGAAATTACGCAAACTTTGAATGATGTTCACTTAGTTTCTATTGCTGATACAGGTGAAAAACACAATATTCATCCTACTCATAAACGAATAGCAGGAACTAGAATTGGTAAAATTCTCTCAGATAAAAGTTACAATTCGACTCCATATGTTTATCGGAAACAAATAGTAGGCAATCAATTAATTCTGTTTGTTGCATCGGTAAGTGCCTTGGTTCAACGCGGAAAAGCCGAAATGGAAGTTAGAAAAGCAGGTAAGTGGTCGACACAAGAAGTTTCCGCAGTTGGTAATGTTATCGTAATCAGTAACGCTCAAGATATTGAAAAGATTCGCTATGCTTATGCAAATTATCCAAAGTGTACCTTGTTTAATGAATTTGGTGCTCCACTAGCACCTTTTGAAATGGAGATTGAATAAAGATGAGTAATTTAGGTTTGGTTGATATTGGTGGAACATCTATCAAATTTGCAGTGATGAAAGATGACCAACTAGAAAAATTAGAACCAGTTAAAACTCCGCAAACACTCGAAGAGTTTTATCAAGTTTTGACAAATAAAGTGGATTCGATGAAGGCACAATATCAAATTACAGGTGTTGGCATCAGTTCACCGGGAGCTGTTAATAAGAAGACTGGTGTAGTTGAAGGAGCCTCCGCTATTCCGTATATTCATAATTTTGAAATTCAACAGGCTTTAAGCAAACGTTTTGATTTACCTGTTAGCATGGAAAATGATGCTAATTGTGCCGCTTTGGCAGAACTAGATTCAGGAGCTGGTAGGGATGTTTCAAGTTTGCTGTTTCTAATTATTGGTACAGGAGTCGGTGGATCAGTAATTATCAATCATCAAATTTGGCACGGTGCACATTTATTCGGCGGTGAATTTGGTTTTACACTGGCTGATGATAAAAGTACTTTGAGTAATTTGGCTACATCAGTTGGTGTGGCTCAAAGATATAATGCCAATTCCAAACCAATTACGAATTATAGTGGTAAAGAAGTTTTTGATTTGGCTGATCATGGAGATACACGCGCACAAAAAGAAGTTCAGACGATGTATTATTCCTTAGCCAAAGGAATCTATAACTTGCAATATAGTTTTGATCCCGAATTGATTGTTCTGGGGGGAGCAGTATCTAACAATCCACATCTGATTCCTGAAGTTAATAAGGAAATCGAAAAGATCCGTAAAGTTGTTAAAATTGCTTCAATTAAACCTGAAATCGTACCATGTCACTACACTGACGAGGCTAATTTACGTGGAGCAGCAGTTGATTTTGCTCAAACGTATCCAAAGGAGGATGCTTAAACGATGGTAAAATTTCCAGATGATTTTGCCTGGGGAGCAGCTACTTCAGGTCCACAATCGGAAGGTAACTTTCACAAGCCTAATCAAAATGTCTTTGATTATTGGTTTGAAAAGAAACCGGATGATTTTTACGATGGGGTAGGGCCTGATGAAGCCTCCAACTTCTATAACGACTATCAAAAAGATATTCCATTAATGGCAAAGGCTGGTATCAAAGCTTTAAGAACCTCAATTCAATGGACACGTCTAATCAAAAATTTGGATACTGGTGAAGTTGATCCAGATGGTGCTGAATTTTATAACAATGTAATCAATTGTTTGATTGAAAATGGAATTGAGCCGTATATCAATTTGTTTCACTTTGATTTACCTATTCAACTCTATCAGGAATTTGGTGGTTGGGAATCAAAACATGTAACTGACCTATTTGCTGATTATGCTGAAAAATGTTTTGAGTTGTTTGGTGATCGAGTTAAAAACTGGTTTACATTTAATGAACCTAAAGTTATTTTGGATGGCGAATATTTGTATCAATTTCACTATCCACTAAAAGTTGATGGACCAGCATCTGTTCAAGTTGCCTATAATTTGAATTTGGCATCTGCTAAAGCTATTAAGCGTTTCAGAGCTTGGAAGAAAACTAACAAATCTGATGCTAAGATTGGAACCATTTTGAACTTAACACCAGCCTATCCAGCTTCAAATGATCCAGAAGATGTCAAAGCTGCTAAATTCGCCACTATGTGGGATGACAATATGTTCTTGGATCCAGCTGTCTTAGGACACTTTCCTGAAGAGTTGGTACAAATATTAGATGATGCAGGTGTACTTTTCCAAAGCACACCAGAAGAATTGAAGTTGATTGCTGACAATACAGTCGATGTATTAGGCGTTAATTTCTATCATCCTGAAAGAGTCCAGAGACCTAGTGTTTCACCAAAGAGTCTTCAAGACTGGATGCCCGATATTTATTTTGATAATTACGAAATGCCTGGTCGAGTTATGAATGTTGATAAAGGATGGGAAATTTATCCACAGACGCTTTACGATATTGCAATTAATATTCGTGATAACTACAAAAACATTCCATGGTTCGTTTCCGAAAATGGTATGGGCGTCTCAAGAGAAGAGCGTTTCATGAAAGATGGCGTTATTCAAGATGATTATCGAATCAACTTTATTCATGATCATTTGGTCCAATTGCACAAGGGTATCGAAGCTGGTTCTAATTGCCATGGTTACTTTGTTTGGACGGCAATCGACTGTTGGTCCTGGAAGAATGCCTATCGTAATCGTTACGGTTTGATTCGCGATGATATTCATACGCAAACAAAGACATTGAAAAAATCAGGACAATGGTATGCTAAAATTAGTGCTGATAACGGATTTTAAAGAAGACAGTTAGATCAAAATCAAATTTGGTTAAAATGTGAGTGTGTTTAATACGTAATTTTGTAAAATAAAAACGACCTCTATTAAGAGATTCAAGTAAAGAATATATCTTGAATACTTAATGGAAGTCTTTTTTTGTAATTAATCATAAAAAATCCTCTAGTTTATATTCAAGCTAGAGGATTTTGATATCTATTTAGTTGTTGTTGTAGGATTTGCAGTTAATGTCCAAGTTACCACAGCATTCATATTTTTAGATGTTTTGTCGTAACTGTAGTCAGAATTTTTGGGGAGAGTCATACTTGCTGAATCAGGTGTATTAAATTCAGCCTTAATAACACCAGGATTGTATGATCCTTTTTTTAGATCCATAACAGTTGAAGTGGAGCTGGCATTTGAAACTAAAGAAGCAGCTTGAGTTGAAAGAGAAGTGGAACTGCTAGATACGTTATTGTTATTAGAATCCAATAAAGGCATAGAACTTAAATCCAAAATAGCATCAAGTGATGTGTTATCAGTTCCAACTAAAGATCCCATTTTAGCTGATAAATTAAATCCGGGAATATCTTCTTTAGAAGTTAAATTACGTGAATCAGTGACTTGTAAAAGTCCTTTGCTGTTACCATCATCAACAGCATTATTGATACCAGTCGTATCAGGTGTGTTATTTTTCAATTTAGCCGTTGAGCCTAAAGCAATATTACCAAAATTGAAATCAGGTACAGCATCAAGTGTTAAATAACCTGAAAGAACGGTCACAGTAACGGTTGAGGTCGTTGAATTAGGTTCAGTTGAATCATTGGCTGCTAATGAGGTAACAACGGAGTCAGATTTATCAACACTAATAGCATCAGCTTCGGCAGCCTTAATAGTTGTTAGGGGAGTTAAAGACAAACTAAGACTTGTCAAAGCTAATAGACGAATGATATTTTTTAAGAATTTCATTAGCTAACCCCCTAACTGTGATATTCATGAAACTATTTCATACTTAGAGTTTATCAAAAGAAGCCAGACGGTTTGTATCTAAATTTATAAATGTTTTTTATCTAAATTGAAAAATGATTATAAACAAAAACAAGACCATTTCTATTAAAAAAATGTAAATAAGTATATTTTGTGTTTAAACAGCTATATATATTAAAAGTGTTCGATTTCTAATCTTTTGAACGATTTATTAATAGATATGTTAATCTAGAAGTATTAAATGAAAACGATTGCATTAGGAGAGAAAAAATGAAGGATGTTGCTTTAATAGATGTCGGCGGTACAAGTATTAAATACGGATTGTGGGATAGTCAAAATGATCAGTTAATCGAAAAGGGTGCTTTTGATACTCCGAAAGATCTCACAGGTTATTATGCAGGCTTGACCAAAGTAATTAATAATTTTAAAACTAATCATGAACTAGCGGGAGTAGGGATGAGTACTCCAGGAGCAGTTAATAAGGAAACTGGTGTTATTGAGGGTGCCAGTGCCCTACCTTATATTCACAATTTTAAAATACAAACTGAATTAGAAAAAAGATTTGGCCTACCAGTAAGCATGGAAAACGATGCTAACTGTGCTGCTTTGGCCGAAATGGATCGTGGTGTAGCTAAAGGACTAAAGAATTTGATCTTTATTGTTATTGGTACAGGTGTCGGTGGTTCAGTTATCATGGACGGACATGTTCATCATGGAAAACATCTTTTTGGTGGTGAATTTGGTTACACTATTGCAGAAGGATATAAGACGTTAAGCAACGTTGGTACAGCTGTGTCACTAGCTAAACGTTACAATGATGCTAAAGGAACTAACTATTCTGGAAAAGATATATTTGATTTGGCTAAGAATGGCGATAAGCTAGCTCAAGAGTATGCTCATGATTTATATCATCACTTAGCTGTAGCAATTTATAATCTACAATATGGTTTTGACCCAGAGATGATCGTATTAGGTGGAGGAATTTCTCAATCAGATACATTAATACCAAATATTGAAAAAGAAATTCAAGTTATATTAGATAAGGTAGAGATCGCCCCATTCATGCCAATGATCAAGGCATGTAAGTATCGTAACGATGCTAATCTAATTGGTGCTTATGTTGATTTCAAACAAAGCATTTAGAATCTTACTAAAGTTTTGCCAAGACGTACATTGTAGAATTATCAATTGATGGAAAAAGAAGTGCTCATATTAACCAATTAAATTTGGTCAGTATGAACACTTCTTTTTGTGTAAAACAGGAATTTGAACGTATTCACATTCTAGTAAAGTTTTAGTGGAATCGAATATATCAAGTTATTTCTTTATTTCAAAAATAACAAAATAAAGAAATATGATAATTGTGATTTTTGTTATTTTAAACAAATAAAGCAAAAAATATATCGTTTCAATGTAACCGATTTATCTTACAAAAATGTCACATGAGACTAACACTTTGGTAATTGTGACGATCATTCATTTACTTTTAATATGTGTCGTTCATAATAAAAAACGGTAAAGCAATTCCTTATTGAAATTTTCTAAAAAGTGAAAAGTAGTTTTTATTAAGAAAGCTTGCCAATTACAAAGCGTATATTGTGGAAAGTTAAAGTTATTTCAATTATAATAAATTTGTTTAAACAGATAATCGATCAATCATATGTCAGCGTTGCGTTTGGTCAAAAAGTAATAAATTTCTTTATAAAAAGAGCCTTCGTATGACACTAGAGATTTTATTATAATGTTTATACAAATGATATAGAAATAACAATAATCAATTATTTAGGTTCATTTCTTGGTTTGACACCATTTATATTGAATGGTTAGATAGTTTTCGCATAAAGCAAACTCTTTTTAACGAGGTGTTAATTATGAAAAATAGTTTACTTGTTTTTCTAAAAAAGCCGGCCACGGTTTTTGTTATTAAGACAGTTGTATTTTTCGCTATTTTCTTAGTGCTCTTATATATATATGGGTATAACGGTGTTGGTAGTGCCAAATTTATTTACAACGAATTTTAACGGGAGAAGGTAATATTAATGAATAAAATCATTGAAAAAATAACCACCGTCGCATTACAAAACCCTGACAAAGTTTGCTACAAGAATGGGTCAGAGACACATACTTATCAAGAATTAATGCAACAATCAGACCGTGTAGCAAGTTTTATACAGGACAAATTTCTTCCTGCTAAAAGTCCACTTATCATCTATGGTGGACAACAATTTGAAATGTTAGTAATGTTTTTAGGTTCAATTAAAGCCGGCCACGCATACATTCCAGTTGATGATGGTTCGGATCCACAAAGAATTATTCAAATTAATTCGGTTGCTAAACCTTCTTTGATCCTTAATTGGAGTGACACAACAGATTTTGGAGTAGATACTCCGCAAATAACTAAAGCAGAGATGTCCAATGTACTAAATTCTGACAACAACATTTATGACAGCAATCGTAGTGTTGGATTGAATGACAATTTCTATATCATTTTTACTTCAGGAACAACAGGTACTCCTAAGGGTGTACAAATTAGTACGAACAACATTTTGGATTTTGTTCAATGGGCTGAGAAAGAATTTAACTATTCAGATAAAATGAATATGTTATTGCAAGCACCATTTTCTTTCGACTTGTCAGTCTTTGATATTTATCCAGGCTTGATGAATGGCGCTACATTAAATGTAGTTGATAAAGATACAACTAAGAATTTTGGTAAATTGCAAGAGGCTATTATTGAATCAGATTTCAATACATGGGTTTCAACACCATCATTCTTTGAAATGTGTCTATTATTTAGAGGCTTTGATGAAGAACACATGCCACAATTGAATAAGTTTATCTTCTGTGGTGAGGAATTGACTCATGCAACTGCTAAAAAACTGTTGAAGAAGTTCCCTAGTGCTGAGCTTTACAACACTTATGGACCAACTGAAAACACAGTTGCAATTACATCGATCAAAATTGATCAAGATGCATTAGATAAATTTGATCGTCTACCAATTGGTTATTTGAAATCAAATATGGATCATCAAATTATCGGTGCGATTGATGAAAAAACTGGATTGATGACAGGTGAATTACTCGTCAGTGGTCCGGATGTATCAAAGGGTTATCTCAATAATCCTATCCAAACTGAAAAAGCTTTTGAAGAGATTGACGGTAAGATGTTTTATCATACCGGTGATATGGTCAGTGAAGCTGATGACGGTTTATTGTTCTATCATGGTAGAACTGATTTCCAAATTAAGATGCATGGCTACAGAATTGAACTAGAAGAAGTGGATTCAATGCTTGGTAACCTAAGACAGGTAAAGCAATCATGTACAGTTCCTTTGTATAACAATAAGAAACAAGTAAGCAAGATGATTGCTTGTATCGTTTTGGAAGATGAATTTAAAGATAATGATGCGAATGATTTAAATTCTGATATTAAAGACTCATTGAGAGAAACGACAATGGAATATATGATTCCTAACGTTTTGAAATTTGTAGAGCAACTACCAATTAGTAAAAATGGAAAAATTGATAGAAAGACTTTAATAGGCCAGATTAATGAATAACATTACACCCTATAGTAGTCCACATTATTTTATCTATTTAATGTTGCTCTTGTTACCAATCATGATTGGTTTATGGTTTGGTAAACGTTTCAGAGTTTATGATTTTATCGCAACAGTCATTATCTTAATAATCACATTCTTTGGTGGCAATATGTCTCAAGGAATTTCATTGATTTTCTATGTTCTTTACGAAATGTTATTAGTGTTTACATATCTGTCGTATCGTAAAAAACACAATAATTTCTGGATCTTTACCAGTTATGTTGTATTGGCAATCATTCCTCTAGTTTTCGTAAAGTTAGATCCACTTCTTAAGAATCAAACCATTTCATTATTTGCCTTTTTAGGTATCAGTTATTTAACCTTTAAAGCGGTCGAAATAATTATGGAAATTCGTGATGGTGTAATTAAGGATATTAAGCCATATGAATTCGTTCGTTTCTTACTATTCTTCCCAACCATCTCGTCTGGACCTATTGATAGATTTAGACGTTTCCAAAAAGATGTTATGAATGTTCCTAGTCGTGATGAGTATGTTGAACTTTTGCACAGTGGTGTTAACAAATTGATGCAAGGGTTGCTATATAAATTCATTATCGGATACTTCTTTGGCACATTATTGTTACCGAAGATTCAGATTTTGACTTTATCTTATAAAGGTCAGACTCCGTTAGGACTTTCTTGGGCACTAGTAGCCTACATGTATGTATATAGTATGTATTTATTCTTTGACTTTGCTGGTTACTCACTGTTTGCTGTAGCAATTAGTAATTTCATGGGTGTAAAGACACCAATGAACTTTAGAGCTCCTTTCAAGTCCCACAATATTAAGGACTTTTGGAATAGATGGCATATCACTTTATCATTTTGGTTCCGTGATTTCATCTATATGCGTTTAATGTTCACTGTTATCAAACATAAATGGTTAAAGAACCGTGTCACAATTGCTAATGTTGGCTACATTACTTTGTTCCTGATCATGGGATTCTGGCATGGTGAGACTTGGTACTACATTGTTTATGGTATTTTCCACGCCTGCGCAATGATTACCAATGATGCCTGGTTAAGATATAAGAAGAAACATCGTAAACAAATTCCAAGCAATAAGTTTACAGAAGCATTTGCTATCTTCTTAACATTTAATGTTGTATGTTTCAGTTTTATGATTTTCTCAGGTATTTTAAATAAATTATGGTTCGTTTAATTTAAAAATTAGGAGAGTTTATTATGGATGATATTAAAGAAAAAATCGTAGGTATTTTACAAGATGTTACAGGCCTAGACAATGTCGGCCAAGATGCTGATCAAGATCTATTTAAAGATGGTGTTCTAGATTCAATGGCAACAGTAGAAGTTTTGGTAACACTCCAAGATGATTTCGGAATTCAAGTACCAGTTTCAGAATTCGACCGTTCACAATGGTCAACAGTTAACAAAATTGCTCAACGTGTACAAGAATTGGAATAGACTATGAAAAAAAAGTTATGGATGATTTTTGGACCTGTTATAGTTGCCATTGCTGCTTTATTAATTCTTCTCTGGGCGCCAATCAACTTTAAGACGGTTACACCGCAAAAAGTTAGACAGGCCGCTACTTCATTGGACATCCGAGTTTTGAAGGGTGAAAGTGTGAAGAATGCTGCTGAAAAGGAAAACTATATTCCTATTATTGGTTCGTCAGAACTTTCTAGAATGGATCCGTTCCATCCATCTTCCATGGCACAAAAATATCACTGGAAGAATAAACCATTTTTGCAGGGGAATCCTGGTACTGCTTCATTGACACAAGCAATGAATGTTGGTGGGATGTCTAATCTTAAGGGAAATAAAGCTGTATTCATTATTTCTCCACAATGGTTTAGTAAATCCGGTGTTCAAGCTGATGCTTTCAAATATTTCCTATCACCATTGCAATTAACAGGTTTCATTTTGAAATCTAATACTGGTGATAAAGCAATGAACAAATATGTTGCTGGAAGGATTCTTGATTTGGGAGTCAGCAAAGGCCCCATCGAAGATGATGCTCTAGAACGTATTTCTGAAGGTAAACAGATTACTAGTTTCCAACGTTTCTATATTGAGACATTTGTACGTTCAAGCTTACAAAGTCAGGATAATCTGTTCGGATCATTATCAATGAATGATCATGAGAATATGATTAATGATGCCGCAAGTAAATTGCCTGATAGTTATAATTATAAGGATTTAAATAAATTAGCTACTAAGATGGCAAAGCATAATTCACGTGATAACGATATGCAAATTGGCGATTCTTTCTACAAGCGTCAATTAAGAAAGAGAATTAGAACTTATAAGAATACTCATCGTCACGTTAAATATACTAGTTCGCCAGAGTATAATGATTTTCAAGCACTACTTTATATGTTTGCTAGGAATAAGGTAGAAGTAATGTTTGTAATTCAACCTATTAATCCACATTGGGTTAAGTATACTGGAATGCCAAAGAGTTCAATTACTAACTTCGATAAGAAAATTAAGTATCAGTTGAGAACTCAAGGCTTCAATAATATAGTAGACCTTTCTAATGTTAAGAATTCTAACTATATTGCTGAAGATACTATCCATATGGGCTGGCGTGGCTGGTTAATGCTAGATCATCATTTGAAAGGCTATTACAAAGATAAGAAGGCAAATCCTGAAAATACACAGTATAAGATGGATGATTACTTCCTATCTAACGAATGGGCACAAACTAAAAATGTTACAAAATAAAAAAGATGCAGAATTCTGTATCTTTTTTATTTTGATGTTATGATAAAGCTCAAATACCTAAACTTAACTTTAGGTTAAGCATATGGAGGTTTATTTATGCAAGAAATGATTACTACTTATTCAATTGGAGAGGTAGCAGAAAAATTTGGATTGAGTTTACCAACAATTCGTTACTATGATAAAGAAGGATTAATTCCTAACCTTAATAAGAATGAAGCTGGTGTGAGACGCTTTACAGAAGAAAATATTGGCTCTTTGCAGATGATTGAATGCTTAAAGAATGCAGGTATGCCTATTCGAGATATTAAGCAGTTTATGCAATGGACCCTTGAAGGGGATGCCAGTTTGGATAAACGTTATCAGATGTTTCAAGAATTACGTGTTTCTGTTTTGAAACAAATGGAAGCTATGCAAAATACTCTCAATACAATTGATTTTAAATGTAAGTATTATGGACAAGCCACGGAAGATGGTACAGAAAAGTATGTTAAAAAAGAAATGCATTTAGAAAGACCTTAAAAGGTTCTTTAAAAGAGGTGTTGATATTAACCGTTTAAATTCGGTCAATAATGAACACCTCTTTTGATTTGAAAATAAAAATTTAAGCACATTCATACTCTAAACTGTCTTTTAGAAAGAAAAAGATTTCTTTTTTTGTGTTGCTAAATGAAAAAAATATAATATTTTTTTGAGAAATATAGATTATTTTTTTATAAATTGTCTTAGAAACTTTGTGAAAGCTCTTAAGCCTATACTATAAGTGGAGTTGAATGGTGCCTGAAAATGCCGAAAATCGGGACTTTTTACGAATCTAAACGGCTTACAATGGATTCAAATATTTGCACAAGCTTGAAATATTTGTTAGGGTTATAAAGGTCGCTGTTATTTATACTTTTAAATAATAGCTTTTTTATTTCTAATTAATGAGCATAGGAAAGTATGTTTATTTCAATTCCAAGAATGGGGGATTTAATGAGTACTAATAAGAGTACAAAAGTAGAAGTCAAAAACTTAACTAAGATTTTTGGTAAGCATATCAATAAAGCTAAAGAGTTAAGCAGACAGGGAAAAGATAAATCGGAAATTCTCAAGGAAACAGGTGCCACACTTGGTGTAGACCGAGCAAACTTTAAGATTTATAATGGTGAAATTTTCGTTATTATGGGTCTGTCTGGTAGTGGTAAGTCAACATTGGTAAGAATGATCAATCGTCTTATCGACCCAACTGATGGGGAAATATTGATTGATGGCGAAAACTTAATGAAGATGGATAAGAAAGAACTTCGTGAGGTTCGTCGTAAGAAAATGAGCATGGTTTTCCAAAGTTTTGGATTGTTACCTAATCGAACTATTTTGGAAAATGCTGAATATGGCTTGGAAATTCAAGGTGTAGATAAGGATACACGTGAAAAGAAAGCTAAAGAAGCTTTGGAAACCGTTGGTATCACTGGTTACAACGATGAGTATCCTGATCAATTGTCAGGTGGTATGCAACAACGTGTCGGATTAGCTCGTGCTCTTGCAAATGATCCAGAAATTCTATTAATGGATGAGGCTTTCTCAGCTCTTGATCCATTGAACAGAACCGATATGCAAGATCAACTCTTGGATATCCAAGAACGATTGCATAAGACAATTATTTTTATCAGTCATGATTTGAATGAGGCCTTGAAGATCGGTGATCGTATCATGATTATGAAGGATGCTCGAGTTATTCAAACTGGTACGCCAGAGGATATCTTGACACATCCTGCTGATGAATATGTTGAAGAGTTTATTGAAAATGTTGATAGAAGTAAGGTTTTGACTGCTGGTAACGTAATGATTCGTCCAATGACAGTTAATATTGAAAAGGCTGGTCCTCGTTTGACCTTGAAGATGATGAAGGCTAACGAAGTTTCAACCGCTTATATTGTCAATGCCGAACGTAAATTACTCGGAGTAGTTGATGCCAATGATGTTATTAAACTAGTTCGTGAGAAGAAAGGGGATATTACACCTATTATTCAAACTAAAGTTCCAACAACTGAAGAAGATACACCAATTTCTGATTTAATGGATGATATTTCCCAAACAGGTATTCCATTTGCTGTTATCAATGATAAGAAGCAATTAAAGGGAATCATCGTTCGTGGTGCCGTTCTAGGTGCCTTAGCCGGAAATGAGGTGAGTGATTTTGAATAGTCTTTTATTAGGTAGTATTCCACAAATTCCATTAGCACACTGTATTGATAATTTTGTTGATTGGTTAGTTCAATTTACTGGATTTTTCAATGCCATCACTAATTTTATTGGATCAATCAATAATGCCTTTCAATGGTTATTCGACATTATTCCAATTTGGCTTTTTATTGTTTTAGTTATTGCTTTAACATATTACGTTAATCGTGATCAGCAAAATTGGGGTCTATTGATCTTCGAATTCTTAGGTCTCTTATTGATTTGGAACCTAGATTACTGGCGTGATATGACACAAACTTTGACCTTAGTATTAACTTCAAGTTTGATTGCCTTAGTTATTGGTATTCCATTGGGTATTCTGATGGCTAAGAGTCATACTGCTGAGATTATTTTGAAACCAATTCTTGATTTCATGCAGACAATGCCTGCCTTTGTTTACTTGATTCCAGCTGTTGCTTTATTCGGTATTGGTATGGTTCCTGGTATTGTAGCCTCAGTTATTTTCGCTATGCCACCAACAGTACGTATGACAAACATGGGTATTCGTGAAGTTCCTGATGAATTGATCGAAGCCGCTGATTCATTCGGATCAACCGAATGGCAAAAACTATTTAAGGTTGAATTACCAATTGCCAAGACTAGTTTAATGGCTGGTGTTAACCAAAGTATGATGCTTTCACTATCAATGGTTGTTATTGCTTCTATGATTGGTGCAATGGGACTTGGTACTAAAGTTTACTTCGCCGTTGGTAGAAACGATGCTGGTAATGGTTTCTCAGCTGGTTTAGCTATTGTTATCTTAGCTATCATCTTAGATAGATTGACTCAATCATTAACAAGAACACGCAGAAAGAACTAGGAGGGATTTTTTGAAAAAACAAAAGTTTATTAAACTTTTCTTGTTAGCAGTATTAATCATCCCAATTATTTCCGCATGTAGTTCCCAAACAGCTCCGTACAAAAGTAAGGAAAAGTTGGGCCCACAAATTAATTACACAATTACAGGTATTGATGCCGGTGCTGGTGTAATGGCCTCTACTCAAACAGCTTTGAAAGATTACGGTTTGGAGAAGAACAACTGGCAATTACAGCCTAGTTCAACTTCAGCTATGACAAGTACTTTGGATAAAGCCTACAAAAATAAACAACCAATTGTGATTACCGGATGGCAACCACATTGGATGTTCAAAAAATATAAATTGAAGTTTTTGAAAGATCCTAAGAACGTTTATGGTAAAGCAGAACATATCAGTACTGTTGTTCGTAAAGGTTTGAAGAAGGATAAGCCTGAAGCATACACTATTCTGGATCGTTTCCATTGGACACCTTCACAGATGTCAGATGTTATGTTGAAAGTTAATGGTGGTATGGATCCTGATAAGGCCGCTAAACAATGGATTAAAAATAATCCTAAATTAGTTCAACAATGGACTAAAGGCGTCAAGAAGGTTCATGGTCAATCGTTGAAGATCACATATGTTGCCTGGGATTCAGAAATTGCCTCAACTAATGTGATTGCACAAGTATTGCGAGATCAAGGTTATAAAGTAACTATTCAAGCTATGGAAATGCAACCTGTCTGGGCTTCTATTTCTACAAAAGCCGCTGATGCAACTGTCAGTGCCTGGTTGCCTAAGACATCAGCTAAGTTCTATTCTGATTACAAAGGTAAGTTTGAAGATCTCGGTGCTAACTTGGAAGGTGCCAAAGTTGGATTAGCCGTTCCAAAATATATGACTAATATCAATTCCATTAATGATCTAAAAAATAAATAATTTATTAAAAATTGGAAGAAATTCCAATTTTTTTTTGCGTTAAATAGCTTTTAAATATATAAATGGAATAAAATTATCTATTTGTCATGGTATTAATTATATAAAACAATATTTTTACAATGGACTAGACAATATGACAACTTTATACCAATGACACGCTTTAATTATGGGTATATAATTATATTAATTATATATAAATTTATTATACAGGGGCGATGGCGTGGATATACAGGCGTTTATTGATGAAAGAAAAGAGTTAGGACTCTCACAAAAGGAATTGAGCAATGGTATCTGTACTCAAGCTACATTAAGTAAGTTTGAGAATAATGGTAAAATTCCATCATTGAAAATTTTAATTAAATTATGTAATCGTCTCGGTCTATCCTTAGATAGTATTATTGGCGTAAATGATAGCAGCAGTAAAAAAGTCGCTAAAGAAATGAGCCAAGCAGAATTCAATTTGATTATTCAGGAATATGATGATGCCTGGGCAATTATTAATAAGATTGACCCTGACATTTTGAATAATGATAAGAACCTCTTGATGCAATATTATTATTTGAGAGGTTATTTGAATGTTTTGGATGACGGAGATTTGTTTGATGCGGTCTTTGATTTCAATCGTATTTTATCGGAATTAGATACTCGTGGTGAAACCATTTTTACCTTCTTATCATTTGTAGGTATGGGTATGGTTTATGCCAAGCAAGGTGACGATTCGAAGAGTGAATACTACTTCAGCAAGGTATTCAATAATATTTATACAATGTCTATTGATGATGTAAGCAAGATCTGGCGTTATATCAATATTATTTTTTATTCTGCGATTTACTATTCGGAAAAACAGGATTTGGAAACAGCTAATGCATTGTTGAATTATGGTGTTAAGGTCTGTGCTGAGAATCATGTTACATATTACATTGCTCGAATTTATGCTCAACTAGCAATGAATGAAAATCGAGTTAACGGTAATAATGGGAAAGTACAGGATTACATCGATAAAGCACTCGTTTTCTCAGAGTTTAATGGTAACAAAAAAGAGATTGAAGTTATTAAACGATGGGTTAAAGCAAATAATCTTTAAAAGAAAGAGGATGTCATGGTATTTATGGCATCCTTTTTTATGATATATTGGTTAGACAAGTAAATTAGGGAGTAGTCTATGAAGCTAAGTCGAAAAAAATTAATCCAATATGGAATAATCATAGTATTAGTATTGTTTATCCTGATATATCCAGTAGAAATCTATAATATTTTTTTAAATATTTTGGGAGTTGCGATGCCACTGATTCTGGGAGCTGTATTGGCATATGTCTTAAATATCTTATGTGTTAAGTTGGAAAAATATTTTTTTCCTAATACTAAGATCAAAATTTTACAGAAGAGTCGTCGGGCACTAGTTATTTTGACCACTTTGGTTATTGTGACTTTAGTAATGGTAGGAGTATTTAGATTGGTCTTGCCTCAATTTTTCAATGCCTTAGCTGATTTCTTCAAAAATATTCCTTCATTCTTTGAAGGCTTATCGGCTCTGTTAGAAAAAATAAATCATAATTCGGTTATCTCTGATCAATTGGAGTCAATGAATATTGATTGGTCATCCGTACAAAGCAAAGTTATGAAGTATCTGACTAGCGGAATGGGTGGTGTCTTTGGCTCAACTTTTAAAATTGTGACTGGTATTACTAAAGGCTTTGTCAATTTCATTTTAGCTTTAACTTTTGCTATTTATATTCTGGCTACTAAGGAAAAGTTAGGTCGTCAGATTAAAAAGTTGGCTCATGCTTATTTGAAAAATGAACATATCCAAAAGGTTAAGTATGTAGTTGATATTGCAGATGATATGTTTAGCCATTTTATTGCTGGACAAGTTACAGAAGCAATTATTTTAGGAAGTTTATGTTCACTAGGAATGATAATATTTAGATTTCCTTATGCTTTATCAGTTGGTGCATTTGTCAGTATTACAGCTTTGATTCCCATTTTGGGAGCATGGTTGGGTGGAATTGTTGGATTCCTGTTGATTGCTGTTAAATCACCGATTGAGGCAGTTTTCTTCATCGTTTTCCTATTAGTTTTACAACAGTTTGAAAGTAACGTTATTTATCCACGAGTTGTCGGGACTTCAATTGGACTACCAGGAATCTGGGTTTTGGCTTCAATTACTGTTGGTGGTGGACTTGGCGGCATCGTCGGGATGCTTTTGGGAGTGCCCGTAGCCGCAACTATTTATCAATTACTTAAGAATGATACAAATCGCAGGCTAAATGGAATAGAAAAAGTAAAATAGTTATATAATTTACAAAATTACACTAAGGAGAGATGAGCTTTGTGGAATAATTATTTTGATTTCGTGTTAATTTTCGTAGCTACTTTTACTTTAATTCCGTACTTAACGTCACTGGTAACTTCCTGGTTGGGACATCTGTCAAAAATTACTTTGGTTAATAATTTGGGAAACAGTAGTCAGCTAATTGTTGGTGGAGTCGGCGTCATTATTCATGAATTAGGTCATGCCATTTTTGCTTATCTGTTTGGACATAAGGTAACTAACGTTCAATTGTTAAACTTGAATTATCGTCAATCAGGATCATTAGGTTCTGTAGATCATAAGTGGAATGATCACAATGTTTATCAAATGCTAGGGAACTTCTTTATAGGCCTAGCACCGTATTATATGTGTTCGTTAGCATTGTATTTGTTACAGAAGTTCTTGTTAAAAGCTCAATTTAGTTTTAGTACATTGATTCAGAGTTTGAATGTTAACAAGAGTGTTTCCATTAGCATAATCTTTGATTCCGTTTTGGATAATATGAAATCAAGTTTTGCTAATGCCTCATGGTGGATGATTCTGGTATATGTATTGTTAACCATCATGATAGCCAGCACCGGTTATGACTTGAGTAAGAACGATTTTATCACCGTTAATAAAGGCATTTTGCCATGGGTCGTAATTCTATTAATTTTGGGATCAATACTTTATTTGTTTAATTTAAGGACAGCTGTTATGACTGGAGCAATTTACTTTGTAGCATTTTCAATTTTGTTTATGTTTCATGCTATTGTCAGCATTGTTTTAGCTATGGTAGTTATTAAGATATTAGGATTTATATAAAAAAGAGACTTCCGACTGGAAGCCTCTTTTTTATTGATTAAGCATGACTAGTAACTGTACTGTTAATTTCATCATCATTATTTTGATTTGACGCATTAAGTAAATCGTCACCATGCTCAATTGATTGATTGGATTTTAAAACACTAATGTCTTTAAAATCATTTGAATTAGTTATGATGATTGGAACAGTAATATCATAGCCATCTTTTTGAATTGCTTTGTAATCAAATTTTTCTATAAGTTGACCAGATTTAACAGTATCTCCTGCTTTGATTTGAGTGTCAAAGTGTTTTCCCTTTAAGTTAACTGTATCTAAACCGATGTGAATTAGTAATTCGACACCTGCATTAGATTTCAAGCCAATCGCATGTTTTGTAGGGAATACTGATACTACTTCTCCATCAAATGGTGCATATACCTCTCCGAGAGTGGGACTAATTGCAACTCCTTTACCCATAAATCCTTTTGAAAATACTTCGTCGTTTACGGATGAAAGAGGCATTACTGTACCTGATAATGGTGATTCAATGCTTGAATCTGTTACTTCGGTAGTAGCTCCTTTTGTATCTTTTTTACTTGTTTTGACACTAGGAACTAAAACTAATGTTAAAACTAATGCAATTGAGAACGCTACTACCAATGAAATTAGAAAACCAATAAATGAAGAATTGATACCATGATTACCGATGAACATTGGGATACCGAAGATACCACCTGATGCAAAGCCACCAAACATTTTGGCACCAGAGAATCCGGCGATAGCACCACCAAAAGCAGATCCAATAGATGCCATTAGGAATGATTTCTTATGTGGAAGGGTAACACCATAAATAATTGGTTCTGTAATTCCAAGGAAACCAGAAATGGTTGCTGAAATAGACAGCTCCTTAAACTTAGGGTCTTTGGCTTTAATAGACATAGCTAAAGCAGCACCTACTTGACCAAAAACAGTACAGTAAAGCATAGCGTTAATTGGATCAAATCCTTTTGTTGCAATGTTGTTTAGGAAAATAGGAATGAATGCCCAGTGCAAACCTAAAAGAACAGCCAATTGCCAAATACCAGCTAAAAGAAAACCGGCAAATGTTGGTGCAATTCCGTAAATCCATAGAACAGCGTCAGCCAACCATTGACTTAGAGTGCTTGTAACAGGACCAACAATAAGGAATGATAATGGAACAACGATAACTAGAGATAATAGAGGAACAAAGATACCCTTTAATTGTTTAGGAACAATTTTGTTTAAGTACTTTTGAACGATTGATAGCAAATAAATTGCGGCAACGATAGGAATTAATGTTTGAGTATAATTCATAAGAATTACAGGAATTCCCATAAAGTGTAGAGCCTTACCAGCACTGTATGCACTGACCATATTAGGATAGACTAAAGCACCACCAATAATTGCTGAAAGAAATGGATCTGTTTTAAATGCTTTAGCTGCAGAGAAACCTAAAATGATTGGTAAGAAGTAGAACACAGCATCTGAAGCTGCGTAAAGGATCATGTAGGTACCGGACTTTTCGGTGAGAATACCAGTAACTGTACATAATACTAAAATACCTTTTAGAATACCTGCTGAAGCTAAAGGACCAAGTACAGGCATAAATAGGGATGATAGTAATTCAACTAATGAATTCCAAATGTTTTTCTTTTCTTTTTTGTTATTGTCGATATTTTCGGCAGCGTTATCATCATCAATCTTTAGACCTAATATAGGCATAACTTGATTATAGATGTCTGCTACTTTGTCACCGATGACGACTTGATATTGACCACCGCTTTTAATTATGGTCATGACTCCATCAAGATTTTTGATGTCATCTGTTTTGGCAATACTTTCATCCTTTAATTTAAATCTTAATCTAGTTACACAATGAATTAAGCTATTAACGTTGCTTTTTCCACCAACTAGATCAACAATCTTTTGCGCTAATTCTTTATCAGTCATGATTCTACTCCTTTGAAAGAATAATTATTGAATCGGATTGAACATTACTCATATTCAGAGTTTTAGGTTTAAACCAATCTAGATTTTTTGTGTTGTAAGTTAATAAGTCAGTAATTGTTGCATGAGAATTTTTTTCGTTAAAATCAGAATCTTTTAAATCAATTTTAGTATTAGTTGGAAGATAAATAATCATTTTATCTTTTTTATCATTTATAGCTGATCTAATACTTTCCTCTTTATTGATTTTGATATTAGTTGGCTGACATCCATTTGGAAATTCTTTTTCCATAATGTGTTTTAAGAAGGCTATGTCGTTTGCACCGTTAAAATGAATTGCATCGTGCCAATCAAAGGGAGAATCAAATCCTTCACCTTCAACTACACCGAATGTTGCACCAGTGTGATGCCAACTCCAAATGCCATGAGCGCCATAGGTAATACCGGCGTTAGCACCTGATAGAACCGAACTCCAGGAAGCAGCTCTAACATCTTTAGCAGAATAACGACCATACATGTTACGGCTGTAGCTGATTTGTTCATAACATGGCTCTGTATTAATAATTGGTTTATCAAACCCTAAAGACCTTTGATGCATAGGAATATCATATGCGGTGTGTTGTCCTTCAAAATTATGTCCAGATTGATAACTAAAGAAGTCGATTTGCTTTTTAAATTCTTCAGGTAACTCTTCATATCTTCCTTTAATATGGAAAGTGTAAATTGCGTTAGGATCATTTTCTTTAGCTACTTTAAAAACTTCTCTGTAGTATTTAATAGTTTCTTCAGTCGGAAAATCTGTATCACCACTTACAAAATAAATTGGATTGAATTTTTTAAATCTATTTGTAACGTATTTAACATAATTCTCAATTTGTTCGTAAGGGAACTGATTGTTTATAGCTAAATGTGATGCCCAGGTTCCGGGCACGTAATTACACCACATTAGAACTAAAACAGGAACCATGTCGTGCTTTTGCATTTCGAATAGCATTTGTTCGGCACGATCAAAATACTTTTCATTTATTTTTGTATAATCAAATGAGTAACTTCCGTCTTCGTGTCTAGTGATGGGGAATGGATATAAATTTAAATCATCTCCACTAGCATCCCATTGTTTAAGAACATTGATTTGTATTGCATCGAATCCCTGTTGTTTACGATAATCTAAGTAATATTTCCAATCACTGTTTGAAATATTGGTAAAAGCACTCCAACAAGTATCTGCTAAGTAGAAGAATGGCTTATCATCTTTATATATTTGATGATTATTTACTTTAAGCATTGTTGTCCTCCTTTTTATGTATCCGCTTTCTTTAACGACTCTAAATTACCACATAGATTATTAAACATCAAGAGTATTTTACTAAAATAGAACTAAAATAAAATGTGTGTTTTATAAAAACACTGATTTGATTGGATTTTTGGACAATAAAAAAAGTCGAAACTTTTTTGCTTCGACTCAAATTGAATTACGTTTAATTAATTTAGTAGAGATAAGAGTTTTCTGTGGAGACCAATTTGGAGTGAATAGTCGTCTTTGTAATTGGAAAAGAGCTTGTTCGGACATTTGATCAACAGGGACATGAATGGTTGTTAATTCAGGACTTATCAAAGAACTCTCGTAAATATCGTCAAAACCAATAATAGCCAATTGTTTAGGAATTTTGATGTTCTTTTGTTGAGCAGCTTTTATTAATCTAATGGCAATATAGTCATCTTCACAAAAGATTACTTCAGGTAAATCTTTTTTAGTTATATTTTCAATATCTAATCCCTTTGGATTAACTTCTGTGGGAGAGACTGAATAAAAATGATCATTGCTAATTTTAATGTTGGCCAATTTAAGAGAATCACGGAAACCTCGTCTTCGTTCAATGAAATTGGAAATAATTTTATCGGAAGCAAAATAACCAATATCTTTATAACCTTTACTTAAAATGTAATTACCTGCTAGCATAGCTCCCTGATAATTATCCATTGTTACAAAGTCAGCTGTTATATTGTCGAAATATGTATCAACAAATATTACACTGTTTAGTTTATTGTTAATTAGTTCCGCTTGGGTAGCATTCAAATCAGTACCTAAAACGATTGTACCATCGGTCTGATCCTTTTTAATTTCATCCAATGTTTGAGGGAGCGATTCACTATCAGTAGTGATTATCTTTAAGCTACCACCAGTTTCACTAACTTTTTCTGATAGCGAAGAAATTAAACTATCAAAGAAGGGTAATGAACGGTAATTTCCACTAACTAAGCCGGCTGTTTTAACAACTAAGAAGTTAACGCTGGTAAGAACTTTATCAGTATTCTTCTTGTTCTTTCTAAGTGGTTTATACCCATATTTGTTTACTACATCAAAAATCTTGTCTCTAGTTTCTTGACTCACACCGTCTTTACCATTTAGGGCTAAGGATACGGCCGATTTAGAAACGTTGGCGAGACGTGCAATGTCATCCATTTTTACTGTCATGAGATGACCTCCTATCACATAAAATAATACTAAATTAAAATCGGTATTGCAAAATTTATTACACTTTTTATGTAAAATAATGTAATTTGTTTAGTAAAACGTTTACAAAAACGATTAATATGCGGTATCATTTAATTAAATAATTTATTTTGAGGTGAATCTAATGACAGAATTTCCAAAGAATTTCTTGTGGGGTGGCGCTACAGCTGCTAATCAATTAGAGGGTGGCTATAAGGAAGATGGACGTGGCCTATCTATTGCGGACGCCTTACCTGGTGGCAAAGAGAGATTCCAAATTGTTCAAAGTCCTGAATTTGACTGGACGATTGATGAAAGTAAATATAAATATCCTAATCATGTCGGTATCGATTACTATCATCGTTTTAAAGAAGATATCAAATTATTCTCAGAAATGGGCTTTAAGTGTTATCGTTTCTCTATTGCTTGGTCAAGAATCTTTCCAAATGGTGACGAAACAGAACCAAATGAAAAGGGATTGGAATTTTATGATCGAGTAATCGATGAATGTCTAAAATACAATATTGAGCCAGTAATTACTATTTCTCACTATGAATTGCCATTAAATTTGGCTAAAAATTATGGTGGTTGGAAGAATAAGAAGTTAATCACATTCTTCGAAAGATTTGCCAAAGTTGTTTTGACACGTTACTACAAGAAAGTTAAGTACTGGATGACTTTCAATGAGATCAATAGTGCTGCTCATTTCCCAGTTATGGGTCAAGGCTTAGTTCCTTCAAATGGTGCTAACGACAAGAAGAATGTTTTCCAAGCATGGCATAATCAATTTGTTTCTAGTGCTAAAGCTGTTAAAATCGGTCACGAATTGGATCCAAACCTACAAATTGGTTGTATGATTCTGTACGCTACAACTTATAGTTATGATGCAAATCCAGTCAACCAATTGGCTACTTTGCAACAAAACCAAGATTTCAATTTCTTCTGTGGCGATGTTCAAGTTCGTGGTCAATATCCAAGTTATACAAAGAGATTGTTAGCTGAATACGGTTTGAAACTTTCTGATTTGGATAGAACTGATGAAGAATTGGAATTGATCAAGAAGTATCCAGTTGATTACATTGGTTTCAGTTATTACATGTCTTCAGCAGTTGAAACTACTAAGAAAGATAACGATACAGTTAGTGGAAATCTATTAGGTGGTGTTAAAAATCCATTCCTTAAAGCAAGTGATTGGGGCTGGCAAATTGATCCAACTGGTTTGAGAATTGCTTTGAACCAATTGTATGATCGCTATCAAAAACCACTATTCATTGTTGAAAATGGTTTAGGTGCTATCGATAAACCAGATGATAATCATTATGTTGAAGATGATTATCGTATTGATTACTTGAAACAACATATTCAAGCGATGGCCGGTGCAATTGACGATGGGGTTGACTTGATGGGTTACACTCCATGGGGCTGCATTGATTTAGTTAGTGCTTCTACAGGTGAGATGTCCAAACGTTACGGCTTTATCTATGTTGATTTAGACGATGATGGCAATGGTAATATGGACAGATACAAGAAGAAGTCATTCTACTGGTATCAAAAAGTTATTGAATCAAATGGTCAAGAATTGTAGTTAATTTATTTGAAGAAGTCAAATCAGAAATGGTTTGGCTTTTTTTTTGAAATAAAAAGAGTGATGTATTTTTAATAGAATACATCACTCTTTTTGCGTACTGAATTATTTAATGATTGAGGAAGTGTCGCCACGAAGATAAGCTTTAACATCGTCCTCGATAGGATCATAGAAATCAGGAGTAACACCTAAATACTTACATGCTTCATAGAGAACAGGCACAACGTCATCACGAACAGCAGCCATGTGATGGATATATGGTCCATAAACTAGTTTAGTTTCGAAGCGGTTGAGGTTAGCAAACTGTAACCAAATATAAGTACCTTGTTCGTATGGTCCTTCACATGTTTTAGCGTTACCCATTAACATTGAGTACTTACCGTTATCACCATCAAAGCGGCAGAGAGTGTAGTTACCATCTTGAGCTTGGAATCCTACTGACCCTGGATAATCGAAAACAAAGTGTGATTTTGGCAAAATAGGTTTGTTTTTAGCAGTTGAATATGGGAAGACACCCAAGTGTTGTAGTAATTCGCCATTAGGATTTTCTGGATGACGACAGTTAACGTCAGCAAAAATGGCTCTGTGGTCGCCCATAGTTGCGGCTTCAACCAATAGTTCAGAGATAACGCCGTGAATATCAGTTTCACAAGTTACGGGTAAACCTTCATCTTGAAGCAAGGATTCAGAAGCATAAGGAAGAATACCGATTTCGTCTTGAAGAGCAGTCCAGCATTGGATAGCGGCAGAATTGCAACCATAGGCCTTAGCTAATCTCTTGATAGCAACTTTAAGTGTAGCAACCATTTGTAAATCTTTGTCAGAAATTTGGACATCGGCGACAGAGTTCAAAGTCTTTTCAGTTTCTGCAATTTCAGGATCCTTCTTGTCGATCAACTCATGAATCTTTTCTACCAATTCTGTAATTGGAATAGGTGAGAGTGAGATATTGAATTTTTCTAGCAATTCACCTTCATTGACCATTGTGCTCCAAAAGTCGAATGGACGAGGTCCAATTTGTAAGATACGAGTATTTTTGAATGTCTTAACAACATTACATACTTTGATGAAATCATTGACACCTTGTTCAAAAGCAGGGTCGTCAAGATCACAGTTTTTAACATAAGTGAATGGAATTTGGAAACGACGTAGAACTTTTCCAATTGCAAATAGACCACATTGAGTATCTCTTAAACGTGAACCATCTGCCGCAGGTGCTTCATCTTTTGGTCCCCAAAGTAAAACGGGAACGTTTAATTTCTTTGCTAACCGAGCACATTCGTATTCAGTACCAAAGTTTTCATTAGCTAAAAACAAACCACCAATGTCAGCATCTTGAAATTTCTTGGCAATCTTGTTCATGCCTTCGTCATCATAAAGAAGACCATCATCATTAACATCTTTAATATCAACATAATCGACTCCCATATCATCTAGCTTCTTACGTGTGTAATTAGCGAACTCAATAGCAGCGTCAGCTGAAAAAATATTTCTTCTAGTAGGTGCGAAACCTAATTTGATTTTATCTACACTCATAAATAATTGCTCCTTAATTTAATAAATTAATTATTGGGAAAACGTTTCCATAACTAAACTATAAAACTGAATTAACTAATATTCAATAGTTTATGAAAACTAATAACTAAACAAAAATAGAACAATCTTCTATAAATGCTTATTTGACGGGAATATATGTCATATAAAATAAATCTGATCATTTTAAATGATTAATTTATTTAACTAAACTATTGAAAAATTTAGATAAACAGTTTAGTATAAATTTTGAAAGCGATTACTGAAATTGACTGTAAGGAGAAATTACTATGGATGTCGAACAACTAGAGAAAAAAGCTATTGAAATGAGAAAGGCGACATGGGAAATGATTTATCGTGCCAAAAGCGGACACACTGGTTCAGATCTTTCATGTACAGATATTTTGGTTGCTCTCTACTATAAGGTACTTAATCAAACTCCAGAAACATTTAAGAATGAAGATCGTGATCGTTACATTCAATCAAAGGGTCACGCTGTAGAAATTCTTTTGAATATTTTAGCCGATCGAGGATATTTTCCTAAAGAAGATCTTCTAACATATTCACAATTCAAATCACCATATATTGGCCATCCTAATAATCACATTAAGGGAATTGAAATGAATACCGGTTCACTGGGACATGGTTTGGCTTTGAGTGTTGGAATTGCTAAAGCAGCTAAGATGGATGACAAAGATTATCATACTTACGTTTTAATGGGTGACGGCGAACAAGCAGAAGGTTCTGTTTGGGAAGCAGCCATGGCTGCCGGTAGTTTCAAACTTGATAATTTAACGGCTATTATTGATCACAATGGTCTTCAAATTACAGGTAAGACTAAGGATGTTATGAATAGTGAACCTTTGAAAGCTAAATATGAAGCCTTTGGTTGGAATGTCGTTGAAATTGATGGTAACGATATGTCGCAATTGGTTGATGTTTTCGATTTGAAGCCAGTTCAAAATAAACCTACTTTGATTTTGGCTGACACGGTTAAGGGTTGTGGTGTTTCGTTCGCGGAAAACAAGGCTGAATGGCATCACAAAGTACCAACAGAAGAACAATATAAAGAAGCCTTAGATGTATTTGATAAAGAATTGGAGGAAAGAAAATAATGTCAGAAGAAAAAGCACGTAAAGTTGGAGAAGTAATCTGTGAACAATTAGTAGATGCTGGGAAGAAGGATTCTGATATTGTTGTTCTAACTAGTGATTCTAGAGGTTCGGGGTCTTTAGTTCCTTTTGCCAAGGAATTGCCTAAGCAAATTGTCGAAGTTGGTATTGCTGAACAAGATCTTGTCACAATTAGTGCTGGATTAGCTCACAGTGGTAAACGTCCATTCGCCGTATCACCAGCCGCCTTTTTGACAATGAGAAGTATCGAACAAGTTAAAGTGGATGTTTCTTACTCTAATACTAATGTTAAATTGCTAGGTATCAGTGGTGGCAATTCCTATAGTGTTTTGGGCAGTACTCACCATTCTCTACAAGATTTGGCAATCACTAGAGCTATTCCAAATTTGGAAGTTTATATGCCTTGTGATCAATATCAAACAGTTGGCTTGTTTAAGTATTTAGTTAAATCGGATAAACCTGCCTATATCAGAATTGGTAAGAAAGCTTTAAACAATTGTTACAGTAACCCTGAAGAGGCCTTTGTAAAACCTGGTAAAGCCAATGTCTTGAGAAACGGTAAGGATGTTGCGTTGGTAGCTATGGGAGAAACAGTCCCCGAAGCGTTGAAGGCTGCAGATTTACTTGAAAAACAAGGTATCAAAGCTACAGTTGTTGACTTAGTTAGCTTGAAGCCATTAGATACGGAACTATTGAGTAAGATTAGTAATGAGTTCTCTGATATTTATACAATTGAAGAACATAGTATTTATAACGGTATTGGATCAGCCGTAGCTGAAGTGGTTGCTACATCAGGCAGTGCAAAACTTCATATTCTAGGATTCCCAGATGCACCTGCAATTGCTGGTACCCAAGATGAAGTCTTTAGTTACTATGGTCTAGATGGTGCCGGAATTGCCAAAAATGTTGAAAAATCAATTTCTTAGTTTAAGGAGAAATTATTATGAAGTATTTGTTGGGAATTGATCAGAGCACACAGGGTACCAAAGTGGTTCTAGTAGATCAAGATGGTCAGATTTTAAGAAAAGTAACACGTAATCATCGACAAATTATTAGCAAGCAGGGATGGGTCAGTCATGATTTACGTGAGATTTACCAAAATATTTTGTTTTTGGTAAGAAAAATTCTAGATGACCCTAAAGTTGATTCAGCTAAAATTGTTGGATTAGGAATTACTAATCAAAGAGAGACGGCAACAGCTTGGTCAAAATCTACGTGTAAACCTTTGTCAGAGTCAGTTGTCTGGCAATGTTCACGTGCTAAAGATATTTGTGAACGAATTGAAAAAACTGGTGTTGAACAAGCTATTTATGAAAAAACAGGTATGCCCTTGTCACCATATTTCACAGCAGCTAAGTTTACTTGGCTACTAGAGAATATTCCGGAAGTTCAAGATGCTGCTCAAAAGAATGACTTGTGTCTGGGAACAGTTGATAGTTGGTTAATTTATCAATTAACTGAAGGTCAAAGCTTTAAAACTGAGCCTTCTAATGCTTCCAGAACACAGCTAATGGATCTAAAGAGTGGTGACTGGGACGATGATTTATTAAAAATTTTTGATTTAAAGAGATCGTATTTAGCTAAAATTGTTGATTCAAATGATAAATTTGGAATGACTGATTTTGAAGGAATCTTGAATCATCAAATCCCAATTTACGGAGTGTTAGGTGACTCGCAGGCGGCTTTATTTGGTCAAAGATGCACCAACTTTGGGGATGTTAAATCCACATATGGGACGGGATCATCAATCATGATGAATATCGGTTCTAAACCAGTTAAGTCGTCAAATGGTTTAATCACATCGGTTGCTTGGAGAATTAATGGTCAGTCGAATTACGTTTTGGAAGGTAATGTCAATTATTCCGGAGCAGTTATCAAGTGGTTAAAAGATGATTTGGGATTGATAGAGCACAGTGCTGAAACTGAAGAGATGGCTTATCAAGCCAATAAGAGTGACAAGACTTATTTAGTACCAGCTTTCACTGGATTGGGTGCACCTTACTGGAATGATGATGCTACAGGAACTATTGTCGGTATGACTCGTAAAACCCGAAAGAATGAAGTTGTTAAAGCAGGCTTAGAGAGTATTGCCTATCAAATCAATGATATTTTGCAATTAATGAAAAAAGATACTGGCGGTCAAATTAATATTTTGAAAGTTGATGGTGGGGCCACATCTAATAATTACTTGATGCAATTTCAATGTGACCTGTTACAAGCAACTGTGAAGATTCCTAATGTGGAAGAGTTAAGTGTTTTGGGCGCAGTCTTCTTAGCTGGTCTGCAACTAAATCTTTATGATGAAAAAGTCTTGCAGGCTGCAATTGAATATCGTAGTTTTGAACCCAAAATGTCGATTAATGAATGTAATGAAAAAGTTCAAGGATGGCAAAAGACAGTCTCGTTAATAAATATTTAGGCATAATAAAAAATTCACTCAAATTGATGAGTGAATTTTTTTAGCTAATCATTTCATGAGTCATTTTTAAATGAGGTGTGTGGTTAAACAAGAAGGCTGAACCTTGTGTTTGAAAATGAAATTTTTGATAGAATCCTTCTACTTGAACTTGAGCATCAATTTCGACTTCTTTCTTTGGAAAGTCTTTTTTTATTGTGTTAAGGATATGTTGCATTAGTTCATTTCCCAATCCTTGACCACGGTAGTCCGGGCTAGTGAGAACTCGACCGAAAGTAACTTTGTCATTCTGGTTAAAGACTCTAGCATAAGCTACAATTTGGCCATTTTCTAAGTCGAATATATGAATAGCTTCGGGATCATGTTCGTCGACTTCTTGATAGACTCTATTTTGGTCAACTACGAAAACTTTTGTGCGTAAATATAAAATTTTGAAAAGTTCATCGGTGCTTAATTCTGAAAATTTTTTGGAATACCACATTGAAAAGAACCTACTTTCTATTGAATAGTAATTTATCTAATGTTTCGACGGCTTCAAAAAATTCTTGTTGCTGTTGAGGGGACAAATTGATTAATAAATCTTTGATTTGCTGGTCGGAACGTTCATCTAACTGTTGAGCGAGTTTTGTTCCTTGAGAGGTTAAATGGATCTTTTTAGAACGGAGATCTGTGGAGGAGGGAGACTTATAGAGTAATTCATTTTTTTCAAAGCGCTTGAGGATACGACTGGTATAACTTTTATCAAGGGATAGGTGATTGGCAACCTCAATTGGAGTTTTGTCTTGATTAAAATATATTTCTAGAATGACACGGCCTTCGGTCCAACTAAGAGGAGTATCTAAAACTTTTTTGTTAAGAATGCCTAGTAATTTAGTGTAGTTACGATTAAAACTACGAATTGATGTAATCTCACTTTGATTTAACAATAGAAAACCTCCTTTATTGAATTAAGGATATTATAGCATAGTAGTGGACTAAGTCCGCTACTTTACACAAAAATATCCAGTAACTATTTTTATTGGTTGTTACTGGATTAAATAATTGGTGCTGTATGTTAAGAATTTATTTTTGTTCCCTAAATTTCCTTAATACGTCCTTGTGTATCTGCACGGATCATTTCATGATAAAATTCACTTTCAACGGGTGTCATATTTGAGAAATCAATATCAGTGATGGCTGAAAATGTTTCTAAATAGGTTTTACCATTCTTTTCTTGAGAACACATGATGACCATTTGGCCCTCGTCAACATTTGTTGAGGCGATTAGTTCACAATCATCGGGATGAAATTTTTCTTCAATTTCAGTTGTTTGACCGTTGCCGACATTTTTCATGAATTCATTGTACATTTGAATATATTTCTTACCAGTTGTAACGCCCATGTCTTTGAATTTTCCGCCTGCCCATACTTTTTTAACAATTTTGAAATAGTCGTCTGATGAAATCTCTGCCATAATATCTACCCCTTGAATAAGATTTTATTGAATTTAATATTTATTATGACTATTATAATAATACTTTCAATTCAATGATAGGGGAGGTTGGGCTAAATGAGCAGTAAAACTTTTCATTTTGCATTCGGATCTTACGGAATTATTCATAAATCAGGAAGGCTATTGGTGATCAAGAAAAATGATGGTCCATACATTAATCGCTACGATTTGCCTGGTGGAAGTATGGACGAGGGAGAACCATTAGAAAATACTGCTGTTAGAGAAATTGCTGAAGAGACAAGATTGAAGGTAACAAAGTTGCATCAATTGGGAACAGTCAGTTTCAGATTTCCTTGGAAGTATCAAAGATATACGTGGAACGAACATGTTTGTGTGTTCAACCTGATAGAAGAATATCAGGGAAAGGCCCAAACCACTGTGACACAATTTATTGGTCAAGATTCGTTAGGTGCAATTTGGATACCATTGTCTGAATTGAATGTTAATAATAGTTCTCCTTTGGTTCTTAAAGCAAGAGAGTATCTTCTGACAAAAACATTTGAAACTAAGGATACTGAATATCCTCATTGGCAGGTTCTGTCATAAGGCTTTCACAAAAAATTCAAAAAATGTTGATGGAATATCAACATTTTTTTTATACGGTAGATTGTAAGATTAAATAGAATTCTACCCAGACGAAAAATTTGGATAGAAA
>NZ_AZES01000044.1 GCF_001434985.1 Companilactobacillus paralimentarius DSM 13238 = JCM 10415 | reverse complement strand
GTCCATTTGAAGTTTTCTTCGGGACAAAGTTGCGCTTGATTTGACAATTCGTCATAGAAAAAAGCCCCTTTTGGAATTAAACAGAAGTACTAAAAGGGACTTATTTTTTTAAAATAATATGATATTTTAGGTTCTCGAAGCCTTTTTTTGATTATAAAAACTACCCCAATTGGTCATTGCTTCAATAACAGGTTCTAGAGTTCTACCAAATTCTGTCAACTGATAATCCGTTCTCAAAGGTTTCACCTGATAAATGGTTTTCTTAATTATTCCATCTTGCTCCAGATCATTTAACTGTAAGGCAAGCATTCTCCTAGAACAATCTACTAATTCACGTTGTAACTGTCCAAAATGGCAAGTCTCATTTTGAAATAGGTGGTAAATAATCACACTTTTCCACTTTCCAGATATTATTTGTAAAGTGCTTTCTACTGGGCAACCCGCATTACAATCATAAATGTGTCTTTGCATATCCTCACTCCCAATCAATTAATATATAAATTACCTTTTTTTTAAATTTGAAGCAATCATTTACGACTAGTAACAAAAATTTCACGATTGTTAACACTCCTCACACGATTAATACTAAATAACAAGGAGGATAACATTATGAAAGCCATAGGATTTACAGAACATCTACCTATCCAAGATAAAAACAGTTTAATTGAGTTTTCACAACCCATACCTGAAGCAAAAGGACATGATCTATTAGTAAAAATATCTGCAACATCAGTCAACCCCGTTGATATTGGTGTCAGAAAAAATGGTTACCGAAAGTTAACTAGTCCTAAAGTAATTGGTTGGGATGCCGTTGGAGTAGTCATTGACACTGGAAATGAAGTCACTCTCTTCCATTGTGGTGAAAAAATATTTTATGCTGGTTCCTTTATTAGACCTGGTAGCAATAGTGAGTATCAATTAGTTGATGAAAGAATTGTCGGTCACGCTCCGCAAACTTTATCAGACGCTGAAATTGCAGCTATGCCATTAACTTCATTAACCGCGTGGGAAGCCCTTTTTGAGCAATTAGAAATCTCTACATATAATAAGGGAAAAAACCATCAACGGACAATTCTAATAATCAATGGAGCCGGTGGTGTTGGTTCAATCGCTACTCAATTGGCTTACTGGGCCGGATTAAAAATAATTGCTACTGCATCTCGTGCTGAAACTATTTCCTGGGTACGACAAAACCATGCCGATTTTACCGCCAATCATCGTAAAAATTTAGTTACTGAGGTTCATAAACTAGGTTTTAAATACGTTGATTATATTCTAGAATTGAATGATCTTGACGGACATTGGGATGAAATGGCTCAACTAATTAAACCAAGCGGAAGGATAACTTCAATTACCGAAAATCATCGTCCTATCGATCTTAAGAAATTAACTAAAAAACGAGCAACATTTTCTTGGGAATGGATGTATTCCAAATCTTTTTATCAAACATCTGATATGATTACGCAACATGACATTCTTGAAAATATTTCCCAACTACTTGATAGCAAGACTATTCACAGTACTCTAACCAAAACCCTATCGCCTATTAACGTTGATAACCTAAAGAAAGCGCATCAATTGGTGGAAACAAATCATATGATCGGTAAAGTTGTTATCAGTAATCATAAATAAAATCTATTTTTGTAGAAACGTTTACTATAATTATTTGTGGATTTTTTCACAACTATTCAAGTATAATGATAGTTACAGAAATCACAAAGGAGTGAACATGATGAAAATTATCATCGCAGGTGCGGGTGCCATGGGTAGTCGCTTTGGAATTATGCTTCACAGAGGTGGAAATGATGTTACTTTAGTTGACGGTTGGCCAGCTCACGTTGAAGCTATAGGTCAAAATGGTTTAAAAGCTAACTTTAATGGTGAGGATATTACTGAACAAATCCCCGTAATGCTTCCATCTGAAGTTAAAGGTGATACAAAGGCTGACTTAATTATTTTATTTACCAAATCAATGCAGTTGGCCGAAATGTTACAAGATGTCAAACCTCTTATTGCTGAGAATACAAAAATTCTTTGCCTTTTAAATGGTATCGGACATGAAGATACTATTGAAAAGTATATTCCAATGGAAAATATCTTTATTGGTAACACAATGTGGACCGCAGGCTTAGTCGGCCCCGGTGAGGTTAAACTGTTCGGTAATGGTTCTGTCGAATTACAAAATCTTGGTCAAAATCAAGAAGATGCTGCTAAAGACTTGGCTAAAGTTCTTTCCGAATCTGGTTTAAACGCCAAGTACTCAGATAATATCCACTACTCAATTTATCGTAAGGCTTGTGTTAACGGAACTATGAACTGCCTTTGCTCAATTCTTGATGTCAATATGGCTGAGTTCGGTGCTACTAAACCAGCTCATGATATCGTCGTAACTGTTGTAAATGAATTTGCTGCCGTTGCTAAACACGAAGGCGTTGATTTGGACGTTGATGAAGTCGTTGCCCACGTTGAATCATGTTTCGATCCTGAGACAATCGGTAAACATTATCCATCCATGTATCAGGATTTGATTAAAAATAATCGTCTAACAGAAATCGACTATATTAATGGTGCGGTTTCTCGTAAAGGTAAAAAATATCAGATTCCTACTCCATATTGTGATTTATTAACACAACTAATTCACTGCAAAGAAGACATTCTTGGTGCTAAATAGGTAAATCACAGGAGGATTATTATGAAACAAAAACTAACAGCCAAAATTTTTCTAAACAAAGTATTATCAGGAACCGCAACCGGTATTATCATCGGATTGATTCCCAATGCCGTTTTAGCTGCTATCTTAAAACTGTTCGGTAACAATCCTTTTGCACTTGCCATCGGTCAAATGGCAATTATCTTTCAACTTGCAACACCATTATTGATTGGAGCCTTAATCGCACTCCAATTTGAATTCAAGCCAATGCCAATGATGGTCGTTGGTGGAGCTGCCTTTGTTGGTTCCGGTGTAATTAAATTCAATGCTAAAACTCAAGCCTATATTGGAGCCGGTACTGGTGATATTATCAATACTATGCTGACAGCTGCTATTGCTGTTGGTCTAATTCTACTGATTGGTGAGAAATTTGGTTCAGTCGCTATTGTTCTAACCCCTATTGTTGTCGGTGTTGGTGCTGGTTTAATTGGATTTTATCTTTACCCATACGTCACTGACATCACTAAGGCCATCGGAGATGGAATCAATTCCTTCACTAATTTGCAACCAATCATTATGTGTATCTTGATTAGTTGTGCCTTTGCTACCATTATTATTTCACCAATTTCAACAGTTGCTATCGGTATGGCCATTCAATTAAATGGTATTTCCGCTGGAGCTGCTGCTATGGGTGTCGCTGCTACTACAATTGTCCTTGTCATTAATTCTTGGAAAATTAATAAACCTGGTGTAACCATTGCGATTGCCCTAGGAGCTATGAAAATGATGATGCCAAATCTATTTAGAAAACCTATCATCCTTATTCCTTGTTTATTAACTGCTGCCATTTCCGCTATTCCTGTAGCACTCTTCTCCATTTCCGGTACACCCGCGTCAGCCGGATTCGGTTTGGTTGGACTAGTTGGACTACTAGCATCAATGGAGGCCGGTTTAAATATTGCCCTATTATTGATTAGCTGGTTAGTAATTCCAGTAATCATATCATTAGCTTTACAGTTCATTTTAGAAAAGATTCTTCATTTATATGACCGTAAAGATGTTTTCGAATTCTTAGGTTAAAAAAATAGAGTTCACACAAATGTGTGAGCTCTATTTTTATGGTTCTATACTTTCTGGTATTGATGAATAATCAATACCAGTTTTTTAAT
>NZ_AZES01000043.1 GCF_001434985.1 Companilactobacillus paralimentarius DSM 13238 = JCM 10415 | reverse complement strand
GAGTAGCCAATTGAATGAAAGGAAGCAATCTTTCCACGTTCAATTTCAGTTAAATGATGTCCTTTAGGACGATTTATGATATTCTGTTCTAGCACCAAGACGAAAAACCTCTTTCATTGTTTGTGTGAGAACTCCAATGATACCTGATTTTTACGTCTTGGTGTTTTTATTTTGTCATTTTTCTAAAGTGGCTAACTTGATTATAAAATTCGC
>NZ_AZES01000042.1 GCF_001434985.1 Companilactobacillus paralimentarius DSM 13238 = JCM 10415 | reverse complement strand
GTTTATAGTTTTGTCACTTAAAACAATACCGGGTCCATTGCCCTTTTTCTATCCAATTTTTTCGTCTGGGTAGAATTCTATTTAATCTTACAATCTACCGTATTAAAATAGAATAAAGTTCTATATGAAAGAGGCATAATCATGAAATTAGGAATGTACCTTGGTAGGGCCGCCATTATTAATGATAATCATACTTTACAACTCATTAATGGCGTCAAAGATATACAGTCTATCTTACCCAATCTAAAAGAAAAATTATTTTTGAGCCGCGAACGTGTATTACCGACAATGGAAAGTTTTTCTTTACCTATAACTAACCCCAAACAAATTTTCGCAGTTGGCTTCAATTACCGAGATCATTTGAATGAACTTCACACTAAAGAACCTCAGGTTCCCAATATTTTTACCAAATTCATCAGTTCCTTGACCGGTCCTAATCCAACTGTCAAAATTCCTAGTCCTAAAACAGACTGGGAAACAGAACTAGTCATTGTTATTAGCAAAGGAGGACGTAATATTAGCCAGAATCTTGCGAGTCAACACATTGCTGGTTACATGGTTGGACAAGATCTATCTGATCGCCAATTACAATTTGCTAATGACAATCCACAATTTTCTTTGGCAAAATCTTATGAGAACTTCTCACCCATTGGGCCTTGGTTAACGACGCCGGATGAAATCACAGATTTAAACGACTTAACTATTACTACCGAATTAAATGGTGTCGAAAAACAACACAGTAAATTGGGCAATTTAATCTTTGGGCCTGAAAAATTGGTTAGCTACTTATCATCTATTACCGAATTGTACTCAGGAGATCTTATTTTTACTGGTACTCCTGGTGGAGTCGGTGCAGGACGAAATCCTCAAGAATTTCTCAAATCAGGCGATCAATTAATTAGTAAAATTGAACAATTAGGACAACTAACGATCAATTTGAAATAGGGTTTTAATTAATACCAAAACATTTTTTAAAAACGCTATAATTGAATTAACAAATAAGGGAGGATCATTTATGAAAAAAGCAATCTTTGAAAAAGTCGGGCAAGTGGATATTGAAAATGTTGATATTCCTAAGATTAAACAACCTGATGACGTTATTATTAAAGTTGTTCGGACATGTGTTTGCGGATCAGATTTATGGGCTTATCGTGATCTAGAGGATAAAAAAGAACACTCTGAGAATTCAGGACATGAAGCCATTGGTATCGTTCAAGATGTTGGTTCCGATATTACAACTGTTAAAGCAGGCGATTTCGTAATTGCCCCATTTACACATGGTTGTGGACATTGTCCTGCCTGTTTAGCTGGTTTCGATGGAGATTGTCAATCTCATACTGATAACTTCAGTAACGGTAATCAAGCTGAATACATTAGATTCCAACATGGTCAATGGGCTTTAGTTAAGATTCCCGGAAAACCCGGTGATTACAGTGAAAATATGCTCAAATCACTTTTGACTCTAGCTGATGTTATGGCTACTGGTTACCATGCTGCAACCGTTGCTAACGTTAAACATGGTGATACTGTCGTTGTCATGGGCGATGGAGCCGTAGGACTTTGCGGAATCATTTCTGCCAAATTACTTGGTGCTAAAAAAATCATTTCAACTAGCCGTCACCCCGACCGCCAAGCTTTAGCCGCAAAATTCGGTGCAACTGATAATGTTGCTGAACGTGGTGATGAAGGTGTTAAGAAGATCTTAGAATTAACTAATGGCTTTGGTGCCGATGCCGTTTTGGAATGTGTTGGTACTGAATTATCTACTGAAACAGCTTTGAAAGTCGGTCGTCCTGGTTCTGTTGTCGGCCGTGTCGGTTTGCCACATACCGGAAAGATGGATATTGCTACATCATTCGGTAAGAATATCATTATCGCTGGTGGTCCTGCTTCTGTTACTACTTATGACAAGAGTCGCCTACTAAAAGCTGTTCTAGATGGTGAAATCAATCCTGGATTAGTCTTTACAAAGAATTTCAATCTTGACCAGATCAACGATGCTTATCAAGAAATGACTGATAGAAAAGTTATCAAATCATACGTCGCTGTTAGTGATTAATTAAAATTAAAAATAACAGCGCCTATTCAGGTTTCAAGACACTTTTATAGTGTACTGAAACTTGGATAGACGCTGTTTTATTTTTCCTAATTGTTGGTATTGTATAGGAACTTATTCTGTACTTTCAGGTGCATCAGTTTTGTACATTGAAACAGTCGATTTATCATTATTCTGCGAATACACGCTTGTCGATGAGTTACCCAATGTATCATTTATCTTATCCAACTGGCTTACTTCATTTTCATAGTCATAATCAGTAGGGTCAACTGGTTTGAATCCTATTGGTGTATAGAATCTCAAAAGATTCTTTTGATTAATAGTATCTGATATATCCAACAGATGACGTTCTTGTTCATATTTTTCAACAATCTTTTTATACAAATCGGATGCAGGATCAATATTCAATAATTCTCCTGTTTTATTATCATAAATATTGTATGAATCATTTGATTTCTTTAAAACAGTATATTCTCTGTTGACCATTCCATTATTTCTAAAAATGACGTTACTATCATGCTGCTTAGAAAACAGGTCAGTTCCTAATTGAATATAATCCTTAGTATTAATTCCTAATAAATGCAAAATAGTTGGTAATACATCAATTTCACCACCATATTCATTATCAATATGACCAGCGATTCCCTTCATATGAATCATAAAAGGAACCCTTTGTAACTGAATATTGTCAAATTCATCCCACTGTTCAGGATCTTTATCCAACAATGGTGCCAGAGCTTTATTCCTATCATCTGAAATACCATAATGATCACCATACAGAATAACAACTGATCGATCATACAATCCACTTTCTTTCAGATAGTTGAAAAATTCACGAAACGAGGCATCCAAATAATGTGCTGTCAAAAAGTAATTATTGACGACACTATCGCTTGTTTCCGGTTTAACAAAACCGTCATTGTCTTCATCTGGTAAATCAAACGGATAATGATTTGTTAGTGTAATGTATTTCATATAAAACGGTTGTTGCAGTTTTTCTAAATATTTCACACTCTCCTTAAACATCAATTTATCTTTCAATCCAAAACCAACATTAGAATCTTCAGTTTGATTAAAATAACCTTGATCGAAAAAGTAGTTGTAGCCCATACTCTTATAAGTTTTGCTTCTTGTATAAAAACTACCAACATTTCCATGGAAGACAGCACTTGTATAGCCTTCTTTTTGTTTCAAAATAGCTGGAGCACTCTGGAAAGTATTTGTTGGTCCTAATTTGTTAAATAAAGATCCTGTCGGCAATCCAAATAATCCCGACTCAAGCATATTTTCCGCATCACTAGTTTTGCCCTGCCCGACTTCATGAAAAAAATTAGAAAAGCTGACAGTATTCTTATCTGAATACAAACTATTCAAGAATGGTGTTACTTCTTGATCATTGACCTTCATATTAATCAAAAATTGTTGAAAGCTTTCTAAGTGAATAACAATGACATTTTTTTACGCGCAATTCCATAATATTTTTTATCTGGCTTCGCATAAATCTGTGCAGCCTCTTGTAACGGTGAATCAATATCGACCGTCGTTACTTTATTTTTTTCAGCATCCTCATTAACCTTGTTGGCCGTATTATAAGCCATATAAAAGTTCAATCCGAGATACTTAACAATATAAGTTTGATCAAAGGTTCTACCTAACAATTGAGGTCGATTCATCTCAGAGATAGTTAAATTCAGAACGATTAGAAATGCACTTAAACACGATAAAGCTACTTTATTAACCATCCTAACAGGAATGGTTATCAAATTATTCTTAGTAAAGAATGGTAGACCTATAATTAAACCCAAATTCAACAAGTAAATAACATCATGCGGCGAAATTAGGGTAGCAATACTCTTTCCCATTGCACCATTAAATTTTTGAGCACTTAACATTGTATTTATTGAAATAAAATCAGAAAACTCTCGATAATAAATAACGTTAGCAACTAATAATATCGTTTCTAAAGCAAATAATACCATCAGTGAAATCACAAATGATTTTTTACGTACAAAAAAATTAGCCAAACTCAAAATAAGCAATATGAAACCTAACGGGTTGAAGATAGAAATAATTACTTGCAATGGACCTTCAATTCCCAACTTAAAATCCCCATAGTAAACTAACAATGTTTCTATCCAAATTATTGCCGTCAAAATTAAAATCAATTTTGTTCTGGTTAATTTAACTGTTATATCGCTTTTTCTTTTCATTTATATACCCCTATTTAACCTGCAATTAAAGTATAGGCTAGGTGAAATGGGAGTTTCAACCATATTTGTGAATTATTTAACTATTCTGATTTGAAAATAAATCACTCATTCTTCTTGGTCAAACGGCTTAAGACAATAATTCCAATTAACATATAACAAATGGTAAATACTCCTAAAATCAAACTAAAGGAATTAATGATACACGGTACTGAATAGAGTGCATAAATAAATTGAAAAGGATTAATCATTGTCAAAATATAATTCCATACTCCTTCTGGACGGGTACTTAATAACAATAATCCACCAAATAGAAAAAAGTTTATAATCACATAAAAAGTTCTTTGCTTACATTTAAAAAGTAACAATATGGACATCATCGAAATACTGATAATTGTTGTTAAAAATGAAACCAGAAATCCATATAAAAATGTATATGATGATACTGGCGTTATAAAACAATCAATTGTCAAATTAAAAATAAAAATTTGTATCTGTATAACAAGCAGTTGAGCAAAGAAGGCTGTAAACAAAATTGAAAAATTAGAATCGATCAATTCTGACGGTTGTTTAAAAAATCCACTTTCACGTACCCGAATCAAATTCATTAAAAAACCGTTCAGGACTGTCGTGACAACAATGTACGCCCAATAAATATATAAGACTTCATTTCCTCGAAAATTAAGATTATTATTCAAAAAAGCCATGATTATTGGCACTATCAAGGTATAAAAGAAAACAATCTTTTCTTGCATAATCATTTTTAATTGCAGTTTAAATAATTTCCAATCATTCTCAAACAAGTTTAACAATCCCCTACAACAATTAAATATTTACTAACAAAATTAATATAGGTTTTTATCACTGTCAATTGGGTGTTTGATATACTTTTTATTAGAATTTTTTATAAAAAAAGAGCTGTCTTCACAGACAGCTCTAAGCATTACTCTCCACCACCAAAAATGTGGTCCAAAATACCACTAAATTCTTTACGATTCTCTTCTGTATGTGGTTCACTACTCAACTGCAAACCTGAATGAAAAGCCGTAATTAAGAAGTCCCAGAAAGTACCATAGAGACCTAACTCTTCATGATCTGCTGGAGCAATAGTATAACGAATAGCATCTTCATCACCAGCGACAACTTTTTGAACCCAATGTGGCTCACGTAAACTCTCACGACCAATGGCTGCAAAATCTAATCCTTCATCTACAACCTTTTCAGCATCAGCAGGTGTTTGAATATCACCAACGCCAATCAATGGTAAATCACCAATATGCTCTTTAATAGTTAAGTTCAATGGTGTAGTAACTGACTTATCATTAAGTGATTTTCTCCAAACATTCCCCATTGAAACATGAAGATAATCAAGTGGCTTTTCTTTCAAGGCATCGACTAATTTCAAAGTATCTTCAAATCTGATACCGGGATCTTCAATCTCTTCTGGAGAAATACGATACCCCATCAAAAATGGTCTGTCGGCGTACTTTTCGATAATATTTTCTACTTCGTCAACTACTGCCAATGGGAAAGTCATTCTCTTTTCAACTGATCCACCCCATTTATCAGTCCGACGATTAGAGTGTGGTGAGAAGAATTGTTGAATCAAATAAGTATTAGCACCATGGATTTCAACACCATCAAAGCCCGCCTCAATCGCACGTCTTGTTGCTTGACCAAAATCTTTAATTGTTTGTTCAATTTCTTCTGTCAATTCACGTGGTACTTCTGAATTATTTCTAGTTGCCTTAACAGCACTAGCGCTAACTGGTTGTTGTCCACGTAAAATAGCAGTTGAAGACATACGTCCAGCACTAAAAATTTGTAAAATGGCTTTCGTACCGTTTACATGCATAGCTGAAGCCAATTTTCTTAAGCTGGGTATAAACTTATCATCTTCGGCACTAAGTTCACCTTCAAAACCTTTACCTAGTGCATTAACGTTAGCAACTGCAGTCACAAACATTCCAGCGCCACCACTGTGCATATGATAATAACGCAATTCATCTGATGTTACTTCACCATTTGAAAAACTCATTTCCTCGGTCATTGGTGGAATAACAATACGATTCTTTACTGTAATTCCCTTCTTCTCAAACGTATATGGTTTCAAAAACTTATAATCTGCCATTGCAATCCCTCGCTTTCTAATTCAGATTATCACAATATCGACATTTGTAAGCCCTTTCATAAATGTATGGATTCATAGAAAGAATTTTTCCATTTTTAAAAATAATTGGTGTTTTTTTGTTTAAACTCGTGTATGATATTGAAAGAAATTTTGAATGAGGAAAAGCTTATGAACTACTTACTATTATTGGTCTCCATTGGTTTCGAAGTCTTAGGAACTTCACTTTTAAAGAAAACTGATGGCTTTACCAATCTATTACCTACAGTGGGAACTTTAACGTCATATTTTATCTGCCTATTTGTTCTTTCCCACGTCCTTAAAAGACTACCACTTAGTCTTACATACGCTACATGGGGTAGCGTTGGCCTAATTCTTGTTACTATTGCTGGTATTGTCTTCTACCACGAAACACTATCAGTTTACTCAATTGCAGGATTATTCTTAGTCGTCTCAGGTACAGTTCTCATCAATGTGTTCTAATAGGAATACAAAAAGAACGGTTTCCATTAAGTATTCAAGATATATACCTTACTTGAATCTCTTAATAGAGGCCGTTTTTATTTTACAAAATTACGTATTAAACATACTTACCACAAGAAAACTAAATGGAAAATTATTTGGTCTGGAGTAAGAATTGGAAATGAGTTCAGCTATGTGATTATTGTTGGCGGCTTTGCCACTTACAATAAGGCTGATCTTGGAGATCCATCGCGTTCCAATACATTTCTAATTCTTGCGGAAGACGGGAATTTAAGCACATTCACATTTTAACCAAATTTGAGTAAGAACCCCAAAAGTGAGTTATTGGATTCTTTTATTCGTATCTCGTTTTACTTTTTATGTTTTTTGTAATACCAAACACCTAACCCTGCAACCACTATAATTGCAGCAATTGTTTCAACGATAGCCATATTGGATTTAGTATGACTGTTCTTAACTGGCGTCTTCTTATTGATTTCACGGCTTTGCTTGTCAGTAACCGTAAATTTCCGTTGAAGCTTCCAAATATTTTGCCCATTGTTAGCCTTAACATCCAAATACATCATATAAGTCCCTGACTTTAATCTCTTATCCTTGTTAGCACCGATAACTGTATTAACATTAATAGGATAAGTAAAGTAACTGTTTGGGGCAATTGACATATTTGATTTCTCTGATTGTAAAATAACATTCTTACTATCATTTTCTGAAGTTATCTTTGCTTTGATATCAACTTTTTCTTCCAATCTTGGCACATCATTATCTAATAGTGCATTGACTGAAATTTGTCCATTTTGAGTATCTTCATATGCTTTGATCAGTTTTAAATTTGGCTCAACTGTGTCAGTGTTTTGTCTCAATTGTAGGCCTAGAACATAATTATACTTATTTTTTAACGTTACACCCTTAGCGTTACTCTTGCTAACTTGATTATCTTGTTCGATAAAGATACCACCTAACAATACGCCATCAAAATTTCCTTTCGGAGCATTAATGTTCACAACTACTTCTGTAGAAGATTTTGCATCAACAGTAACACTCTTAGGATATGTAACTAATTTTTCAATATCATATTTCAAAGATGAATCAGCTTTAACGTTATGTTCGTTATAGACTATTACCCCATTGGTATCAGTCGATGCCCGGTTCACCATTACAGTATAAGTATGCGTTTTAGTATCGTTATTATTAATCTTAAATTTAGCTTGCAACTTCTCATCTGGCGTCACTTTCAAATCAAAATAACCGACTTTTTTATCGATCTGATTATTTGAAAGTTCTGGCACAATATTATAAGTCACTGCTGGTTGAGCTTCTGAGGTGGCGGCCGAAATATCTTGGGTTCCTAAACAACCAAAAGTTATAACACTAATTAAAAACAACATGAAAATCCAAATACGCTTCTTCAAAATATCATCTCCCGAAGAAAAAAAGAGAGCATGCAACAATTAAGTTACAAGCCCTCAATTTTTATATTTAAGCAGGTGCATTAGCTAACGTCCATGTTAAGGTTGAACTGTAGGATCCGCCAATATTACCAGCTGGAACCTTAAGTGAGGCATCAGTAGAACCATATGTTCCAGTATAGGCACCTACACCACTACCAGCTGCAGCACTAACAACAGTTACTGGTGAACTTGATAGTGAAAGATTTGCGACAAGTGTTGGAGGTGTTGATACATTATCAACATCATCTGCTTTAATAGGATCTGTTTCTTTATTATCTAATAATAGTTGTGCATTCTTTAAGGCTGCGCCGCCTGTTGCCGTGAATGGTGATGCCGCAACAGTTACAGTATATCCAGTACCAGTACCAGCATCAGCGATATCCAAGATTCCTGATGTGGAAGTTGATGTATATGAAATATCGTTTGCTGAAGCTGCTACTGTACCAAATTGAAAACTAGGGGCCGAACTTAAAGTGATCGTTCCAGGCGTAATATCGGCCGTGGCTGTGCTTGTAACTGGTGGTGCAGGTGTTGTTGCTGCTTGAGCGACTGCACCTAACGAACCAATTCCTAAAACAGCTGCCCCTACTAACATGCTATTTCTTACGAGTTTTTTCATAATATTTTCCCCCTCATAAACGACTGTTGGTCGCTATGAAACAGAGTCCTAATGTGATGGATCAATCGGACTCTGCTTGATTGGAGAAATACCCATCACATAGAGATCTCTTTCAATCTCTGCGTACGTTATATATTTTTTTGGATAAATAAACAAGAATATACACGTCAAAACGTTGGAACTGTACAACAAGTAAATTATAATGAGGGCATATCTAGAATGGAGTCAATAGTATGACAGATACAACAACTGACGACCGATTAAAAATCAGCGTCGTTAATATCATCTGGAGTTTCGATACTAGCAAAAGTAAAGTGTTGATTCTTCTAGTTAAAAATTCTCTGGGGCCCAATATTGACAAATGGGGGTTGCCTACAACGATGCTACGTACTAATGAAGATGCTGAGGAAGCCTCATTAAGATTGATCAATGAAAAAATTGGTATTCAATTACCTAACTTTTATACTGAACAATTAGCCACCTTCAGTAATGTTAAACGTACAGATCAAAACCGCGAAATTGCCCTAAGTTACATGACTTACTTACCTTATATGCCCGATCTAACAGCTGGTTATGGTGCTAAAGAGGTCGCATGGTTCAATGTTAATTACGATCAAGACTGCTTCTTATTGGAACATCATAACTTAACTTTCAAAACATTAAGTGAAAAAATATCGGTTAAAGATTTCTACGAACATTTAGCAAAATACAATGATAACAAGCATTTGAGTGCCGATCATGCTTTAATTTTACGTAACGCTTTTCAAAGAATCACGAATCGTTTGAATTATTTACCCACAATCCTTTTGATTTTAGGTGATGATTTCACTCTCAAAGAAGCACGTGAAGTCTACTCCACATTTTGGAAGCAGCCCTATCAAACCATTGATAATTCTAACTTTCGTAAAACACACTCACATCTCTTTATTGAAGCTGGAACTGAGCACGGCAAGAGTGGTCGTCCGGCCAAATTATACAAGTTACGTGAAACGCTTGACCCTAAATAAGACTAATGATAGTCTTTGTTTTGCATTATTAAAGGTAAATTTTACCTTTAATAATATTATTTATTTTTTTTATAAATTTAGGAGGTATTTACTATCTTGGACACACAAGCAAATGAAAAAAGTGGTCTAAAGCTCTTAATGGTCATCGGAACTGCTTGGCTTTTTGACGCCGCCGATGTAGCTTTATTATCTTTTATCATGCCATTGATCAAAAAAGAATGGTTTTTGAATGACAATCAAATTGGATTAGTCAGTTCTATTACTACTGTTGGTATGATGTTTGGTGCCATATTATTTGGCTACTTAGCCGACAAATTTGGTAAAAAAAATATTATTGTTATTACGCTCTTAATTTTTTCTGTTAGTAATTTAGTCTTAGCATTAACGACTAACGTTGAACAATTCATGTTTGTTCGTTTCATTACGGGAATTGGTCTAGGTGGAGAATTACCCGTTGCCACAACTATCATTGCCGATTCCTTCTCTGGTCACAGACGTTCCAAAATGTTGATTCTAGTTGATAGTTTTTGGGCGATCGGTTGGATCTTAGCTTCCCTTCTAGCCTTTCTTTTCATGCCACTATATGGTTGGCGATTTACAGTTATTGCTACATCCATTATGGCTCTATACACTTTGGTAATTCGTCGCCATTTACCAGAACAAACTAACATTAAAAATAAACGTCTAAACCTGCGGATTGCTCTAAATCAAATCTGGTCTAAAAAATATCGTCGTGCCACTGTTTGTTTAAGTTTGTTGTGGTTTATCATTATGTTCACCTACTATGGTATGTTCCTTTGGTTACCAAGTGTACTGATCAAACGAGGATTCTCAGTCGTTCACAGTTTTGGTTATACATTAATAATGAGTTTTGCTCAATTGCCTGGTTACTTTCTAGCAGCCTATCTAATGGGTAAATTGAGCCGTAAAAAAGTTTTGGGAATCTATTTGGTTGGGACTATTATCGGATCTTTCCTATTTGGAACCGCGCAAAATGTCTTTATGGTTGTATTCAGTAGTTGTCTACTTTCCTTCTTCACTCTAGGAGCCTGGGGAATTCTGATTGCTTTGACACCAACTCAATATCCTATGAACATTCGTGGCGTCGGTATTGGATTCACTCAATCAATTGGACGTATTGGCGCTACTATCGGGCCTTACTTAATTGGCTTCTCATTAAGTATTAATTTAAATATTTCAACTATCTTTTCCTATTTCGTCGGTTCACTAATTATCGGTATTCTTATATTAGTCTTCGGAATGGTCGATAATGATCAAAAAAATATTCAAATAGAAAATTAAGTTAAAAAAATTCACCCCATGAATTGGAGTGAATTTTTTAATTTGAATTACAATTCATCTGTTTCCGAATTGTCTTTTGTCAAAATCTCTATTTTTCCATCTACATGGAAATAATCTTCAATCAATTGCTTTAACTCTTTAATTGCTTCGTTAGCTCTTTGAGCCTGTTCTTGATTAATGGCTTCAATAACCAAAACTGAATCTGTTGTTTCTTCAGTTAACATTGTTCTTTGAGCCTCACGCCAATTTAAGCATCGACAAATTGCACCGTCATTATCATAATAAATAATTTCACCTGGTAAAGCCGGAGCATCTTCATCAGCACCTAATGGTTTAAACCCTTCGCCACCTTGAGCTTCTCCAAGATGTAAATCGCCTGCCATAGCATTTAGGTTTTCACCACCACAAGGTACCGCATATTTCAAAGAAACACTGTTATAAATATCGACTAGCGGATTAATCGGCGAAAAAGTTCTCCCTTGGCTTACCCGTTTCAACAAGGCTTCAATTGAACAACGTGCACCCTTTTTAGTCTTGAATTCGCGAAAAGCTTGACACCACTGATCCACTACTTCACTCTCTCGGAAAACTTCATCATTGATAAATTTCTTTGATTCTTCGGCACTATCATTCAACAATTTAGCAAAGTATGGATCATCTTTCTCATCAACGTGATTATTTATTTGATGAATTGCCAAAGTACTAATTTGTGCATCTGGAAATAAATCCCAAAACTTTTGATCAATAACTACTTTTGTCATTTTTCTACCCTCAAATTCTTTTTCATTAAGAAATCAGTTTGCACTGAATCTCCCATTATAAATTTATGTTCGCTGAATCTTTCGAAGCCCATCTTTTGATAAAACTTTTGGGCTGGATAATTGAATTCCCAAACACCTAACCATATATTATCTTTAGATAATTCTTTTGCTCGTTCTTCGGCAAAATTAAACACTTTAGTTCCTAATCCTAAATGTTGATAAGCCGTTTTAAAGTAAACTCGCTCAACTTCCATATAATTATCTGGCATTTTTTCTGATTGAGCCGTTAAAATATTGAGTTTCAGATAACCTGCTAATTGTTCGTCTTGGTAAATGAAGTAAAATTTTGAATCTTGATTCGTTAATTCAGAAGTAAGCTGTTCAGTATTGTATGCTTCTTCCAAATAAGCATTCAAATTCTCTTCTGTATTATCCTGACCGAAAGTGGCCGTGTAAGTCTCTCTGCTTAAATCCTGAAGAACTTTTAGGTCATTTACATTGCACTGTCTAATTTTCAATATTCTCTCTTATTACCCTTCTTAACATATTCCCAATCGGCTGCCACATTATCTTCAACCTTCTTCAACAACTTTAGAATTTGCTTCTGTTCGGCGGCATCTAAACCCTTTAAAGCCATTTGATTTGAGTAAATATCTTCTCGATAAATGGTTGGATATATTTTTTTACCCTTATCGGTTACGTATAATTTTTTCTCTTTTTTATTATCAGTTGATTGTTTTCTAAAAATAAAATTATTTTTTTCTAGTTTTTTAATAGCCCTAGCAGCCGTTGTCTTGTCTACCTTGATCATTCCGGCTAATTTTTCCTGAATAATGCCGGGATTTTCATAAATTCTTACTAAATATAAATACTGTCCTTTAGTTAAGTCATAATCTTTAAATTCAATATTACTGATTGAATCTAAAGAACGTGCAATTACACCAATTGAACGCAAAATTTCTACCACCAAACTCCCTCGCTTTCAATAGAAGTATTGTACAGCCATTTTGTTGCATTTGCAACTAAAATTTAAGCATAAAAAATGGCAACCCCTCGTTGCCATTTTTTTATTTAGTTGACCGCGTAACCTAAATTACGAGAAAGCTGATCAATACTTTCTTGATATTCTGAACCATTATCCATATGTTTCAAAACGCTTTGAACTTGACGATCATCTCGCAAACGACCAAATAAATATGTTTCTGAATAATTTTTATCCAACAAATTATATGTTTTCAAAACAAAATCTTTACTATAGTCATTTTTATCGATTTCTTTATTATTATTAATATCGGTATATAGCTCCGATAAAATTCTCTTTGCCTCTGTATTGTCATTTAGTTTCATCGGCGAATTTTATAATCAAGTTAGCCACTTTAGAAAAATGACAAAATAAAAACAC
>NZ_AZES01000041.1 GCF_001434985.1 Companilactobacillus paralimentarius DSM 13238 = JCM 10415 | reverse complement strand
TTTCAAATTCGCATCGAACTTTTAAGATAAAGAGACTGTTTTGTCACAGCCTCTTTGTGTATTACAGATTATTTAAATAAACCACTGAAGAATGAAACGATACTGTCCCAAATTCTTTGTAAGAAGTTACGATTCTCCTGAGTATTTAAGTTATTGAAAATATTTTTAGCTTTACTCATGATATCGCTACTTAATTTTTGAGCTTGTTGTTTGAAGTTTGAATTCTTCAAAGCACCAGAATCTCTGATTTGTACCATCAAGTTAATGATTTGTTGTTTTTGATTGTTGTTGATGATATTTTGAAGATTATTCTTTTGCAAGTTGTTATTAACAATTGTTGTGATTTGGTTAACGGTGATATTATCGCCTTTATTTGCCAAATCAGATTTCATACCAGCAACGGCATTGTTCAATTGTTTATCAGAATATCCATCAGTACCCTTATTCGCATCGGTAATATTACTTAAAACATTCATTTCTTTTTGCGCAGCGTTAACTTGGCTTTGATTCAAAGTATCGCCACTATTGGCATAAGCTGCGTAGATTCCGGCTAAAGCACCAGAACCATCAATTGGTGTAGCTGATGTTACATAGATGTTAGCATCGCTGATACCGGCAGTTACGGCAGCATTACGATATTGGTCGGCTGTAATGGTAGTAATATTGTTCTTCCCATTATAATCAACGATTTTGACATTAATACCAGAACCGGATGAAGTCTTTTGAATCAAGGCCGATGACCAAACACCACTACTACTTGTGAAACTACTGCCACTAGGGTTGAGATATTTCACTAGAGTATCACCGGTAACGGTAATAGTCTTGTAGTCTCCACTGACTTGTGAAGAAAGGGCGTCAATTGTTCCTTGACGTTGACTTGATGTTAATGAAGTTCCTAATGTCATTACGGGTTGATCACTTAGATCGTCCGCTTTGACAGTCTGAGTTGAGAAAATTCCAACTGTGATTAAAGAAACTAGTCCTAATAAAATGATATTTAACTTTTTCAAGGTTTTATCCTCCTTAAATCATATTAAACCAAATATGTATGAAGAATTCGAGAAGATGGAAAATTTTTTTGAATACTTGTATGAATATATTAATATATTGACGAATAAATTAATAAAAATGAATGATTTTTTGACAAAATGTCAATGATTTAGTAAAAATGGTATATACCTATTTAATAATAGCGCTTACAAGAATATACTTTCTATGTTGTAAAACTATTTTACGGCAGAAAGAGGGGTACAGGCTTTTGAAAAACTTTATGGATTGGCTTCAAAATAAAATCTTGCCACCGATGTCAAAAGTCGGAAACAACAAATATTTAGTATCCATACGTAACGGGTTAGTCTTGACATTACCAGCTATTATCAGTGGTAGTGTATTCCTAATTGTTGGTAACATACCAATTACTGCATGGGCTAATTTCATCAAACCATATATGAATATGATTGGTGTGGCCGTTAATGGATCATTTGGAATTATTTCATTATTAGCTGCAATTGGGATTGGATATGAGTTATCTAAGGAATTAGGAGTTGATCCTATTTCCGGCGCGGGACTTTCAACTATGGCTTTTGTCATCGTTTCATTTAATGATAAGTTCAAATTAGATACTAATAATTTTTCATCATCTGGGTTATTTACCGCAATTATTACTGCTATGATATCAGTTACAATTTTTAACTTCTTTATTAAGAAAAATATTATTATCAAATTACCTGATGGCGTACCAACAGCTGTCTCGAATTCATTTGTTTCATTATTACCAGGTTTTGTTATCTTAGTTCTATTCTGATTTATCCGTATGCCACTACATATTGATATTAATTTGGTTATTCAATCAATTTTCCATCCATTACTATTCGCGATGAATACTTTGCCAGGTATTTTGGTTTACACATTCCTAGTAAGTTTGCTTTGGGTTTGTGGTATTCATGGTGATATGACTTTAGAGGGAATCGCTGATCCAATTTTCTTACAATTTTTAGCTGCTAATGGAACGGCTTTTGCACATCATCAACCACTTCCTTATGCCACAGCTGCTGGATTTTCTAGTTTGATGGTTAACGTTGGTGGTACTGGTGCCACAATTACTTTGGTTGTTTTGATGTTATTCTCAAAGAGTAAGACTTATCGTGATCTTGGACGAGTAGCATTTCCAGGTGCTTTGTTTGAAATCAATGAACCTGTTATTTTCGGATTTCCTATTGTTATGAATCCTTTGACGATGATTCCATTTATCGTAATTCCATTGATTTTAGCTACAGGTAGTTATCTTTTGATTCATTTAGGATTAATGAATGCGCCAGTAGCGATGGTACCTTGGACAATGCCTCCAATTATCGGACCACTAATGGCAACTGGTTGGGATTGGCGTGCTGCTGTTTGGTCAGCTGTCGAGTTAGTCTTAGCCGGAGCAATGTATTATCCATTCTTCAAAGTTGCTGAAAAAGGTATGCTTGCTAAAGAAAAGACTTCTACAGATTAAAAGATTGTTGAAAAATAATCTGTATATGTCATCAAATTAAAAAGAACGATAATCAGTCAGAGGAGGCTGATTATCGTTCTTTTTAGCATTAATTGATTTCCATTTTTTTGATTCTAGTAGTTTTACTAGAAATTATCAAAGAACTGAAGAAATAATTCAAACAAAAAAGTCGGACACGGCAATGTCCGACTCTAAATAATATGTAATATTGTTATTAGACAAGGACACTGATTAAGGGCCACTTTTTAAGTGGTCTTTTTCTTTACCTTGCTTCACTAATATATTAACAAGATAAGACATCTAAAACAACTATAAAGTAATAACATGTCAACTAGTATTATTATATTTATAATGGTTACTGAAAAAGTACATTCGTTAAAGAAAAAAGCTTTCACAAGTCAATGGAATTTTTTCTTATTTATTTGATAATTAAAATGGCTTTTGCCGCTAGTTTATGCTATTCTGTAGGTTCTAGGAATACGCTTAAGTAAGTATAATTAAATAAAAAGGATTAGGTGAAACACAATGAAAATTGTCGTTCTTTCAGGTGGAAGAAGTACAGAAAGAAATGTTTCTTTATCTTCCGGAGTTAAAATCACCAACGCACTACGTAGTAAAGGTTATGAAGTAGCTTACGTTGATTCATTCTTAGGTAAGGATATTGAAGAGGATAAAATTGATGATCTCTTCACAACAGAACCTGAAAATGAAAGCAAATTAGTTATTGATGATGAAGTTCTTACAGATGAAAAGATCAATGCTTTAAGAACTGACGGAACTAAAGGTCTATTAGGTAGAAATGTTCTTAACATTTGTCGTCATGCCGATATTGTCTACATGGGACTTCACGGTGAAGATGGCGAAAATGGTAAGATGCAAGCTGTCTTTGATGTCTTTGATATCAAGTATACAGGTAGTGGTTCATTAGCTTCTGGACTTGCTATGGACAAGAAATATTCTAAAGAAATTTTTGTACAAGATAATATTCCAACTGCTCAATACACAACAACTAAGACTGCTAAAATTTTATCAGAGGATATTCCTTTCAACTATCCAATGGTAGTAAAACCTTCTAACGGTGGTTCAAGTGTTGGTACACATATTGTTAACAATGCTACTGAATTAAGAGATTCAGTTGCTGATGCTTTGAGATTTGATGATGAAGTTCTAATTGAAGAGTATATCAAGGGACGCGAATTCTCAGTTGCTATCGTTGATGGTTTGGTTCTTCCAGCTGTCGAAGTTACTGTTGATACAGGTTGGTATGATTTCCAACATAAGTTCCAAGCTAACAATGTGACTCATTTTATTACTCCTCCAGACAATTTGGATGATAAGATTCATAAAAATATGCAAGCATTGACTAAGAAAACTTTTGAAGCCTTAGGTATGAGTAACTACGGTCGTGTTGACTTCTTATTACGTGACGGTCAATTGTATGTCATGGAAGCTAATACTTTACCAGGTATGACACCATTGTCATTAATGCCAAGAGAAGCTGAAGCTGCTGGTATTTCATATGCCGATCTTTGTGAGAGAATCATTAAGAGTAAAGTTAAGTACTACGAAGAAAGAAAATAATAACGAATTTTAAACTAAAGACTATCTCCTAAATTCGGAGGTAGTCTTTTTCTGTTGTTAGATAGATTTGTAGACTTGTTAAAACGATTACAAATATAAGGTATAATTGTCGTGTGAACTATTCTTTAAAAATTTGATTGCGAGGTACGTTTCATGACAAGAAAAATTGGAATTATTGGAATGGGAAATGTTGGTGCCGCATGTGCACATTATATTGTTGCAGGTGGCTTTGTTGATGACTTAGTATTGATCGATAAGAATGAGAAAAAAGTTAAAGCTGATGCTTTAGACTTTGAAGATGCCATGGCTAATCTACCAACTCATACTAATATTTACGTAAATGATTATTCTCAATTGGATGATGCCGATATTATTATTTCAGCCGTTGGACACATCAAATTAATTGGCGGAGAACATCCAAATCGTTTTGGAGAATTGAAGCCAACCGGTGACTCTGTAACAGACGTAGCTAACAAGATTAAACAAACTAAATTTCATGGAGTCATGGTTGTAATTAGTAACCCTAATGATGTCATGACATCAATGTATCAACAAATTCTTGATTTTCCTAAAGAACGTGTAATTGGTACTGGCACATTGCTTGATTCAGCTAGAATGAAACGTGCTGTTGGTAAAGCCTTTGATGTTGATCCTAGATCTGTTTCAGGATATAACTTGGGAGAACACGGCAACTCACAGTTTACAGCTTGGTCAACGGTAAAAGTTATGGATCAGCCAGTTAAAGAATTAGCTGAGAAAAATGGTCTTGATTTGGATCAAATTAATGAAGATGTAAGAATGGGTGGTTTCACAGTCTTTGATGGCAAAGGATATACTAACTATGGTGTATCAACTGCAGCAGTAAGACTTTCGTTAGCAATTTTAAATGATGCTAATATCGAACTCCCTGTATCTAACTATCGTGAAGAATATGGCGTTTACCTATCATATCCAGCTATTGTTGGTCGTGATGGAATTGAAAAACAATTGCAATTGGATCTTCCTCAAGATGAATTAGATAAGCTTCAATATTCCGCCGACTATATCAAAAAAAATTTAAAATAAATTATGCAGAAAGAGTGTAGACAAAATGTCGCACTCTTTTTATTTTGGCGGGATAATTTACATATATTGATATAATAAGGTTTGCAAAAAATTGTTAAGGGGACAAACTATGAAAAAAGGTTTACTGCTGTTACTTTTACCACTGCTTTTGACTGGCTGTTCAACGAATGCAGATACCAGTTCTAAACAGGTTGATAATCAGGAAACAACGGCTAACAAAAATTCTAATGTGGATAAATCTAGTTCTGATTCCACTGGAAATGTTACGGCAAAAGAAATCAGTAATTGGACGTATGCATCTGGTGATAAAGCAGTTAAGATTTTGAACAATGATCGACCAACTACGATTCAAGCTAATGATTTTGATCAAGCACATATAGACTATGGTGGATTAGACAATTTGAATCGAACTAAAACGGCAACAGCGTATTTAACGCGTAATAATTTGGGTAAATCTAATACGAGAACTGAACAGACATGGCGCCCGACTGGTTGGCATAACGAACCCAAAACGGTCAACGGGACACGTGTTATTCCACAAAATAGAGGTCATTTAATTGCTTATACAATGACTTTCAATTTAAATAAATCCGGTCAAACGCAACAGGGTCAGCTAGGTAGTATTGATAATCCCTACAATCTTTTCACACAAACGGAATTTTCAAATCAAAAAACAATGACTGAAATTGAACAAATGGTTCGTAATAAATTAGCACAGAATAAAAAAATTATTTATCAAGTAACTCCAATTTTTCGAGGTAATGAACTAATGGCTCGGGGCGTTTGGGTACAGGCATTGTCGACCGATGGTAGTTTGAAAATTAACCGATATTTGTGGAATATTCAGAATAATATTGTTTTTGATTATGCGACAGGACGGTCAACTGTGGATGGGACTTTCACAGTGCCTGGAGTTGCTAATAATTATCAAAATAAGCATTATAATAATAGACATAAAAATTACAGACATTATAAGAAATATCGTCACTATTATCACTAGACAAATAGGAGATATATTTGTCTTTCTTCTGTGGTATAGACCAGTAAACAATGGTATAATGAAAACGTCAAAATTAGTAAGGAGATTCGATAATGTCATATTATATTCATGCTAAGAAGTTCTTTTTAAAAAACACTACTGAAAATGGCGGCTATCTAGAAGTTACTGATGACGGTAAGTTCGGTAAATTCTATCATGCTGACGAAGAAAAACCGGAAGGTAAAGTTGTTGATTATTCAGACAAGTTTATCGCTCCAGGTCTAGTTGACACACATATCCATGGTCTTGTAGGTCATGATGTTATGGATGACGATTTTGAAAAATTGAATGAAATGTCAGAAGGTCTATTAAAGGCTGGTGTTACATCATGGTTGCCAACAACTTTGACAGCATCACATGACCAACTAAAACATATTTGCCAAACAATTGGTGATAATTACAAGAAAGCTACTGGTGCTAAGATTCAAGGTATTCACTTTGAAGGTCCCTTCTACACAGAAAAACACAAGGGTGCACAAAATCCTAAGTACTTCAGAGATCCAGATGCCGAAGAATTTGAAGATTGGCAAGAAGCTGCTCACGGTATGATCAAGAAGATCTCTATTGCTCCTGAAAGAAAAGGTTCAGTTGAATTCACTAAAGCTGTTGCTTCAGATAACGTTGCTGTATATCTTGGACACAGTGATGCTACATTTGAACAAGCTAAGGCTTGTGTTGAAGCAGGTGCTACAGGATTTACACATACATATAATGGTATGAGTGGTTTGAATCACCGATTACCAGGTATGGTTGGTGCAGCACTTTCAATGCACTTAGTTGATGATGAATTGATTTGTGATGGACATCATGTCAACCCATTCGCAGCAAGAATTGTTATCGAAAAGAAGGGTGCAGAACACGTTGCCCTAATTACTGATTGTATGCGTGCTGGTTTAATGCCAGATGGTGACTACGTACTTGGTGAATTACCAGTTGTTGTTGCTAATGGAACAGCCAGATTAAAAGATGAAACACACAATTTAGCCGGTTCAATCTTGATGTTGAACGAAGCTATCAAGAATGTTGTTGACTGGAACATTGCTACAGACGAAGAAGCTGTAGAAATGGCAAGTTACACAGCTGCTAAGAGTTCAAAGGTTGCTGACAAGTGTGGTATTATCGCTGACGGTAGAGATGCTGATTTCATCGTACTTGATGATGATATGACATTATCAGAAACATACCTTGACGGTGTATCAAGATATAAGGCCTAAAGATAGAGAGCGGAACAAGGGCGGTCAGCTCCCGAGGATTAACGCCACTATCCCAGTCGGTGGCGAAGCGCCGGCAGAGATAGTTGACTTAACCGGAAGGAGTTGCCCTTGTGTAGCTCGTTTCTACTATAAAGATTAAGAACATTGGTTATTCCAAATAGGAAAAACCAAATAATAGAACCAAAACAAAAAGCCGAGGCAAACCAACAAGATACCTCGGTTTTTTAGTCCCTTGCATGGCTGTTGTATACTCTACATATCGGGAGGATTACTATGAATAAAAAAATTATTGCTCATAGAGGAATACCAACGTTAGCACCTGAAAATACTATGGCCTCATTCAATGAGGTGGTAAATCATGATGTTAAATGGATCGAGACTGATTTAAGTATCACTAAAGATGAAAAAATCTTTGTCATCCATGATGACAAATTGAACAGAACGACAAATCAATCTGGATCAATTGAGACTGTTGATAGTGAAACAGTAGCTAGTGCTGATGCTGGGTATTGGTTTGCCGAGAAGTTTCGCGGTGAAAAGATACCAACTTTGGACCAATTAATTGATTTTCTTAACATCCACAAGATTAATGCCAATATCGAGTTAAAAGGTGTTGTAGGGGACAACGCTAATTACTTAGCTGATAAATTAGTTGAAAAATTTGTTGAATCATTAGATCGATTGGATGAGCATGTTGAATTAATTATTTCTAGTTTTAATCCAATTATGTTGGAAAAAATGTATAAGTTAAGACCAGATTTAAAATACGCTGTTCTATTCAGTCGAGCAACACTTGGTGATGATTGGAATCTGGTTATGCAAGCTTGCCATGCCAAAATCGTTCATCCAGATGGTTCTTCACTAACCGAAGCTAAAGTTAAACAAATGAAAGATTATGGTTATGAAATTAACGCTTGGACAATCGATGATATTAATCGTGCTCAAACATTGCTCAAATGGGGTGTTGATGGAATAATTACTAACATTGCAGATAGAATGAGCTTTTTAGAAGAATAATAAAAATAGTCTCGTAGAAGTTAGTGCTTTTAACTTCTACGAGACCTTTTTGTCTAGACTAAATTGTTGTTTCAGAGGATTCATCATAATAAATGACAATTCTGCAGTTCTTAGAAGGGTAAAGAACTTACTTAAAACACTTGGTTTATTACATATCATTTTTGGATATTACAAAATCTCTTGCATATTTGATTTTGTGTCATCTCCATTTCGACCCATTTTTTATTACTATCCCATTCGATTACATTTACCTTGATTACGATATTTTTAAATCGGTGATGTTTTGGTAAGTGTAAGCTCACATTGTGAGGCTTCGAGAAATATAAATACTGCTTCTACGTTTATATTTCTCTTACTGTTAAGTATAAACAGAATGCAAACTAATCCAAGATAAGCAATGTATTTCATACCTTTCGTATAATCTTTTAAGTAATACTATCTTCAAATTGCCAAGTAAGCTGTGAAGAATAATTTCCAGGAATAGGGTTATTGCTATTCATGTGCAAAAGCGGTCCCTGGTCCTTGTGCCATTTGATAGAGTTGAATACTTGTCCGTATGTCGTTTCGCCAATAAGAGTTTTATTAGTTAGTGATGTAAAAGATTTACCATTGTAATAACGCAGATTAGCAGGGAGCTCGATTAAACTGTTGTCCTTATTTATGAAATTGGTTGCTTGTTTCAAATAAAGCTTCAAAGGACGACGTTTACGTCTCTGATCATTGATTGAAACTACTTCGTTAGGATCATTGTTGGCAGAGATACGATACTTTAAATTATTGTGATTGAAAAGGGTAATTGGTTCAAAATGTAATTCCTTGATGGAAGCTGTTAATTGATTATTGATATAGTTGATATTCAGCTTATCACCTTGACTGGCATATTTATCAGAATCTGGATCTAGTCCATGAAATTCAATTTGTGAATTGAATGATTCACGATCATTAATGTTCTTGACGGTAGTAGCGATGAAAAGAGATTTCTCTTGGTGCATATCTAAATTATTTAGATTGATTTTTAGTATTTGATTCTTTTCGTTGGTACTTATAGAATAATCGGAATTAGATATCTCGGTACTGCCGATCTTGATACTTTCAATTTGTGTATCCCAATGTAGTGGCAAAGTGATATAAGAATCATGGATAGCACGCCGGCTATTATTATATAAGTTAACGGAATAATTTATCCAGTCACCATTAGTTACGTCGTTTAACTGGGTTTCAGTATTATTCGTATCAAATGTTACGTTAGTTATAGTTGATGAGATTTCAACTTTAGGATCATTAGGTGGTAGAACTTTTAAAGTAGCTGGTCCAATAAGAACACTATCATCATTACCCTTTGCCTGTTTGACAACAATTTGGGCATAATATTTACTGTTATCATCTTCAGGATGAACTCGCTGGGTCTCATAAAAAATGTCGTTAAAGGTAGGGTTTGACTTTGATTTAACTAATTCCATTTGTTGTGAATTAATCTGTTTATACCAATTGATAGTAATATTGCTTAACTCATCCTCCCGTTCGTCATCCTTTAATCCCTGAATTTCAAAACGGGCTTTTTTTCCTTCAGGAATTGCTCTATCTATCAATCCATTGCCAATAGTGATTTCTTTAGAATCAGAAACAACGGTACTATCTTTATTGTTAATAGTCGCAATCACTTTGACAATACCTGATTTTCCTCTTGTATTAGCAAAGACGTGTCCATCATCATCGACGGTTGCCAGCTCAGGTTTATCGACGGACCATTTTGTCGATTCTGTAGTGTTAAAAGGGGTAGAAGTTGAATAAGCAAAAGTAGCACTACGAGTGATATTACTATCGATATTGAATAAATAATCAGCTCGGGTATGAACTTTAACGTTCTTAGCAGGTATAGGTTGAGGAGAAACATCGACAGTTGCTACTTTAGAGTAAAAAACACTTCCAATTACATGTGGAAAAGGAAGGACATAAGAAGTACTTAGTTGATAATATGTACGCCCTAATTTGGTAGGGGTCAGGTTAAGCGAGGAATTACCATTGAATTTTTTTTCAACTTCAGTCCAAGTTGTGCCATCAGTTGATTGCCACCAATGGTAACGAGATGCCAGTAAAAAATTAGACCAAGGAGTTCTTTCAACTTCCGTTTTAATATGGAGATTTTCACCAAGTGTAATATAGTAATTGCTGTTGGGTTGTTCGGTATAACCGCTGACACTAATTATGCCTAAGATTCTCTTGGGATCGGGACTAGGTTCATATTTATATGGAGGATTCTCTTCTTCAATTTCGGCCACTATAGTTTGCTCATTTGTAATTTGGAAAAAAGCAGTTGTGAAAATTATAATGAAACTGATTAACAATTTAATTTTCAAGTTCGTATAAAGTATCACAGTTTTTCTCCTTAGTAATTTTAGACCACAACTCATTGTATATAATGTTGGATTTTTAATAAAGACATTTTTTACAAGTTTTTAGTACTAAATATTGATTAAAAATATTTATATTTTGACATAAAAAAAACACGGAATTTTTTCCGTGCTTTTTTATTATTTAATATTTATAAGCTGTTTTCGAAGTACCAAGTTAAGGTAGTACTGTATTTGCCGGCTTTTAGATGATCATCATTCACGTGTAATAGCAAACCATCGTCTTTATTCCAACCGATTGAGGATAATTCTTGACCGATATCTGATTGCGATATTTGAACTTTATTATTCAAAACTTCAGTATAATTGCCATTATCATAATATCTTAAACTGACCGGTAGCACTTCAGAATTATCATCTGTGAATTCATTTAATTGTGAAACGAAGACCTTTAGTCCACCTTTATCACGTCTTTGATCACTAGTATCAATAATATTGTTAGGTGAGTTCATCGCACTAGGACGATGTTGCAAGGTACCTTTGCTAAAAGCCTTGATAGTGCCAAAGTCGATATCCTTAATATTGGCATCTAGACTATTAGTAGTGTAACTGATAGTTTCGACAGCGCCATCTTTACGATAAACATTGTCATCATTATTGGTTCCATAAATATAAGGGATATAAGAACGTGACTCTTTTTGAGTGGCATTTTTAACTGTTGTATCGACATCAATAGTTGCGACTTCTTGTATATTTAAGGTATCCAATTCAATTACAAGATCATCGGTATCGTCTTCATCATTATGAATAATTGAGAATTTATCGTCGTCTAATTTTTGATCATTTACTTTAATACTATTGATTGTCGTACCTGTGTGCATCGGAATTACGTAGAAACCATTTTTCAAAAGACCGTCGTTACTATTATTTTTGAGGGTATCGTGGTAAACAATATTATCACTGTTTACTACATCGTAAAGATTATGCTCATCATTATCTTTGGTGGTAAAAGTTTGATTAGTAAGTTGATTAGTGAGTTCAATATCGGGGTCTCCAGAAGGAATAACCGTCAATTTAGCTTTGTTGGTAGTGATTGTTTTAGTAATTAAGTTAACTTTTAAAGTTATAACGGCTTGATAAAAGGAACCGTTATCGGCATAAGTTGTATCAGGAGTGGTATAGCTAGTGCCACCATTAGATTCAACCTTTGTTCTTTGCCCAGTATTTGGATCATAACGATACCAGTCGATTGTTACGGATCCGTTGTTTTCCTCATCGTCTCCATCACCACCAGTATTACCTTTCAAAGTAAAGGTGGCTGTTTCGCCTGATTTAACGGTTTTATCTTCTAGACCACCACCGATTTCAACAGGGGCGGAGCCTTGAAACTTGGTTCCATCAGGGTTTGTCATTGTAGCAATAACATGAACTGTACCAGTTTTGTCTTGGTTGTTAGCCGTAACGAGACCTTCACTGTCGACTGTAGCCAGGGACTCATCGTCAACAGACCAATCAACTGTACCAGTAGCATTAGCTGGAGTCGGTGTAGCATGGGCATAAGTTGTGTTGGAAAGATTGTCACTAGTGTTATAGAGATAATCATCGTCAACAGAGACCTCCACTTTGGTTGCATTGACTGGTTCGGGTAGGGCATGAATGGCTCCAACTTTAGAATAAAGATGTTTCTTGTTGATACCCAAAAAGGCATATTGGGTGTCTAGTTGGTACCAAATGGAACCAGTCTCTTTTGGTGTAACTACCAAATTTTTCTTTTGACCACCATTAGATTTACTGATTTTTGACCAAGTTTTACCGTCAGTTGACTCCCACCATTGATAACTTGCAGAATCAAAAATTCCGGTTAATAACGTCCAAACAGAACGTCCTGTATTGGTCTTAATAGTCACTGAATTATTAACAGTAGTATAGTAGTTTTCTTTCGGTTGCAAGGAGTAACCACTAGTTAGCCATATTCCAATGAATTTAGTGGGATCTTTAGTAGGAGTATATTTGGGGGTCACAACTGTTTCTTCTTCAGCCTGACTTTGATGTTCCGTTGTGATAATGGTTAAGCTAATCATAAAAATAGGCATGATAAAAAGGCTGTTCGTCAAATCAAGTTGATGGCGGTTCAAGTTAACAGTTAGACCAT
>NZ_AZES01000040.1 GCF_001434985.1 Companilactobacillus paralimentarius DSM 13238 = JCM 10415 | reverse complement strand
TACAAAAATAGAGTTGATGGCAAAATGCCTATCAACTCTATTTATCGTACAGCCGATAAAAATAAGAAACCTTTTTATATTTTTGTTGATATGTCTATTAAATTTCACGAAATCACCTCCAATATACTACTATCTAAAATAATTATATTAAAAAGGTTATTGGAAAATAATTCGATCTGCACAAAATATTTTTTACTAATTTGATATGTGATTTAACATAAAAAAATAAACCCCTGAGGGTTTATTTTATTCTGGGACGTAATGAATATGACATCAATAGGGAAACAATTGATGTAACTAAGATCACATAGAAACTAGTCCCAAATGATCCATTAGTTGTCACAGCTACTTGTCCGGTAATAGCGGTTGAGTTTACCAAGCCAGCATAAAGTGCTCCGTAAAGTGCTGCATATAAGATAGTAGGTAGAACTGTGAAAATTCTAACCAATCTGATTGTGCCACGTTTTCTAAAGTTAGCGGCAATTAGGGTAATAATTGGTGATAGGAAGCAGATAATACGGATAGCTGAAAATCCATTAGTGATCCAAATTGATTGGGCTCCAATATTAGCCGTGTAATTAGCAGCTGTAGAAATAGTACTTGATAGGGAGACACCATTTAAAAATGGTCCACCAATAGATGCAATGAAACCAATAATAGAAGAAACAATAATTATCTTTTGAGTAGTTGTCTTCTTATTGGAATTAAGTCTTTCGGCCGCAACATCTCTCTTATTGTGAACAGGCTTTTGGTAATGTTCCTCAGTATAATTGTCGTCAGGATCATCTGAATCCTTTTTCTTCAAAGAAGTTTCACGCTTTAAAGCTTTATTAGCGCCAGTTTCGTTACCATGGCGTAATTGAGATAATAAGAACCAAGCAATAAGGACAATGGCTAAGGCAATGAATCCATAGTTACGTTTGAATACTAATAGGATTGCTACGATAATAATGGCAATGATGCTTACAAAAGCATTATTTTTAGCAAACTTTATCATGTTGTGGATAAAGCCGTCATTAGGATCATCTTGCTCAGCAGCTTGTTTAGCTCTAGCAGCGCGTAATTCACTTTTAGTAGGTTTGAAAGGATCACTTAATGGTTCTTTAATTGGATCTTCAAAGGTATTAGCTTTGTATGGCTTTTGAGAAATAGGATTAAAATCATTCTTGTTATAAACTTGTGTTCGATCATCTAAAGGTTCAGCGGCATTTGCCTTCTTAAAAGATGAACGATCAGCTTGCTTAAAAGTTTTCATTTCTGGTTCTGAATGGGAAGGTTCTTGTTTATGAGGCTCAACTTCGGATTCAGATTTGGTATTGCTGTATTCTCGTTGTTGAGCAGGAGCTTGTTGTAAAACAGGTTTCTCCTCAGTTTTTTTAGTTGAAGGATCTTCTTGATTTAATTCTTTTTCAATTTCAGACAGAGAACGAATTGAGTCGTCGTCTTTAGTCTCTGTTGTTTCAGTATTTTTCTTTTTTAGGGCCCAACCACAGTTATCGCAAAATTTTTGATCTGGTTCAACTTTGTGGCCACAATTTGGACAAAACATTATTTGCATTCCTCCATTATGTTGACAAAATAAGTATACAAGACACTGTTATGTATATGAAGACATTTGATAAAAGTTCACAAAAAGGTCACATGTTGTATATATACATCCGAAACTTAATTATACAAAATATTGTTAAAGTTTGCTTAAAAATATCTTATCACTAATATTATATTTGTTTTTGATATAAGGAAAGTATATAAAAAGCATCGAAATCTTAATGGGATTTCGATGCTTTATTATTATGTCTAATTAAGCCTCAATTTTAGCTTTGATTTCTTCGAAAACCTTATCAGCACCGATTCCTGTCAATAAAGGAACACCGTTGATAACTTTATCCTTGATTGAACTTGGAACCATTGTTGTTGAAACAACAATATCATATTCGTCATTACCGATAGCGCTAACTTCATCAGCAATTTTTGATTGTAGGAAGTGAACTTCAGAGCTTAATCCTTGTTCTTCCAAATAGCTTTTGATTTTACCTGTAGCAACGGTAGAAGTAGCAATACCAGTACCACAAACGACCATAAGTGATTTTGCCATGTTTTAAACCTTCTTTTTAATTATTTTCTGCGGCGACTTTCTTGTCATGAAACTTGTTAAGCCAGATCATTAAGGCAAGAACGACAATACCTAAACCTATTATACCTGTCCAAGTCATCAATTTGCCAAGTCCGACGATCATTAATGTTGTCCAAGTACCACCATCGGAAAGGATTGAGATAGAAGTTGCACCTTTCATTGCAAAATGGGCTGATTTAGCAGTGATTGTAAGTAGTGGAGCAGCCCAGGAAGCAATTAATAATGAAATGGCGATATCAATAATACCACCGATAACGATTCTAAAGACGTTACCACCAAAGACAGCAGCCATAACGGCAACCATAAATGGAATTGTTGCTAAATCACCGAAAGGTAGAACTCTGTTACCAGGTAAGATAACGGCAATTAATAGTGAAAGTGGAACAAGTACTAGAGATGCAGATAGAACGGCTTCTTGACCAACAGCCAAAGCTGAATCCATTCCGATGTAAAGGCTGCGTCCAGGGAATTTCTTTTGAACCAAAGTATTAGCCGCTTCAGAAATAGGTTGTAGACCTTCCATTAAAAGAGCAACCATCTTAGGCATTAAAATCAAAACAGCAGCTGTTGACATGCCTAAGTTCAAAATTTTTGTGACATTGTATTGAGCAAGGGCACCAATAACGATACCAATGATTAGACCCATAACGGCTGAATCACCGAAAATACCAAGTCTTTTTTGAATTGTTTCAGGAGTCCAGTGAATATTTTTAACACCAGGAATACGATCTAGTAGCCAGTTAATTGGCAAAGCTAGAACAAATCCTGGGGCTGAAGCACCTTGTGGGAAAGAAATACCTGCAAGGCCATAATGTTTTTGAATAGTTGGAGCAGCAAGGTCAGCTAAGAAGTAGATCCACATTGCGTGAACAACCATTGTGGCCAGGCCTAAACCAAAATTCTTTGTTGCGGCAAAAACAAGTGAACCAGTGAAGGCGATGTGCCAATAATTCCATAAATCGACATCCAATGTTTTTGTAAGTCCAAAAATCAATAGAACAACGTTTAAAGCAACTCCAATAGGAATAGCTAAACTACCTAAAGTAGTACCATATGAAATTGCAGAAGCGGCAGGCCAACCAACATCAATAGTGTTCAAACTTAGATGAAAGTTTTTAACCATTGCTTGAGCTGCGGGACCAAGATTATCAGTCAATAGTCCGATAACCAAATTCAAACCGATAAAACCAATACCAACAGTAATAGCGGCTTTGAAGGCACGACCCGGTTTGATTCTAAGAATTAGTGCGAAAACGAATAATAACATTGGTAAGAATACTGTAGGACCAGCACTCAATAACCATTTAATAACAGCCATAATGACATCTCCTCATAATTTTTAAACCCTAAAAATTAAAGATCATTTTCTTTTAATACGTTAATGACAGTTTTTGAATCTTTGGCAGCAATTAATTCAGCTACAGCAGTCTCGTTTTGAATTAATGCCATCAATTTTTGTAATGTTTCAAGTTGAGCATGTGGTTCTTTCAAAGCTAACATAAAAATTAATTTAGCTTCGACATCAGCTCCATCTCCCATTTGCAAAAATTTAACTGGTTGAGCCAAACGAGCAATGGCGATCTGTGGTTTGTTAACGTGGATGGCATCGGTATGTGGAATTGCAATACCACAACTTGGTGCATTTAGACCAGTTGGAAATTCTTCTTCACGTTTAATAATGGCGTCCTTGTAACTTTCTTTAACGACATTCTTTTTAATTAGTTCATCAGAAACTATCGATAAAGCTTCAGTGCTATCTTTTGGTGTAATGTCCAGCAAAACAATTTCTTCGTCAAACATTTTTATCCCCCCTCTACAATTCTCTGTAGATCATTAATATTTCTACAGTTGCGTAATTTATCTAATCCTGCGTCATTTAAAATACGATTTAAGAACTCTTCCAAATTCTTATCAAGATATACAACATTTAAAATTATAAACAAAGATGTAGCATAATAATTATTTATTTTATAATTCACTAAAATAATTCCTTGTTCCTGACCATCATATTCGATATGTGGTAGATCAAAATTGGTCCCAATCTCAACAGAACCTAAGTTTTCTCGTTCAATAATCTTAGTTAAAACACTCTCAGCCCCAATGTCGTAAAGTGTTTCTACCTTTTTACTGATAAATTGATTCAACTCTTGTTTTGAGTTGATATTATCGAGTTGAAAATAATTGTACTTAAACATTTAAAAATGACTTAACCCTTTGCAAATCTAATTCGTTGAGTAGGGGACTGACTACAACGATAGGAACTTTGCTCTGTTCAGGAATAGCTACAGTACTGATAATAAGATCGGCTTCGGCGTTATATTTAGCCATATCCTCACGATAGCTATAGGAAGAAATCACATCAGTAATATTCAAATTAGGAATGGCGTTCAATAATTTAGTTCTAAGTAATTGAGCTGTACCAATACCAGTAGTGCACATCAGTAAAATTTTATTTGTTTTAGCGCTTTCTTCAATAGCCTTAACCACATATAAAGTGATAAAACTAATTTCATCTTCCGATAATTTCAGTTGATATTCCTTCATTGTATAGTCATCAACAATTTGCTTGGTTTGCTGAAATTCTGAACTATAACTGTCTTTAATTTCATCGACCAAAGGATTGACGACAACCAAATTTGATTTTAAGCGATTAAGCATTGGCTTGATATGAGCACATAAATCTGTTAATAAATGCTGTTTGTTGATAATTCTTTGGAAAGGATAATGATTGATAATTTCGTTAGCAAAATCAATTACAGGCTTTTCAAACTGGGTGGTAGGCGCGGCGTTGTTAATTTGTTGAATATCATTGCTGTGCATGTAACGAAGTGACAACAGATATTGAGACAAATAGATGATCTCGCTGGCATCAATTGTGCGATTTGTGTATCGAGAAATATTTTCAATGATTAAGCGAGCCGTTTCATAAAATTGATCATACTTAATATCGGTTGTTTCGATTTTCTTCGGTTTACTTGCATGAGCAGATGATCTAATTCTTCCCATTAAAATATATAAATGAGAAAAAATATTTAAAGTATAAGGATCAACAAGTACTACATTAAGTTCATCTTGAATCAAAGTTAGTTGAGTAATCAGAAAGCCTCGATCGTTATCATTAATGGAAGGAAAAATTTCTGAAATGGAAGTGAAACCTTCAGAGACGGCTCCTTTACGAATCAGGAAGAAATTTAATGCCTGACGAATATCGATTTCATTACCGATAACAATTAAGTGACCATTTTTACGAGTGATTTTAATTTTAAATTTGTCGATACTAGAATTTATTTTTTGAATCTCTTTGTTTAAAGCCGATTCGGAAAGATAAAATTTATCGGCAGTCTTAAAAAATTTGGGTCCGGTAGGTTGATTGAAAAGAATATAGACTCCAATAGCATAAGTTCGCTTTTTGTTTTCATTTAAATCATCGAAGTTCTCGGTCAATTCAGAATCACTACCGGGTTCGATGGTATAACCTAAACCACGTTGCGAAGTTATGATTTCTCTGTCATGATTTATCCTTTTGATAGTTCGATAGATTGTTTTGGTGGATACATTCAGTTCTTTGGCTAAATCTGTGGATTTGATATAGCCAGTATTCTTAGAAAGGAACAAAATTACTTTCTTTGCGAGTGGATCCATGGTATTCCTCCTTCTTAACTATAATTATATGACGATAAGTTTAATTATCTTATAAGAGAATGTCCATTGGAACGGACATCTAGAATTGCTTATATGCTCTTAATCGAAAAGACAAAAATCTAAGGAACGTATGTGTTCTAAGTGGTAAAACCACTAAGAGCACATAAAAAAACCTCATACAAGTACATGTATGAGGAAAACGACGTTTTGGTTTTGTATCAGTCAAATAAAGATAGATTATGCGTGGGAAGTCTGTAGGATTTGTAGTCAGATAAATCAGTGAGGTTACGTCTTCCCACTAATAATTATAACGAAAGCAAAATACTTCTTGCCAATCTAGTTTGATATAAAACAATATTAGATTAATTTTTACTCGGTATAAATTCGTTTGAGTTCGGCCAATTTAGTTTGGTCGATGCCCAAAGCTTTATCTAAATAGTTCTCGAAACTACCATAATAATGTTCAATGGCTTCAAAGACTGAAGTGATACTCTCTAAATCACCTTTGGTCATATTCATCTTGTTGATATCCTGATTACCATTGTCGTCATTCAAAGTGGCTTCGATTTCGTCACTATCTTGATACATTAGATTAGTTAATAGGTAGTCTTTAGTAATTATTTCGTCATCAACGCCTAAAGCTTTCAGAATTAAAAGGGCACCAATACCAGTTCTATCTTTACCAGCGGCACAGTGAAAGAGTAATGATTGATGATCTTGCTTATTATTGAGCAGGCGGTCGAAAAGAAATCTGTAAGCTTCTTGACCGTGTTTGTCTAAAACAACACTTTGGTAAATTAATCCTAGATAGGAATAGTCGCCATGATTGATAGCCCCAGCCAGCTTATCTCCATTACCAGTCAAAGGGTAGACGGGGTCAGAATAGATGCGATAGAAATTGGAAGTAACATCAGACCAGGTTTGTTGTTCCTGATTAGATCTAAAGTCGATAACATATTTTAAACCATACTTTTTAAGGTAGTTTAAAGAATTGGTTGTTAAATTACTTATATCCCCTGAACGAAGAAGCTTATTATATTTAATTGTCGTACTATCCTTAGTGGGATATCCACCAAGTTCACGTAAATTTATGGCACCTTCAAGATTTAAGATACGTTTCATTTTTATCCTCCCCTGTCTTGTTGCGTATTTTGGGTCATTAGAAGTAAAATAATATTTAAGGTGACTTATGGTGAAAAATAAACTTTCAATTATTATGACGGCTTATAACGTAGCTAGCTACATTTCTAGCTCGATTGAATCGGTAATCGCTCAGACTAATCGTAATTTTGACTTAATCATTGTGGACGATTGCTCTACAGATCAAACTCAGAAGATAATTCGCTCCTATGAAGAAAAGTATGATTGGATCTCTGTTGTTTGCCACAAACAAAATGCAGGTGTTTCAGCTGCCCGCAATACTGGATTAGCCAGTGCCGACGGTGACTTAGTAACGTTCATCGATGGAGATGATTGGGTTGAACCTGATTATGTAGAACACTTTCTCTCCAAATTTGAAGATTACGATGTAGATATGGTTACTTGCGGATTCTTTAATGAAGGCGAAAATGGCAAAGTAAAAAATAAAGTTTCAAGTCGACAAACTTCAATTGTTGGTCGAGATGAAGCAATCAAGCAAATAATCAGAATGACAGGTACTGTGATGGGATACACTTGGAACAAGGCCTACATTCGTTCGATTATTACTGATAATAATTTAAGATTCCAAACAGACTTAGATTTAATGGAAGATCAAGTTTTTAACGTTGAATATGCGACTGTCGCACGTCAATTTTATTTAGATAATCTTCCTTTATATCATTACATTTCTAGGAAAGACAGTATAACTAAACGTTTTGCCATGGAGAATGTGCGTGACGTTGGAGTCGCTAGAATGAAAGTTTACAAAGCAATTCGAGACAGCACTCGAAAAGAAAAAGATCAAATGGAGTAGTCGGGCTTAGCTCGGCTTTTTTTGTGCCTGAATTACAATTAAAGAATAGCACTTTATTGATTTTAGTATGTATTACTTTGCAAATTTATCTCTCTATAAGTAATAAATAACTGATTGTAGTGATTTACTAGTACATACAAAAACACTCGATTCCTTAGAAAAGAATTGGGTGCTTTTTCAGATTAAAAGTTTCTTAGTTTTATTGTTGGGAAAGGCTAATGTGCTTGTTAAACATATCTAATACATCGTTATCAATACTGTGGGTGATGACGAACAGAGTTAGATTCTTATCTTGAGTTAAGAGATTCATTACTTTATAAGCGTTATTTTTATCTAGTGCAGATGTTAAAGAATAGCACTTTATTGATTTTAGTATGTATTACTTTGCAAATTTATCTCTCTATAAGTAATAAATAACTGATTGTAGTGATTTACTAGTACATACAAAAACACTCGATTCCTTAGAAAAGAATTGGGTGCTTTTTCAGATTAAAAGTTTCTTAGTTTTATTGTTGGGAAAGGCTAATGTGCTTGTTAAACATATCTAATACATCGTTATCAATACTGTGGGTGATGACGAACAGAGTTAGATTCTTATCTTGAGTTAAGAGATTCATTACTTTATAAGCGTTATTTTTATCTAGTGCAGATGTTTCTTCATCTACTATAAGAATAGGACGCTTTCTTATAAAGAAGCGTGCCAGAGAGATTCTTTGCAGTTCTCCTCCTGAAAAAACCTCGTTTTCTGAACCGATTTGAGTATTTATTCCCTCTGGAAGTGATGCAACTTTCTCTGATAATTGTGCCTTTTTTATGGCTAAATCAATTTGTTCCGAATTATAGTTATCGTTGTACAAGGTGATATTTTTGGAAATGGTATCGTTAAAAATATGGTAATTCTGCGGTTGTAAACTAAAGATATTTAAGAACGAAATGTTATTAAATAAGGAATATTCTATATTATTTAACTTTATTGAACCATTATAGTTACTCAATCTACCATTCAAAAGATTTATCAGGGTGGCCTTGCCACTTCCACTTGGACCGGTAATTAATACCTTGTCACCCTTATTAACAGTTATATTAGGATATTTTATTTCTGTACCGTTCTTGTAAGTATATGATAAATCATGTAATTCGATGCTTTTGATGTTAGTTAGTGTATCTGAGTATTTTTCAGAACTATCAACAGAAATGTTTTTAGTTAAGGATACAAGCTTATCATTAATAGAAGAACCAGATTGTAATAGTATGATGCTATCTGTGGAAACTGAGACGGCTCCAAATAATTGGAAAGCAAGATTTCCCGCACTCATAACAACACCAATTGAAACGATATTTTTGATGGCTAAGTAACCCGCTAGGGCAATAATAATTGCTTGTGCGGCGATATTCATGAATGCACCAAATTGAATAGCCGTTTGTTGTGCTTTTCGTTGATCAACATATGAATCTTCTAGCGTATGAAAAGAATCACGAGTTTGATTCCAAAGTTGTGAGAGTGAGTTATTCCAGAGCAAATCAGAATATCCTTTGGTCCAATCGTTTAATTTCTTTAAAAGTTCATCGTTGCTATTCGAAATATTACTTGTTGTGGTTCGTAAGCTTTTTCCAACTAATTTTGGTAAAAGCATTAAGAGGACAGTCAGTATAATTGATAATAGGAAAAGGGACCAATGTAAAGAAATCAGGGCAATAGATGCAAATATTATTCCAAATATACAATTGAATAATTTGTAAAACCCCTTTAAATATTGCTGGTTAAACAAAAGAATGTCATTTGTAACAACATTGATTATATTGTCCGGATCTAACTTAGTTTTTAGAGCTCTTGACATTTGATTTTCTATGTATTTTTTACGGATGTCATGGTTTTCTCTTTGAATCAATTTCTCTTCAAGAATATTGGTATAGTAACCGGTAATCCAGTGAATCAAATACCCTAATATCATAGTACTTAAAAGTATAATAAATAGTGTTACTTTACGTGCAACGATAGCATTGATAGCAAATATTAAAATTAAATTTGCTACTGTTTCAAGTGCATTTGTGGATGCAGTCAGAAGAGTAACCAGGAGCATTAGAGTGGGATGCTTTTTAACTATTTTTTTATCATAATAATTTTTATTCCTCTGCAATTCTAAAAATATGTCAATGACATTGAATAATGAATCTGGACCATTAATTCCGTCGCTAAACATTTTTCTTGAGCTAAATTGAATGGACAATTCTTTGCCATCTTTAATGACCAAATATTGGATTGAATTTCGTAATTGTTCTTTAGCGGAGTACATTGTATTTTTAAACATATTATTGGTGCTGATTGTTAACATTATATTTGTAAGAGCAATTCCTCCCATTCTTTCCCAAAATTCTCCCGTTTTACAATAAGGAGAATCTATCGATTGTACGAATTGTTTCAATACTTCCCTTGAATTAAATAAGGAATAACTATATCTAATAGTTGTGAGTATTTCTCATGGATACAGGAAATATGTATCTTCCAAAAATCTGATAGTAGTTTTCTTTCGGGAAAACGAATAAATGTAAAAGCATTTTTAATAGTTATTAGTTTTTGAGATATATTTTGTGTTTTATATAGTTTTCATAAATTTCTCCGTGTAAATTCAATTTTATTTTTTTAATTATATTCAATGTTATATTAGAAAATAATTAAAAAAGACTTTATTTTTAATTATTTTTGTTTATAATAGTTGATAAATCAACGGGATGTGAAAATAAAGGAAGAAAATATCTGTTTTAAAAATTAAAGAAAAATTAAAATGAGATATAACTATGAAAAAACAAGCAATGGTAGAAACTGAAGAGAAGAGTACAAATATTATTTTGACAATTTTACCCGATATGACCGATAGTGGTGAAAAGGTTGAAGAAAATTCTGAAAATAATAGCATTTACGATTCAGGCTTTTGTTTCAAAACAAAAGATTGTTAATTAGGCTGAATTATTATATATTGATTTATCAATACTCATATTTATGATTATGACCAGTTATACGACTTACTATTTATATTAGGGATGAAGAGTTTGGGACTATCTTTGGATCATATTCGTGATTTGCAAGGGAAAAATAGTGTTCAAATGATGAATGATTTAATTGATGTTCAAGGGAAAATCGATAATAAAATAAATGAATTAAATAAAATACAATCTGTAATTATGAAAAAAGTCGTTGAAACTTCAGAATTAAAAGTAGAACCACATCAGCCAGTAGTGTTTAAACGTCCTAAAACAACTTTTTGGTGTTCTAGGCAAGCCGTTTCTTGTACGGAGGAAGAAATTGCAGAACTTTTCGGTGAATTTTATCAACAATTAGATAAATTAGCTTTGATGGATGGTAATCAGTCTGGATATCTAACTGATTTACCTAATCTCGATTCTAAAGCCTATCCTGATGCTTCGTTTCGCGTGATCAAAGAATCTACTACCAATAATAGTGGTAAAGCAATGCCTAAGGTTGAAAAACCATCGGGGGATTATGCGGTTATAAAAGTGGAAAATAGTACAACTGGTGTTTGTCAGGGATTAGATGAGTTAAAGAGCTTCTGTTCTAAGAATAAAATAATAGTTACTGCCGATATGTGGCAGATGAATACTAATTCCGTTTTAACGAATCGTGGTGGGTCTGAGTACCTATGGTTGGAATTTCAAATAGTAAGTGAATCTAATGTCAAAAGTTACTAGTAGTTTATGGGGAATTAAAATTATTTTCACCTAATAATTGGAATCAAGAAAGGCTAGCGGCATCTTTTAAAGTAGATGCTGCTTTTTTGCTATAAAAAATGATTAATACCCGCTATCAAAACATATTATCTTTGTCATTAACAGTAAGGTAAGATGTACCTTACTTTGGGTTTTAGATTAATGGGGAGAGATTATGGCTGGGGATAGCGAAAAAAAATTACCGAAGAGTTTAATTCGAATAATCGATATTTTGATGCGCTTATTACAGGGAGAAAGAATCAATTCAGATGACGCCGCTCAAACCTATAAGGTTAATCAACGAACAATATATCGAGATTTACAAATTATTAAAGAAAATCCTGTTTTCAACGCACATTATCGGATTCAATTTGATTGGCTGGAAAAGAATCGATTTGTAATTAATGACGAGAAAATCAGTACCAAAGAAGTTTTAGCGATTATACAAATAATTATCGGTACGAGATCTCTTTCTAAAAATGAAATTGATTCAATTATCAAAGATTTGCGAAGAGTAGTGGTTTCCGAGGATCAATATAAAATTGATAAATTCTTGAAGATCAATTATTTACCTGTTAAAACTAATGGGAAATTACTGGATTATATTGAAATGTTTACCAAATTTATTGAATTTCAAAGTGAAATCGAATTTACCTATCAAGGCAGCCTTCCTAATAGTGATACGAAGAGGCTGCGTCGCGGGATTCCTATTAGTCTATATTTCTCAGATCTTTATTTTTACGTTTTGATTTTTTCTGAGGAGAAAGGTTCAAGAGTATACCGATTAGATCGAATTCTTTCCTATGAGTTAACGAATAAATCGGTCAATGTTCCTCGTGAGAAATGGGAAGATGGTACTTCGATCCGCAACTTTACTTATTTACTAAATGGTGGTCGTAAGAGTTATTTCAAAATAAAATATAGAGGTTACCCATGGACGGCTTTAGACAGGTTACCTAATTCTAGAATAGTCAGTCATGAGTCTGATGGCAGCGTAATAATAGAGGGATATCTTTATGTACAAGGATTAAAACACTGGATATTAGGACAAGGTGATTATGTAAAAGTTTTGGAACCACAATCTTTGATAAAGGAAGTTAAAACGGAATTATTAAAGACATTGAATCAGTACAAATAGGGGGATTTTTTTGATGCACAAGAATATTTATATTAGATTCAGTGCTATTTTTTTCTTTTTCTTTTTAAGTTGGGCTGCAAGTTATACATTAATTTCCATTTGGATGGGACAAGTGTTGCATTTAAGTGGAGTTAAAATAGGCTTCTTATATAGTGTTAATGGGATTTTTACGTTGCTCTTGCAACCATTATATGGGTATTTTTTAGATAGATTAGGAATGCGTAAGAGTATTCTATTTTTCTTGAGCGGTATTTTAGTTTTGATGGGTCCTTTTTTTATTTATATTTATGGTCCACTTTTACAAAAGAATTTCCCGTTAGGAATAATTTTGGGAGGTATCTTTTTGAGTGGAAGTTATCTTGCCTCTATGGGAGCAGTCGAATCTTACATAGAAAAAGCCAGTAGAAAGTACAAATTTGAATATGGACATGTCAGAATGTGGGGTTCATTAGGTACCGCTATAGCCGCATTTTTTGCAGGCAGTATTTTTAATAGGTAGATTGCAACAATTAATCGAATTTTTCGGACAAGTCACCAAAGAAGACTTGG
>NZ_AZES01000039.1 GCF_001434985.1 Companilactobacillus paralimentarius DSM 13238 = JCM 10415 | reverse complement strand
GTCCATTTGAAGTTTTCTTCGGGACAAAGTTGCGCTTGATTTGACAATTCGTCATGCTTTTATTAATTTTGACAATGCTTGACCAGCTAGTTACAATAAACTTTAGGAAAAGCTTTTAAAGTTTATTGTAACTAGCTATAAATGGGTTATTGCAATCTATTTTTAATAAGGATGGTAAATAATTATGATTGAATACAATAATTCAAAAAAGAAACTTCTTTCTAATTGGGGAAAAATAGTATTTGAACCAATAACTGATGAAAGAAAAAAAGAATTAGAAAATATTTCAAAAGAGTTAAATAAGTCCAACAATAATATTGTTATTACCAGAAAAGGAATTTCGTTTAACAATTAATTATGGATGATAACCTTATATTGAGACCGATTACGATATTAAAAGAAAGAGATGATATTAAGTTATCATCTTTTAACTGTGTACCCAAAAATATTGAAAAATATAAAAACAGTGTATCCGATTATGAGTTAATAAATGATTTTTTAAAAACCAAAGCATTATCCTATTCTGAAAAAAACATTATGCAAACCTTTCTCTTAATCTCCGAGAAGGAAAAAAGGGTAATAGGTTTTTTTCTCTGAATGCTGGAAGTCAAAGAATATTTAAAAAATTCAGACTTAAAAAGAAAAAGCAAAAATTCGATGTGCCCACTCTTAATAGAAATACTGAATTACCGACCATAGACATGGTTTGGATGGGAATTGATAATGAATACCAACATAACGGATATGGTCAAAAGTTAATGGAGCAAATTTTCTTCGTCATTGGAAATATATCAAATGTTATTGGCGTAAGCCTATTTGCTGTCTGTGCAATAAAAGATTCACAGTCATATTTTACAAAATTTGGATTTATAGATGTTAGTGAGGGAATTGGGAACACCAAAGGAGATCAATTCATGGCGATAACAATAGAGGAACTTCGTATTATTTTAAAATAATATAATGCGAGAATAAAAATTAAAAACAGAACTATTCTTATTGTTCTGCAATCTACCAAAACAAAAAGCAACTATGGTTTCATTCTACAAATGATACTTAATTGAATGTGTTATATTAACAATATTTTTTATTCCAATAAATCTTAAGCTCAAACAATAACCATATTAGCATGTGAAGGATATACTATCCCTTAGGTACACAGATTAAATAATAAAAAATCTGTGTATCTAAGAGGTTTTTGTATGCATTCAAACAGAAAGTGTTCATTAGTTTTTTAAAAATTTAGCAGAAGATTCTGAGTACTAATAAAGTAGTTTATAGCAAATGGGATGCTATTTTACGGTAAAAAAGTTTAAAACCCAATTAACCGCCTGTTAGTATAAATAGTTGAACAAGTCATTTCCCTTTAGTAATGCTCGTTCATATACGAATGTAGTTGACGATACGTTATGTTGCTAGATAGAGGAATAAATCTATCCCTAATCCCAATTTGAGACTATTCCAATTCTGTATTGTAAATTAATGACCATTCTTCACTTGAAGAATGGTCATTTTTTATGAAATTCTCTTGCAATCCCGTTCAAGGCCCTCATGACATTCACATTTAAAGTATTCCTCATTCATCAATCATTCCTTTGGAAAGGAGATTGACTGGCATAATACCAGCATTGTTATATAAAACGTCAATTCTTTCGAAATGATTTAATGCTGTATCAATTTGGCATGTTATTGAGCCAATATTTTAGTCGTGGCGGCACCAATACCACTTGATGCTCCAATAAGGACAATCACTTTATTTTTAATCATTTTTTGTTCCTCCATTATAAAATGGTAGATTGCAACAATTAATCGAATTTTTCGGACAAGTCACCAAAGAAGACTTG
>NZ_AZES01000038.1 GCF_001434985.1 Companilactobacillus paralimentarius DSM 13238 = JCM 10415 | reverse complement strand
GGCTCTTTGTCAAATCGTATTGATGAATAGTTTTTGTATAGAAGGCAACCTCATGTAGGTTGTCTTTTTTTATGCGCAAATGAGTCTTATTCTCTTAAGAAAATGGTCAAGATTTCTGAAGCCATAACTGATATGTTTGAGTTTTTTTATCTTTCCAATGGTCCCTTCAAGAGGACCATTGGAGTACGGCATTGTGCAACTATTCTTTACATAATTTAAATTCTTACGTAACGTTGAAATAGATGTATCCATAGCGGTATTATTCTTTTTATATCCATAGATGGTTTCTTTGAGTAATGATATATCGTGTTCATGTATCGCTTTCTGAATACCTTGATAAATATCATAAGTATTTTTAAAAACTGGTAGATTGTCAGTGGCTATATCAATAACGTTTCGCGTTGTAGTATATTCGTTGATTCCAAAAATATATTTTACTTTCTTGTCGTCTACATCTGCCTCAGGCAGATGATAGAGACGCCAATTAGACTTAAGTGCTTTATACAAACGGGAATGTTTATCATTTATTTTTTTAAGACAACTGATTCTAACTTGATCCAATGCCCGGCTACATAGCTGAACTATATGAAATCTATCAACTATTATTTGAGCATTGGGAAAAATTCTATGAATGACCGACTGATAATTAGCATTCAAATCAATAGAGACAGTCTTAACGGCTTGCCGTTCTGACAAGCTATAGTTATTTATAAAGTGTTCAATAATTGTTTTAGAGAGTCGATCATGAATCAGCTCAATTAGATGATGTGTTTGTGCATCAATAGCTATAAAAGTAAATATACCGTTAACTGAACGAAATTCATCAAAACACAGGTTTTTTGGAAGACAATCACATCTATTTGGTAATTTGGTATTGTCATATAAGACTCTGCTTACTGTATTTACTGATACTCCGATGATCTTAGCTATTGATGTTAAAGTAAAGGATTCCTTTGCCATAACGAATATTCTGTTTTGAACTTGTTTAGTCATAGTATGATTTTTGATTAATAAATCACTGTGGGCACCGCAGGTGCCACCACAGTTCTTACAAATATAACGTTGTTTATTGAGCATCAAATGATACTCAATACCGTTAAAACTGGCTAATCTAGCATTAGTTTTTCTTTTTCCATTTTTGACTAATGAATTTAAACCACATTGTGGACATCGATACAGTTTATAAGTTAAATCAGCGTTTACGATCTTTATATGCTTTATAACGCCACGATTTTTAATCGTAGCGTCCTTGACTGAAACATTACTTATATTATTGTCTTTTATATCGAGTGCACATAGTATAGAATTGTCTTGGGACATTATTGTTTTCTCCATGTTTGATTGGGTTTGGTCGCTTAAATCTTAACATGAGAACAGTGATGTTCTTTTTTTATTTTCTAGAGATTAAAAAACTGGTATTGATTATTCATC
>NZ_AZES01000037.1 GCF_001434985.1 Companilactobacillus paralimentarius DSM 13238 = JCM 10415 | reverse complement strand
ATCTTTGCGGAATTTAAGCAGCGATACGGTGTTATGAAGATCCACCATGAATTGAATCTGGAACTTCAACCACTGCAGCGTCGGTGCAGCCCAAGACGGATTTCCCGGCTCATGAAGGAACTGGATATCCACTCCGTTACCGTCAATAAATGGAAAGCGGCTTCGGCTTCCAAAACCAAGGTTGAACAGCGTCCCAACTTGCTTAAGCAGGATTTCTCGACCACTGGTTTAAATCAAAAATGGACCGCTGATATGACCTATATTCAAACGAAGCGTAATGGCTGGTGTTACTTATCAACCATCATGGATCTGCACTCAAGACGAATTATCGGCTATTCATTCTCAAAAAAGATGGATACTGATTTAGTCTTAAAGACCCTGGAAAGCGCGGTTAAAAATCGAACCATTACTGGGGACCTGATTATCCACACAGACTTAGGATCACAGTACACCAGCGATGATTACAACCAACGGTTAACAGAACTACATATCCGCCACTCTTACAGCCGTAAGGGGTGTCCATACGATAATGCACCAATGGAATCTTTTCATGCTTCCCTCAAAA
>NZ_AZES01000036.1 GCF_001434985.1 Companilactobacillus paralimentarius DSM 13238 = JCM 10415 | reverse complement strand
TTATGGTCTAACTGTTAACTTGAACCGCCATCAACTTGATTTGACGAACAGCCGAATTTATTCTAGCAACGCCTTTTAGAATTAATTACTGATGTTTACGATTGTTCCACCAGAAATAACCAAAGAACCAGATAATACTGAACACGCTCAAAATGGCGGTTATCATCAAGATGGATTTTTTCATACTTGAAGGTAGGCAAACCTTGAAAATATTTGACAAAGTGATGATCCAAATCATAGGACCAGCCGCAATCATGACTGGACGCCATTTGGCTTTAACTAAGAATAAGGCAGCGACGGAACCTATGATAACAAGGCCGTTGATAATAATAATTAAGTTATTAGTAATGGGAATGTTAAACATAACCGGCTTAGTAAATTGGATGACGGTAAAGATTAAGACAGTTAAAAGACTGACTATCCAGGCGCTCGCAAAACTGACAGCCTTGTGTTCAAAAATTTTGGCGTAAATAGTTTGATGGATGAACCAGAAAGCTGCGAAGATAAGGAATGTCATGAAAATTCCGTTTAAAATGAAAGGTACGAGATTCAATTGTTGTTCCTGACCATTCAGCTGAATAATCAATGTCCAAATGGCTGTGATACTAAAGAGACCGCCCAAAAATTTCAAACGATCACGAAGACTAATTTTGGTAAAACTAGCGGTTAGTTGATTGGCAGTTTCAGTGGGAGCCTGTCCGAAATAGTCTTCAGCGTTAGATCCATCATTTTGAGCATCAATAATATCTTGAAGAATCTCTAACAACTTATTTTCAACTTCGTAGTCGTCATAGAATAACCCAGCAGTGCGGACGTAAATTAATAAGTTGCTGTAATATTTTTCGTTAGCAGGATTGAGCTTTTTACGTAAATCATTGTTACTGGAAATTAGTTCCTGTACCTCATCAGATTTAGTCATCTTGTCCACCTTTTTTCGAAATGATTTGATTAACTACTAACTCTAGTGACTGCCATTGGTCGGCAAATTCAGCCATCTGTTTTTTGCCTTGTTTAGTTAAGGAATAATATTTCCGTGAAGGTCCCTCCAAAGAAGGCTTACGTTGACTGTTTAAATCACCGCGTTTTTCTAGTTTTTGAAGTAGCGGATAAGCAGTGCCACCGATTAAATCGGTAAAACCTAATTTATTTAATTTTTGGACTAACTCGTATCCGTAAACTTCACCGTCAGAAATAACAAATAAAACACAGCCTTCTAGAATACCTTTGAGTAATTGAGAATTGTTCATGCTTATGACCTCACTATTATGTAATACATACTACTCAACAATATCTAATATGTAAAGCATAGTAGTATCTTTGGTAAAATAGGCCTGAAAATTGTGAAGTGGGGAAGAAATGATGGATAGTGAAGAACTTTTAAAATCAGATATTATTGATAAACATGTGCGACAGAATTTAGGACTCAGTTGGCTTAACTTTGCCGTTCTATTTTGTGCCACAATCATTGCCTGTGTGGGTTTAAATATGAATTCGACGGCTGTAGTTATTGGAGCTATGTTGATTTCACCAATTATGGGACCCAATCATTGGAATGGGTTATGGTTTCGGTATTCGTGATACGAAACTGATCCGAAAAGCAGCGACGCTCTATCTAATTGAGTTGGTGGTTGCACTGTTGGCGGCCACGATTTATTTTTCACTATCGCCAATTAAAGATGCCAGTGATCAAATTATTGCACGAACTCAACCAGCTATTTGGGACGTTTTAGTGGTCTTTTTCGACGGTGTTGCCGGGATTATCGGTTCCGCTAAGAAAGATCCGGGAAATATTTTACCTGGAGTAGCGATTGCAACAGCCTTGATTCCACCTCTATCAACAGTGGGATATGGATTGAGTCAATTCAAATGGTCCATTGTTTTCAGTGCTGGATATCTGTTTTTGATCAATACCTTTTTCATTGCTTTGGCAACGATGATTTGTACTTTGATCTTTAATTTTAGGACCAAAAGAGCAACTGGTATACCTCTTAATAATCATTACTATTCCCAGCTTGATTTCGGCTTCGACTTTGGTCAAACAGACCTACAATGAGACCCAATTGACCAGTTTTGTCGATAATGAATTGCCAGAATTGTATGTTGTGAATAAGCAAATCACTAATGGGAAAATCAAATTGGTCGTTATCGGTAGTCATTTGGGTCACGCTGAGATAAATAATTTAGACGATAAGTTAAGCGACTATCAATTAGGGAGTTACAAATTACAATTTCAACAATTATCTAAGGGGAATTACTTAAGTGTGAACGCCTTTAAGAAGTATGTTGATCAGGAAAAGAATGACAGTACACAGAATACAGCAACTGATAATAGCGATAAAAACTTGTTGAAACTGAAGCAACAATTAACTAAGAAGTATCCAGATGATATTTCTAAAATTTATGTTGGTCAATTGGCAAGTAAAACAAAGAGTAAAGAATCAATTATCTTGATTAAGTTGAATAAAGATAGTGAATCAAAACAGGATGAAGTTAAGAAGTATGCAGAGAACTTAGCTGATAAGTTGGGGATTGAAGCGACTGTTCACTTTACTTTAGATTAGAATTTAGGTACTAAAAAATGCTTTCGATGAAAAATCATCGAAAGCATTTTTAATTGCAAGACAAGATAGACATTGTACTTTGCTGAATAGTAGAAACAAGCTCTCTATGCAGCAGCTTCTGCTTCTTGTTCTTGTTTTAGCAATTTGTTGTCGTAACGTTTGATAAATGGGAACCAAACAACGAATGATACCAAGGCACAGACGATAGAAAGGACAGCACCTTTCCAACTAGCAGTACCAATAAATCCACTCAAACCAACTGGTGTAGGCCATGGTTGTTGAGTAATAATCTTAGGAACTAATTTGGATGTGATAGCAAAGTAACTAACAAGTCCTGAAACAATTGGAGCACCTAAGAATGGAATAAATAGATCAACGTTATAAACGATAGGTAAACCGAATAGTAAAGGTTCATTGATATTGAAGATAGCTGGAACAAGTTCAACCTTACCAATTTCCTTTAGTTGAGCTGATCTAGAGAAGAATGCTAACCAAATGGCAACACCTAAAGTAGCACCAGAACCACCAATGATAACGAAAGCATTCAATGGATCACCGGCAAAGAAGTTGCTGGCACCTTTAGTATTAGCAATCATATTGGCTAAAATAATTGGTGTATAGAATGAACTCATGATTGTAGCACCGTGAATACCGAACCACCATAGGAAGTGGATAAGGAAGATGATAATCAAGAAGCCCCACCATGTATTTGTAATATCACTGATAAATGAAAATGGAATGTATAATACCTTGAATATATCAGTTCCTAAAAGAACAAAGATCAAGTTAAGTGCCATAACAACAAAGGCAACACAGGCACCAGGAATCAATGAACTGAATGAGTTAGAAACACCAGCTGGAACTGATGCTGGCATCTTGATTTGCCAGTTATGTTTAACAGTAAAACGATAAACTTGAACTGTAATCCAACCAACAACTAAACCGGTAAAAATACCTACAGCAGCGATTCTTGTAATACCACCAGTAGATACGGCGTAACCACCACCGATGATGTTATCTGGTTTTAGAGATTGTTGAAATTGAATAACACCGTTTTTCCAAATTAATTGGGGAACGGTAATGAAGAATGCCATTAAAAACATAAATAAAGCATTTAGTGGAACTAGATTCAAATTCTCTTCTTTTGCATAAATTTTAGTATAAGAGAATGTGAATTGACCTGCGAAGATCAAAGCCAAAATACCCATTGTAGCATTATAACCAGTTTGGAATAGATTAGAGAAACGACCTAAACTGCTTGCATATACTGCTGCAAACCCAGGAATTGGAAAGGCCTGGGGTAAAACATTCAAAATAAGAAAAATGGAACCAATAATGGTGAATGGAATAACACTATAACCGGCATCCATGATGGCTCTAACAAATCTAGTAGCCGCAAATTTACCAGCAAGGTTAATCATTCGATCCTTAAAAGAACCTGTATCCTCACTTGACATAAAAATCCCTCCTTCAAAAAGTTACATTCATTATACTAATGCAAACGGTTTCAAATGTAAACCGGTTTTACTAATAAAATTAATAAAAAATCTTCCATACTCCAATTGTATCAAGATGTCAAGGCTCATTCGAATCTCTTTGTGATCAGAATTGGTATACCTGTGATAAGTGGAATTTTATATGAAAAAAAACTTCTATACCGTTTTGACAGTATGAAAGTTTTACGAATGTATATTTGAATTATTTCATTTGTCAATAATATTTATAATCAGGATAGTGATTATTTTTTAGTTAATGGAGACACAAAAAAAGCGCTAGGTGACCACACCCAACGCTTCTTTGGATACAAGATAACCGAGAATAGTTACCTATAAATGCTGTATCAATTTAAGTATAACAGAGTCAATGTGAAAAGAATAGCCATTTTTATGTAAATATCGGTAAGACTTTTTGTATTCTATTACATATTTATTAACTAATTTTTTCCGATAGATATATAATTGTAGAAAACAAGTCGGGGGTCAGAAATATGGCACGCAAAGTTATTCTATTTATTACACAAACATTAGATGGCTATATTGCCAATTCTGATGGCAAGATTGACTTCTTATGGAATGATAAATTTTCAACAGGTAGTGTTGTAGACCGTGAGTATGAAAAATTATCCAAACGGGTTAATACTGTTATCATGGGTCGGCATACATATAACCAAATCGTTAACGGTATGTCACCCAATGATTATCCCTATGCCGGCTATGAAAATTATGTGATGACGACGCATCCATTGCCAGATGAAGATAACATTCACTTTGTTAACGGCGAGGTGGCAAAATTAGTCAGTGACTTGAAGGCTAAATCATCCAAAGGTGATATTTGGATCATCGGTGGCAGCAACGTGATAGCACCGCTAGTGAATGCTGATCTAATTGATATCTATCATATAGGCATTGTGCCCATTATATTGGGTAAGGGAATTCCACTATTCTCCGACCGAGTTGTTCCCTAAGGAATTGAGTTTGGAATCTGTAAAAAAAGTGAATGAGATTGTGTACGTTGAATATTCTCGTTAGAAGTTAAAAAGATGTTATAAAAAATAGAGATACCGTTGTTAAGCGGCACCTCTATTTTTTTATATTATTTTAAAATATTGTTATTTTTTTGATTATTAAACTATCTAAAAAATTATAAAATAATTTTTTTGAAAGTGCTAAAATCAAAGCTATATATAGTATGTAGGATTATGCGTTTGATTTGAATTCGGGGAGGTTCTTTTATTCATGAATAAAAAAGCAAGATATATAAGTGGAGCTGTCGCAGTAGCACTTCTTACCGCGGGTTCACCAATTATAGTTCCTATGTTGAATCCAGTAGGCGTTGTTAAAGCGGATACGGACATAATGTCACGAATGAAAGTTTGTCACCTAGTGATATGTTAACCACTTTCAAAAGTCAATTTGATGATCGCTATGTCGCTAGTTCACAAAGTATTACTTCAGTTTTAAATAGTTTAGCGGAAGATTCAGAAAATAACTTCAACTATTTCGATTTGAATAATCCTAAGTATATACATGATTTTCAAAATAGTGGTCACATAGCAATGCTTAAGGATACTAGTAAGACGCCGATACCATCGAGCTATTTTTATTCAGGAAGTAACAATAATTACTATTATCGCGATATGTTAGTTGCTATGACTATAGCTGATAAAGATGGAAATAATATAGATATTTCCGATACAGATAAATTAAAGAATCTAACTATGAATGATTCTGAATTTCCATTAACAGCAACAATCCATATAAGTGAGAGCAAAGATAGCGATCTTGCTCCATTGACATCCCTTGCTACAGTTACTGATCCATCGTTATTGGAATTTAGTTTCAAGATTTCTTTAAGTAGATTTGATATATCTAAAAATCAAAGTATGGTTCCAATTACTGTGGGTTCTTCATTATCATCTTTGTCAACAGAGGGTAACGGACTTAAGATTACTGATAATTATACCAATGATCCTAAATACACAAGTAGTCTAACCAGTGCTGAAAAACCAATGCTTGGTCAAAGTTTGTTTACTAGTAGGGAAAAGGCCGCAGAATATGCAGCAGAGTCGGATTTTGATCCAACCAGTACAGATAAGGGTAATGCATCACCGGATCAGTTCAGTGATGGCAAGATTATTTCAAATGGAACTTACTATCAAACGGTTTCTTATAACCTTAGTGGAGCCGATTCAGCTATTGAAGATATGTTAACAGGTGACAAATCTGATGTAACAGGTGCTGCAGTGAGTCCTTATCAAACATTTATCAATGGAAGTAACACGGCAGCGACTCCCGGAACGGATTATGTTTTGAATCGTGATACGAAGACTATTACGGTAATTAGAAAATTATCTACTAATGCAACGATCAATGCTAAATTATCAATTCCACAAGTTAAAGTTAATTCTTTAATAAGTGATGCAAAGCCAACAGCAGCTGACTATTTGAGTGATCAATCAGGTGAAAATACTGCAAATGATATTCCCACAAGTAATGTTGAAGTAGGATCAGAGTACTACACTGACCCAAGTTTAAAATCTAATTATAAAGCTACAAGTGATGAAGTTTCCGCAACTAATTTCCTTAAACCTGGTAAATATTACCGTACAATCAAATTTACATTAAAAAATGGCAGTATTAGTGATTACGATGCTCTTCCTTTAAGTATAGATTCTGATTCTAAGGGGAATACTGTAACTTATGTTCAAGAAGTTGATGTTAGAAATGATGCTACAGCAAATTATGATAATCCATTGGATGCAAAAATTGGAGATACAAGTAATACCGTAAGTAAAAATGATACATTGATAAGTACTGATTCTTCAACTGGATTAAGTACTAATCTGATACAGGATAATGGCATAAGTTTTGGCAATAAATATTATCGATATACTCCTGGAAAGGAAGAGACATTACAAAATGAAGTCTTGAATGGCAGTAATGATGATTCACTGACTGATGGCGTAGTAGATAGTAGTGGAAAATTTGCTAAATCAGGGGATTTTTTGAGAACGATTACTTATACTCTTGTTGCTAATTCTGTTGATACGAATACATTTGATACTACTAATTCTAAATATAAGTTGGGTACAGATTCAAAAGGAAACGATACGATAACCTATGTACAGAAGGTTCATGTTTCTCAAATACCTGTAATAGTTAGTATTAAAGACTTGATTGTACATCTAGGAGCTAAAAATTATAGTGATCAATTAGAGCTGGCTAGAGAGAGCATAGCAGAAAATGATATAACCACTGATGGGAGTTCTAGCTCTTCGTTATTGGATCCAGCTAACGACCCAGACCCAATTGAGAGTAAATTACCAACAGGAATTGTTTTAGGTGATGATTACTATACAGATCGTAGTTTGAAGTCTAAATCTTCTACAGGATTGTCTTCGGCAGGAACTTATTATCGTAAAATTACATTTTATCTTACCGCCGATGTTAATACACTTTCTTTTGGTGATAATATTCCGTGGGCAAAAGATGAGGATAAGAACAGTGTAACGTTTGTTCAAAAAATTAGAGTACTTACAAATGTAGTCACAGCCTCTGTGCCTTGTTTTATGTCGCAAATAGGTAAAGAGGTTATGTCTCAAACAATGGAAGATCAGTCGATTACTACAGAAGCTGATGCTACTTTAAGTTTGACGACTGATTCAGTAAGTATTGCATATCTAGAGAGCAGTGATAATAAGTTTTATAGTAGTGAAGATAATGCTCAAGAAGGAATAAATGCGATAACTTTTAGTCGGTTCAACAATGTATTCACAGTTCCAGGAACGTATTATCGTAAAGTTATTTTTCATTTAGAGGCCGGTACGGATGCGAAAAATTATGTTTTTCCTAAGATAAATGATTTGGATCCAGTGTTCTCTACGGCTGATGATGGTAAAATTCCAACGGTTGAATATTTACAGAAAATTGTAATAAATTCACCAGAACTAATAGTGCAGACTGATCATTACGCATCTGATATTGTAACTATAGGTGAAGATATGAGTAAAGTAATGGATGACAGTATACTTACTTCTTTAAGTGCTAATGGGAGTGTTATTGCAAATGGAACGGTAGGAACAGAATATTTTGATGACGCTACTCATGCCGTGAAAAATGAAGATCCGGTAAGTGGTACTACTTTTACAGAGGCTAAACCTTACTATCGTAGAGTTACTTTCAAATTACCGGGTGATATAAGCAAATATACTTCGTTTTCTGGTGAAGAGGGTGTTGACTATACAATAGATAAGAGTAACAACACCATTACTTACGCTCAAAAAATAAATGTGATAGATCCTAGGGTAACAGTAACGATCCCCGATATATCAATTAATGTTAATGCTCCAGTGTCATCGATTGATGATGATACAAAAGGCATAAGTTTCATATCAAATGAAACAGGTAAATCAATAGTTAGTCAGGATAAGATATTTGTATATTCTCATAGGGATCCGACGAGTGACAGTGAACCTGATTATTATTTCAAAGATTCGAGTCTTACAGATATAATAAAAGATATACAAAATCAGAATTGGATGTTCAAAGACGGTAATCGGGTCTTTACAGCCCCAGGAAAATATTATCGTCTGATTATGTTTACTGCTGAGAATTTACCTGACTATTATACGTTTAGCGATACTAATAATGGTTCGACGGAAAAATCAAATAATAATACTACGGTAGGCTATTATATTCAAAGAGTTAACGTAGGCTATCCAGTAACGGTGAAGATTGATGATTCTGTTTCCTCTAAAGTTGGTAGTGATATAACATCAGTTGATGCTGGTAATTATGATTTAATTTCAAGTGAAGAATCAGGAAAATCGATTGTAGATACTAGTGCTACTTCATATGGGACAGAATATTATGATATTTTTGATGATGTAAAAGATATTTTAGATAAAAAGGTTGAACCTATTTCGGATGTGACAGATGGTGAAAAATTCACTAAATCTGGAACTTATTATCGAGTAATTAAATTTGTACTAAAGTCTGGCGAAACCCCTAGTAATTATTCTTTTGGCAATGGTAAATTGTCTAGTGATGGTAAAAGTGTTGAGTACATTCAGAAAGTGAATATTGCGACTGGTGAAGTTACAGCTGTTATTGATCGGGGAGAAACAAAGTTTGGTGAAACCTTACCTTCTGACAGTTTAGGCGCGAAAGTCGACTTGGTACTCAGTGATGGAGGGGGATCGATAATGTCCGATGGCAAGATTACGTATGGTAACAAATATTATAAGAGTATCGATGAAGCATTGAGAGGTAAGAACCCACTGGATACGGTTTCTAATGCTGCAGATCCTTATTATCGAACAGTAACCTTTACGTTAAAGAATCCTGTTGATTCATATACGTTTAGTGGTGATCACCTTATTGATAAAGATAATAATACAGTAACTTTTGCTCAAGAAATTAAAGTGGAACCTGCTAATGCAGTGTTCTCAGTAAAACCGTTAGATGATATAGAAACAAAAACTTCGACAACAGATCAAAAGGTAACTCAAACTGATGGTTATACTTTGGTAGGGTCAACGTCTGTTAAAGTTGGGAATATATATTACAAGTCACGAGATGGTGCACTAAAAGATGCTTTAAACCCTGGAATGGATAAATCACTTATAGCGACTGATGCTACAAGTGGAAACTACCTCAATGAGGGAGATTGGTATCGTCTAATATACTTCACAGTCAACGATGATTTCTTCAACAATTATGAAGTGTCAGATGACAATATGAAGAAGGTCGATAATCATACGGTGGTTTATGCTCAACCAGTAAACGTTAGTCATTCTACTGCAGTAACAAAGCCTGAAATTACTAATGGAAAAGCAATTGTTGATAATAGTATTAATACTGTTCAGTCTGGGGTAAATAAATTATTAGATAGCAATAACGTAGTAATTTCAGAAAACCCAAGCTTTGGCTCAGATTATTATGATAATTATGATGATGTTTTTGATGCTGATGCCGCAAAGTCAACTCGTGTAGTTAATGGGGAATTCAAGAAAGCTGGAACCTATTATAGAAAAATCACCTTTACATTGACTGATGATGCTTTAGCAGCTAATAACTTTGATGCAAATGCACATGTCTCTGGTAATACTGTATCTTATGTTCAAACAGTGAACGTTGCTGCTAAAACTAATATCAATATAGATGCTGATTCAACTGTTAACGTAACAGCTGGTTCTGCCGAAAGTACATTGACCAATAATTACAAATTAACTGATGACGATAATAATAGCGTTGGAACTTTATCAACATCAAATAAAATTGCTTATTACGGAGAATTATCTGATGCGTTAGCTCAAAATACAAAAACTGATAGTGACGCTATTAGTGGTGGTAATTTCAATGCAGGTAAGTATTACCGTCTACTAGTCTTTACACCAAATGCTGGAGTGAATAAGGACAATTATAGTTTGAATAACTCTAATTTGGCTTGGTCCGCAGATGGCACAAAGATACTATTTGCTCAAGAAATTAACGCTAGTGCAAATGCAGTTTCGAAGTACAATATTTCTACACCTAAAGTGACAATTGGCTCTTCAGAAGAAGATTCTGAAACTTCAAATGGTAATCAAATATTTGATCATTCTGGTAAAGAAATATCTGCCAGTGTTACTTTCGGAAAAGACTACTATGCTAATTCGGGAGACGTTTTTGATAAAAATGCTAAACCGGTAGATGGAGTAGTTGTAGATGATAATTTTGTCAAAGTAGATACGTATTACCGTGAAATTATCTTCCACTTAAGTCATGCAGATATAGTTAATAACTCATTTGGTAATGCTAAAGTTGATACAAATAACAACACTGTATCTTATGTTCAAGCTGTGGTTGTATCACAATCAAATGTAGCCAGAATCAATGTAAATCCAATATCAGTTAAAGTTGGAACATCAGTTGATTCGGTTAAGAATACAGATACATTAACTGATGTAACTAATAACCCATTAGGAACAGCCACTGTAGACAATAGTAAATTCTATGATAAAGCTACAGATGCTTTGAGTGGTACTAATGAAGATGTTAATGCAACAACTAATGGCCTCTTCAACAAAGGAACTTACTATCGTTTGGTAACATTTAAGACAGTTTCTGATTTTGCCAAGAATTACGCTTTGAATGATCTAAATGCAAGGGTAAATACTGACGGTTCAGTTACTTACGCTCAAAAAATCGATGTAAAAGCTAATGGTGTTGTAAAACATAACTTCGGAGATATTAGTGCAAATATTGGGGAATCAACAGATAAAATAGCTGTTGCAACTGGTACATTAACTGATGCTTCTGGTAACGAGATCAAAGCGTCAGTTTCTGCTGAGTCGATTTACTATGATAATTATGATGACGTCTTCTCAGGTACTGGAAAAGTAACCGAGGGTATTAATGCCGATAAACAATTCACTAAAGCTGGAACTTACTATCGTAAGATTAGTTTTAAACTAGATAGTTCAGTAGATATTAAGAATTATGACTTCGGTTCTGATGCTCATGTTTCTGGCAACACTGTATCCTTTGTTCAATCAGTAGTTGTCGGTGAAAATGCAGCAAGTATAACAGTTGGACCATTAAATATTAAGACTGGTACAAGAACCAATGATCAATCAGTTACAAGTACTGATGGATACGTTCTAAGAGCTGGAGATGATAGCTTTACTGATCCAACATTGGGGATGACTTACTATAAGAGTATTAACGGAGCTTTGGGTAAATCTAATGGTGATGAAGTTGATCCTAATGCGGTAACCGCCGTAACTGATGGTGCTTTCAATAAAGGAACTTATTATCGTCAAGTAGTGTTCAAAGTTGGTAATGATTTTGTTGATAAATATAATTGGGCTGATACTACAAATGCCATGTATAAAGATGGAACAGTAATCTATGCTCAACAAATTAATGTCAAAGATAATGTCGTTTCAAAACATACAATTGAAGATGCTAAAACTAACGTTGGTGATTCAGTCACTGCCGTAACTTCAACTGGTAATGCTTTGATGGATGCATCTGGAAACAAACTTGATGCAACTGTTTCATATGGAACGGACTATTACGATAATTATGATGATGTCTTTACACCAAATGCAGCCAAGACTAAGGATATTGCTAATGGTGCCTTTACTAAGGCTGGTACATACTATCGTGTAATTAACTTCAAGGTTAGTCCTGAAGCTATCGCCCAAAATGATTTCGGTAGTGAAGCCCATATTTCTGGCAACACTGTATCCTTTGTTCAAGCTGTTTCAATTGATAACAAAGTTAATATGGCTGTTAATATCAATGTCACTCCAACAATCACAGTTAGTGCTGATACGGCTACTAATGATTCTAAATTGACTAAGACAACTGGATATACTTTGAGCAATAATTTAGGTACTGTCCTTGCTACGGTTTCCGCGGGAGATAAGTACTATACAGATGTTCAGAGTGCTTTGAAACAAGGTGACACTGGTTTGGCTGACGTTAACGGCCAATTCACGAAGGCTGGCACGTATTATCGTGTTATTACTTTCAAACCTTCCAAAGCTATTGATGCTAATAGTATTTCTAATCCAAGTGCACGTGTGAATGCTGATGGAACCATCAGTTATGTTCAAGCTGTTACGGTTACGAAGAATGCTGCTAATATCAATTCTTCAGTTGGTGAATTAGATCTAAGAGCGAATGCTGAAAAAGATAATCCTGCTTTGATTAACACTAAGGAATACTCTTTGAAAGATGTTGCTGGTAACTCCTTGGTTGATAAGACTAAAGGCACATATGGTGTCGAACTTGGTCAAACATTCTACACAGATAGTGGTTTGACTCAAAAGACTACTGATGCTAGTGGTGCTAGAATTTCTAAAGCTGGAACTTACTATCGTGCTGTGAAGTTCTATCTAACTTCTGGGGCTGCTGCTGCTAATCAATTTGAGAGTATTGGTGGAACTTATGATGCAACTGACAACAGTGTGACATTTGTTCAAATGATCAAAGCTTCAGCTGCTCCAGTTACTCCATCTAACCCAGCTATTGCCAAAATCAATAATGTGACTGTCGATAATGGTACTTCAATGACTGATAAAGCCTTACAGAATACTGATGATGTTTACATTGTTGATAAGAATGGCGACTCAATTATTGCTGATGGCGGCATTAAATTTGATACGACCCTTTACGATAGTGTAGGTAGACCGGTAACTAATTTGAAGACTGCTGGTACTTATAGCCAAGTAATCACGGTTAAGTTGGAAAGTAATGTCAGTGCTTATACCTTTGGTGAGGGTTATAAAGTTGATCCAACCAATAATACGATATCTTATGTCCGTACAGTAACTGTTAAAGCTGCAAGTTCTACTGGTGGAAATAGCGGTAATACGGGTGGCAGTACTGGCGGTAACAATGGTTCTTCAACTGAAACTGGTGGTTCGACCGGTGCTGAAACTGATGAAGATGATGATTGGAATTACTCACCAATTCAAGGTGTAGTAACAACTAAGACTGATCATCTATTCTACACATTGAACAATCAAGATAATGACAAGATTCCTAATCGTGTATTAGGTAAGGATTCGTCCTGGAAGACCGATCAAATCCGTGTCAATAAAGCTGGAGTTACACAATATCGTGTTGCAACAGGTGAATGGATTTATGCCGACGATGTAGTGCTTAATCAAAATAGCTCTGAAGATGGCGATTGGACTTATACTCCAGTTCAAGGTGTGGTAACAACTAAGACTGATCAAAAGAAATATCAATTGAATAATCATGAGAATACGGCTATCGCAAATCGTGATTTGAAGGAAGACTCTTCATGGAAGACCGATCTTTATCGGACAAACAAAGAGGGCGTAAGACAATATCGTGTTGCAACAGGCGAATGGATCGATGCGGATGATGTTAACTTCAATCAAACTGAAGACGACTTTTGGACATACGAATCTGTAAGTGGTGTCGTTAAGACAAAAGCTGGTCAAACTGAATATCAATTGAATGATCATGAGAATAAAGCTATCGCTCATCGTGATTTGAAAGAAGAAACATCATGGAAGACTGACCTATACCGTACAAATGAGGCAGGGGTCAAACAATATCGTGTCGCAACGGGCGAATGGATTGATGCTAATGATGTTGACTTTATAAATAATAATAAGAATGATGAAGGTTGGATTTACACTTCAATTAGTGGAATCGTCACAACTAAACCTAATCAAGCAAATTACCAATTGAATAACCAAAATAATTCCGCCATTGCTGGTCGTGAATTGGTTAGAGATTCATCTTGGAAGACCGATCAATATCGGACTAACCGAGAAGGAATCAAACAATATCGAGTTGCAACAGGTGAATGGGTTGATGCTAATGATGTTGTCTATGAAGATGCCGTTGATACTGGTGTTTTCAGGGATGGACGCAAAATTAGTGGTGTCATTAATCTAGATAGAACGAATATTTTCTATGATCTCTATTCTAGAGAAAACGAAATTATCGAAGATTATTCTCTAGGTGAAGAAACATCATGGAAGACTGATTACAAAGCTCAAGATGTCAATGGTGATACTTATTATCACGTTGGCGACAATGAGTGGATTAAGGCTGAAAAGGGTGTTCATTTTAATAATTACGCTTGGTATTAAAGAGTAAAGTAGTTTTTGAGTATTAAGAAAATAGCACTAGGTAATCATCCGATTACCTAGTGCTATTTGTTTTTGGTAGAAAAAGTTATGTTTAAATAAAGTATTCTTTGTAATCTTTCACGTAATCTGTGATTGTACGAGGTGCATGACCAAGAATCTTATTAGTTTCATCAGTAACTGTTTTGGCATTGCCTAATTGAGTGATTAAGTAAAGCATGACCATTACGTTGACAAAATCTTTTTTCAAGCCACGTTGCAACATTGTTTTGCGGAATTTCAATAAACTAGGTTTGCTGTAAGTTATTTTAACGCCAAGGACTTTAGTCATAATTTCAGCTATCTCATAGTAAGTGAGAGCGCTAGGACCAGTGATATTCAATTTCTGGTAAAGATACTTGTCGTTTAAAAGTGCAATTCCAGCAACTTCGGCGATATCTCTAGTATCAATGAAACTAGTGCGAGACTTACCGGCAGGAATAAAGAGGTCATGATTCTTAACGATATCCTCTCTATGTGTTGTATTTAGATTTTGCATGAAAAAGCTAGGTCTAATAAAGGTATAAGGTAAATTTAATTCTTCAATCATGTTTTCGATTTGATGATGCGGTGTTCGTTTATTCTTTTCGACTCCAAAGAGTGAAATGAAAACAATCTGTTCAATATGCTGTTTTTGAGCATATTTTAAGAAAGGTAACATATCAACTTTAGGATTGGCCAATTGTGGTGGTCTAACGAAGAAAACTTTTGATACGCCTTTGAAAGCTTGAGGAAAGGTCGATGAATCTAAGAAATCGAAATGTTTCAATTCCAAATTAGGGATGTTATCGAACTTAGGACGATCTTTAGTTAAATTGTGTACTCCCGCAGTAATTTCGACTTTATTAGTAGAGCTCAAATACTTAATAAGTGGAAATCCAATATTGCCATTCCCGCCAATGACTAAAATTCTCTCCATAATTTTGCCTCGTTTAATAATTTCTTTTATATGACTAACATTAGTCGGCTTAAAAAAATTATCAATATAAGTAACAAAGTACTTGCTATAAAACGCGTTCGAGGGTCTACATTATAGATGAATTCAGAAAGGAAAGTGACAAAGATGTTTGCATATGTACAAATTTTTAACGGTAAGAATAATGTTTCGTATGGTTATGTTGATCTTTCTTTTTCAAAAAATGTGTTATCTGTTTCGGCTTTGAAGGGAAATCTGCGTGAACATAATATAAAGATCCCTGCATCAGAAATTAGTGATATTTCGTCAGGTAAGTATCAGAGTTGGAATCAAATGAGTTTCATGTATCAAGGTTTGAAGTATGTCTTCATTTACAGTGGTTATGGTGGCTACAATTATTTGGAAGATCACCTTATGACTGAAATGATAGAGTAAAAAAACCAGTGTAGTTTCCATCTTTTTTGATGGTTGCCGCACTGGCTTTTTTTAATAACCATGGTTCTATGTTTAATGGTGGAAACGAGCTACGCAGGCTAATTTCTTCCGGTTTGCTACAGTCCTGAAATTGCCCGCACGGCTCGCGGGCGATTCCAGGACTTAGGCAAATCCTCGGAAATTCCCGAGCCTGCTCCGCTCTCTGATTTTTATGCTCGGTGCCAAGCGGCGTAGCCGATTGTTGGGAAGATTCCTATTAATCGGCTGATTTGCTTGCGGTCGAATTTGAATTCGATGGCTGGCAATAATGCATTGACGGCATCTTGAGCTTGATCACTTACTTCGGTTACTCCGATTAAATGACCGTCTTTATCATGAATTTGTTTACTTTCAGCGATTGGTTCTTTGTCTACTTGGTAGTACCAGTAGTTGGCTAGGTCATTTGTACTGATTTCGTAGCCTTTCTTTTCAGCCTCATCAACTGAAATTCCGGCTTGGGCAATCCGTGGTGATGTGAAGACAACTGATGGGATAACGGGATACTTGATGGCATCGGTTGTTTGTCCGGAAAATAGTTTCATTAGATATTTGGATTCGAAGTAGGCAGCTGGTGTGACTTTTGGTAGGTCATTGGAAACAACGTCTCCGGCAGCATAAATATTATCTACATTTGTTTGCAGATGGTCATTTACGAAGACTCCGGTTTTATCAAATTTAACGCCAACTTTGTCGAGACCTAATTCATCTAAGTTAGGAATACGGCCAGTTGCGTCTAAGATCCAATCGGTATCAAGGGTTTGATTGTCACCATAAGTTATTTGATAACCGGAATCAGTTTTGGTGAAGGCCTGAACGTTAGAATTTTCAATAAATTTAACGCCGCGTTCTTTTAAGTCGTTAACTACTTTTTCAACGTAAGGTTGATAGAATTTTCTTAATACTTTATCTGAATGGAGCATAACGGTAATGTCAGCACCAGCTTCGTTGGCGATGGTAGCGAATTCCATCCCGATATAGCCAGATCCGACAATTGTGATTTTCTCAGGTAAAGTCTTGAGGTTTAAAAAGTCTTCACTGTCATGAGCTAATTCAGTGCCAGGAATATCTAGACGATGTGGTCTGAGGCCAGTTGCAATAACGATTTTTTCAGCTGTGACTTCAGTTTTGCCATCAACAATTACAGTATGATTATCTTTGAATTGAGCGTGGCCATGAATAATTGTAGCGCCAGCATTTTCCAAACGGTCGGTTAATCCTTGAGGTAACACATCGATAATTTCTTGTTTATGTTCAATGTTTTTAGTCCAATCAATCTTTAAGTCGCCTTTGAGGATACCATTCATCCGTTGAGCTTCGCGGGTCATCTTGACGGGTTCGTCAATTGTGATTTTAGCATTACAACCACGGTTGGGACAGGTTCCACCAACGAGTCCACTTTCGATGACGCCGACGGAGACACCAGTTTCTGCTAAAGGGGCACCACCATCAAAAGTTGCGTGACCAGCACCAATGTAGAGTACATCATAATCGAATTTTTTTGACATTAAAGTATCCTCCAAAAAATTATTTTATACTTCCAATGTAAAACATTTCGTATACCATGACAATTAATATGGTAGCCGCTTATGAAATTTCTTTGGCAGAAGTAGTGGGGTAGGATTAAAATGATCAAAAAGGAGAGTCAGAATATGGATGTTGAAATAAAACGTGATGGTTTAACTTTACGTGGGACATTAGTCAAACCACAAACTGAGGAATTCAATTTAGTAGTTTTGATGCATGGTTTTACTTCCAATCGTGGAGTTGATCCAGATCAACTACTTTATCAATTGGCACAACGTTTTGAAGCTGAAGGTATGGCTACTTTGCGTTTTGATTTTAATGGTCACGGACAAAGCGATGGTCGTTTTCAGGATATGACGGTTTTGAATGAAATCAGTGATGGTAAAGCCATTTTGGATTATGCTCGTGGTATTAAGGGTGTTAAGAAGTTGTATCTTTTGGGACATTCTCAAGGTGGAGTTGTTGCTAGTATGATTGCTGGTTATTATCATGACAAAATTGATAAATTGGCACTTTTGGCACCGGCCGCAACTTTAAAAGATGATGCCCTAAAAGGTGATACACAAGGTTACACATATGATCCACAAAATATTCCAGATACTTTACCAATCAAAAAAGGTTTAACATTAGGTGGTTTTTATCTTCGAACAGCCCAAACCTTACCGATTTATGACGTTGCTAAAGAGTATCAAGGTCCAGTTTGTTTGTTGCATGGTTTAAAAGATACTGTGGTCGATAAGATTGCTTCAACTAGATATGATGACATTTATCAGAATGATCAGTTACATTTGTTAGATGATGCTGATCATGGATTTTCCATTGGAAATTCTAGACAAGAAGCCTTGAATATAACGACTGAATTCTTTTTAGAGAGAGCGGAATAAGCCCGGGAATTTCCGAGGATTTGCCTAGGTCCTGGAATCGCACGCGTACCTTGCGGGCAATTTCAGGACTGTAGCAAACCGGAAGAAATTGGCCTGCGTAGCTCGTTTCCACAATAAAGCATAGAACTTTGGTTATTTATAAAAAAAATCAGTACAAAAAAGCTCAGTGTAGACCATCAATATGGTTAATACACTGAGCTTTTTTAGTCTTTAAACTTTAAGATTTTTTCAACAGGCTCACGTTTTGATTGGTAAGTGTTGATTGTAGCATCTTTAGGATAACCAATAGAAATACCAATAACCAAAGTTTCGTCGTCAGGAATTTCCATTGCCTGACGGATAACGTCTGGAAAACGGACGCTGGTGTACGTTGGAATTGTATCTAGTCCCTTATCTTTAGCCGCTAACATCAAAGTTTGGGCAAATGAACCGGCATCGAAGACGGACCAAAGTGAAGACCCTTTAGGAATCGTAAGAAAAATTATTGTGGGTGAATGATAAAGATTAGTGCTGGCACCACTCATTTTCTCGTGAGCTTCATCAAAGCTTTCAAAATGGTGGACAATTTCATGACGCCATTGTTTCATATTGATTTGAGTCTCGGGACTCCAATCGTCACGGTGCATGACGGGAAAGTCGGGACTACCTTTTTCTGAATCTCTTTGGACATAAGTATCCTTAATATTTTGGAGAGTTTTACCTGTAGCGACGTAAACTTTCCAAGGTTGAGAATTGACCCAAGAAGGAGCACGTTGGGCTAATTTAATAAGCTCTGTTAAATCTTTTTGAGTGACTGGTTGATCTTTGAAATCACGAACCGAGTGACGCTTAGTAACGATATCTGTAAAATCCATATTCTTCTCCATTTCTTTTAAGTATTACTAAAAGCTATAGTAATCCATTATTAATAAGTATTTAACATTATAATAGTCAATCCGTATAATGAAATCAATGAGTTAGGAAATGAGGTAGTCGTTTGGAATCAAAATTAAACTTAGATACGCCAGCATATGATGAGATTCAGAAAAATATCGATGTAAATCAAAAATTAGTTCAAGAATTGAATACTGGTGCGCATGATATTGATGAAGTTCGCAAAGTGGTCAGTCAAATCATTAATGAGAAGGTTGATCCATCGACTGAAATTCGTTTACCTTTTTACACCGATTATGGACGTAACTTGCACTTAGGTAAAAACGTCTTCATTAATGCCGGCGTAACTTTCACTGATTTAGGTGGAATTTATATTGGAGATAAGGTTTTGATTGGACCGAATGTGACGATTGTTTCAGTTAATCATCAGATTGATCCTAGTCAAAGACGACATCTAGATCTAAAACCAGTTTACATTCACGATAACGCTTGGTTGGGCGCAAATGTCACTGTCACGCCGGGAACAATTATTGGTGAAAATGCAATCGTAGGTGCTGGAGCTGTGGTGACAAAAGATGTTCCTGCTAATACGATTGTGGCTGGAGTACCAGCTAAAATTATTAGAAAAATTGAGGTAGAAAATTAATGAGTTTAAAAGATAAAGTAGTTGTAATTATGGGAGCTTCTAGTGGTATTGGTGCCGCTACCGCAAAACTTTTGGCTAGTGAGGGTGCTAAAGTAACTATCGCCGCTAGAAGAATGAATCGTTTGGAGGAAATTAAAAAAGATAATCCTGATGGTGATATTTTAGCAGTAGAAGCTGATGTTACTAAGGCTGATGAAGTTCAAAATGTTATTGATGAAACTGTAACTGAATATGGTCGTGTTGATGCTTTGTTCAATAATGCAGGAATCATGCCAGTTAATAACTTGGACCAAATTGCTCGTGATGAATGGCAAAATATGATGGACATCAATGTTAAAGGTGTTCTAAATGGTATTGCGGCAGCTCTACCAATTATGAAAAAACAAAAGAGTGGTCATGTGATCACCACTTCATCAGTTTTAGGCTATGAAGTTTTGCCCGGTTATGCAGCTTATTCAGGTACTAAGTATGCCGTTCGTGCAATTATGGAAGGACTTCGTCAAGAAGAACATCAGAATAATATTAAGACGACAATTATTGCTCCAGGTTCTGTTAAGACTGAACTATTCAATTCTATTAATAATGATGAAGTACGTAATGGTTTGAAAGGGGCTATGAAGCAACCTGGTTCAGAAATGATGGCCCTTCAACCAGAAGAAATCGCCCAAGCAGTTGCTTTTGTAATTGATACACCAGCTAATATGGCTGTAAATGAAATGGTAATTCGTCCTACAGGACAAGAAGTATAAACAAACTTATAATAGAAACGGTTACAAACAAGGAGGATTTTTATGACAGTTTTTGATGAAACATTTACGATGAATAACGGTGTGAAGATTCCTAAATTAGCTTTAGGTGTTTGGGAAATTCCTGACGATCAAACAGCTGATGCTGTAAAGAGTGCGGTTAAGATTGGCTACAGACATATTGATACTGCTCAAGCATACGGCAATGAACGTGGTGTCGGTGAAGGTGTTCGCAATGCTGGAATACCTCGTGACCAACTTTTTGTTAATTCAAAAGTTGCGGCTGAAATCAAGAATTACGATGAAGCTAAACAATCAATCGATGAAACTTTGAATAAGATGGGCTTAGATTACTTGGATATGATGATTATTCATAATCCACAACCTTGGAAAGAAGTTAACCAAGGTAATGACCGTCACTTTGAGGGTAATTTGGAAACATGGCGTGCAATGGAAGACGCTGTTAAAGCAGGCAAATTAAAGACTATCGGTGTTTCAAGTTTCCAAAAAGAGGACTTGGATAATTTGATTAAGAATAGTGATACTAAACCTGCCGTCAATCAAGTTCAAATTCACATTGGTGATACTCCAACTGATATTATCAAGTATTCACAAGATAACGGGATTGTTGTTGAAGCATTTTCACCAATTGCTCACGGTGCTGCTATGAACAATGATTTGATCAAGAAGATGGCTGCTAAATATAATGTTTCAGTACCACAATTGTGCATTCGTTATGACTGGCAATTAAATGTTGTCGTTTTACCTAAGACAGCTAATCGAGATCATATGAAGTCGAACGCTGATATCGACTTTGAAATTTCGGACGAAGACATGAAGACTTTGGCAAAACTTGACCAAATGGAATATGGCGATGCTAGTGTATTCCCAGTCTTTGGTGGGAAACTATAAAGAACTATTAGTATAAAAAACGTTTATATTAACTCATGTATATGGGAAGTAAAGTGCCTCATAATTGTTAGAAGAGAAATCTAATAATTATGAGGCACTTTTTTTGATATTTTTTCTAGTACAGTTAAATTTCACGTATCTTAAAAATAGTTAATAATCAAAATCACTATTTTTCTATATTGAAATCTCAATTATAGTGATTTAAAAATAATAACTTTTGTTTATATTTCAGTCGATAATGAAGAAAAGGCATAAAAAAATAAAATGATTTTAGAAAAATGGTGTATTCAAACTCCAATTAAGTCAAAACAGTGTTTGTTTTATAAAATTAAGTCATTTGAAATGTATAAGTTTATCGAAATATTGGTTATATTTTTTTTGATAGTAGTAGATTGCAACAATTAATCGAATTTTTCGGACAAGTCACCAAAGAAGACTTGG
>NZ_AZES01000035.1 GCF_001434985.1 Companilactobacillus paralimentarius DSM 13238 = JCM 10415 | reverse complement strand
GTTTTTATTTTGTCATTTTTCTAAAGTGGCTAACTTGATTATAAAATTCGCCAAATAAAAAAGATTCAGAAAATTTTAATTTTCTGAATCTTTTTTGAATGTGTCAGACTGAATTAAATACCTGTGTATTATGATTTTTTATTGAATCTTACCATCAGATTCTCTAACGGTTGAACGTCCATCTTTAGCAGCGTTCTTAATAGCACGAACAATATCATTGTCACTCCAAGCATCAACGTTCTTAACACCAGAGTCAGTTAATTGTTGTCTAGCTTTGGCGATGTCGGAATCAGTAATGGTTTTACCATCGACTTCTTTCTTTTCAACATCGAAGTCGCCACCTTTAGCAGCTGGATTATTGCTTTGGTCGCTTGATGAGTCAGCACTACTATTGTCAGTAGAATTGTTGTTGTCAGTTGTAGTTGTTGTAGAACTATCATTATTAGTATTACTGTCAGTATCGGTACTATCTTTAGTATCAGTAGGTAATGACTTAAGTAGGGTATTGGCTTGTGTGTAAAGATCTGAATAATACTTACCCTTAATACCCTTGAATGTTGTGATTTGTTCTAGTAAAGCTTTAGCTTGATCATTAGCACCTTGTTTGATTAATTCTTTAGCGTTTTTGATATCAGCCTTGAAGTTACTACGATTGAATTGAATCTTCTTTACTTGTTTAGTTAATTTCTTAGCTCTGGAAACCATCTTCTTGTTTCCGTTATCTTGATCCGTAACCTTATTCAAAGCTGATCTGGCAGAATCAAACTTACGTTGGTTCATAAATCTCTTCGCCTTGACCAAGTTTTGAGCTTGGATCTTTGAGTCATGTGCTTTGTCAGTTTTTTTCGCCTTAATTGCTGAATCAAAGTGATCAGCGGCCTTTGAATATTCTTTATCGTCTACGGCATCGTTACCTTTAGTCATTTCTGTCTTGTAAGTATCACTACTATTATTAGACTTAGATGCTGAAGAGTTGCCGTTACTGCAGCCAGCTAGCAATAGTGCCACCCCTGTTGTTGCTAGTAATAAAGCTTTTTTCATTTTTGAAATTCCTCCATATAAGTGCTGGTTGAATTATAACATGTTGAGAAAAATTTCAAAAAAGATTTCCGCTTTGGATACTTTCAAACGTTACTATCTGTGTAAGTTACTTAAACCGGCCGGTTAGTTCTTACAAAATATAAAAAAGAGGTAATTAACAATGTGGAAGAAAACAGCAATCGTCGTAACTATGGCAAACGAAAAGTATCCAAAAGGTAAGAGAGCAATTAATTTCAATAATATAGTAGAAAACCCAACTCAAGAACAAATTGATCTCTTCACGCAAGGACTAGTTCTACTATCAGATGGCGATGAACTTTATGGAACAGAAGTTATCAAACACAATACAATGGATGCAGAATAGGGGCGTAAATTATGAAAAGATTACAATTGAAATTTAAAACAGCAGATGGTCACAGTAAGAATTTAGTTTTGAGCTATGTTAAAGCTGATTTAGATCCAGAAACAGTTAAGACAGCGATGGACAAAATTAGTGCCAGTAAGTTATTTGAAAAAGGTGCTATTCAACTTTATCAAGAAATCACTGGTGCCAAGTATGTTGAACGTGTTGAGAACAAGGTATTCTAAGCCTTTTCAGATTCTAGTAAAAATTATTAAAATATTTAAGGTATAAACCTTGAGCCTACGTCTTATTTAGAATAGAATAAGAGTAGGCTCTTTTGGGTTAACAAAATTAATCTAGTCATTGTTTAAACGTTAATTACATGACAATTAGAGTTTTTTTCTTTGAAAAAATTCAATTTTGACTGTAAATGTGTATGAAATGTTACAAAATCGTGATATTTAATACAGAAATGTTACAAAAACAGTGACTTTTTAAATTTCAGTTGATTCACAAGCCAGAGTTTCATATAATGGTTGTCAGTGGGATAGCCCACGACAATTAAAATAATAAATTCTTGTAGTCCAGGGGAGGATTAACATTGAAAAAATCTATTAAATACGCAGGAATCGCTGCTGCCACACTTCTAGCTGTTGCACCAGTTGCTGCTCCTGTCGTTTCAACTACTGCACAAGCTGCTGTTACATCAGTTGCTACAGACCAATCAAAACAAAATAATGCTGTTACAGCATTTGGTAACCAATTTGGTGAAGACACTGCCGTAAACGTAATGAAGAAAGTTAACGCTGGTGACAAAATTACTCTTGGTACACAAAAATTATCAGAATTTGCTGGTAATAATGGTGCTTTGATTAAGACTCCTGCTACTCTTGATAGCATGAATGATCTAATTGGTAGTGACGCTACTGTTGCTGTTTCTGCTAAGTATGGTTCAACTTCAATTAACCAAGATGATCTTACAAAGATCTTGAATGATAAAACATATCCAGCAGTTGAATTCACAATTACTTTGAACTATAACAACTTGAATGATCAAGCTGTTTCAAAGACATATACTGTTAAAGCTACTAGAACAACAGATGACAATAATGCTAATGAATTAAAGACAGTTAATGCTAAGTTCACAACACCTGTTTCAGTTGCTTTGGACTCAACAACAACAAGTACACAATTGACAGCTACAACAGACATTAAGTTGACAGATCAAAATGGTGATGGTGTTGTTGCAGGAACTGTTACACCAAGTGCTAAGTATTACAACACATATGCAGACGCTATGAATGATAACGGTACATCAGTTGTAACAGGTAGCAAATTCACTAAGGCTGGTACATATTACCAAGCAATCTCATTTACTGCAGGTGAAGGTTCATCATTAGCTACATTTATTAGTAACTATACACAAGACCCATCATCATACACTGTATATGTAAATGGTGCTAAAGCATCAGCTGGTTATGACTTCAAGCCAAGTTCTGATAACACAACACTTACATTTGTTCGTGCAATCAACGTTTCAAACACAACTGACCAATGGACAACAACAGATACTACAGGTGTTGTTACTACAAAATCTGCAAGCAAGTATTACACACTAAAGAACGATGACAATGTTACAATTGCTAACCGTGCTTTAGGTGCAAACACACCTTGGAGAACTGACAAAGTTCGTACAAACCAAGACGGTGTAAAACAATACCGTGTTGCTACTGGCGAATGGATCGATGCTGACAATGTTGTTTACTCAAACGGTAACAACAACAACAGTAACAATGGTTCAGGCTTGACAGATATCAAGACTGTTTCAGGTGTTGCTACTTTGACAAAGGCCAAGGGTTACTACATGGCATTGTTCAACGATGAAGGAAAGGCTTATGATAACAAATATCTTGGCTCACCTTCAGCATGGAGAGTAGACAGAACTGCTAAGGGTGCCGATGGTAATACTTACTACCGTGTTGCTACTAGCGAATGGCTACAAGCCGGTGAAGGCGTTTCATTCAAATAATTTTTAATTATTGAATATTAAGAGAACTCGCGTATGCGAGTTCTTTTTTTATGCCATTTTTAGAAAACGGTTGCATGTATCCCTCAGTATTATAAAATTAATATATTAACAATTCTATCGACAATGGGGGCATAATTGTGGAATCGAAATATGAGGTATTAACGAAGTTAAATGATTTGAATTACAGTCACTCGTTGCCAATTAATACTAGTGATTTATCCCAACAGGTTAATCTTAGTCGTTCAGTCACTAGTCACTACTTGAATCAGCTATTAGAGGATGGACTGGTGGTTAAGTTAGAAGGTCGGCCGGTTCTGTGGGATTTGACCGAATCGAAAGCTAAAAAAGAAGTTTTACCATTTAATGATTTTATCGGATCGAATGGCAGTCTGAAAAATGTTGTTTCTCAATGTGAAGCGGCGGTAAATTATCCACCTAATGGATTAAGCATTATTATTACTGGAAATAGTGGTGTTGGGAAGAGTTTCTTAGCTAAACAGATCTACAATTATGCAGTCTCCTCAAAATCAATTCCCAGCAGTGCGCCATTTTTGACTTTGAACTGTGCGGACTATGCTAATAATCCGGAACTACTCTCAAGTATTCTATTTGGATACGTTCGAGGGGCTTTCACGGGCGCCAATGATGATAAGAGTGGTTTGTTGGAACAGGCCGATGGTGGGTATCTCTTTCTTGATGAAGTTCATCGCTTATCAAGCGAGAATCAGGAGAAACTTTTCAGTTTCATCGATAGTGGTTCTTTCATGCGAATGGGCGAAAATAAGCAGACTAAGACTTCGAAAGTTCGATTTTTGTTTGCCACCACAGAAAAAACAGATGACGTTTTACTAGAAACTTTTCGTCGACGAATTTCAATTGCGGTTCACTTACCGGATTACCATAATCGACCACGGAATGAACGTTTAAGTTTAATCTATTCAATTTTTTATCATGAAGCACAAAAGATGCAAAAACCATTAAGAATTGACGATGGTGTAATTGAGTCATTGATCAATTTGAAATCGGATGGAAATATCGGTCGTTTGAAAAATATCATCAAAGTTAGTTGTGCTAATGCTTATAAAGACCAAAAGCCCAACGATGAAATTAAGATTCAATCTGATTCAGTTATCTTGAAACAGAAATCCTCCGATACAGGTAATTTCGTAGATATAGATCCAACACATCAATATAATTTTTCCGAAGTTTCGATTGGTGATTCGTATCAGAAGAAAATAGAGAAGATTATCAACGATTTGAGTTCTTCGGATGTTAATTCTTTCCAATTTCAAAGTAAGAAAGCCATTCACGATATTGAAAAATTAGAACAGTCGGTGAAAATAAATGAACTGGATCAACCAACTTTTCTGAAATTTCAAAAACAAATGGAAAAGGTAATTGAACGTCGTTTTGGTATTAAAGATATTGCTGATATTAGTTCAATCATTTTTAAACTTTATCGTTCTAATTTTACTCTGCCTGTGGAGAACTTGGATAAACTTGATAAAAAGTTACAGAGCCTTTGCCCACGATCTGTTCATGTAGCTGACTGTTTCTTTAGAAGTCTTCATTATCGGTTAACAACAAAGTATCATTCATTAGGAATAGTATTGGCAATTTTGTTGAGTGATCACGTTGATGAATCGATAAAGTTGAGAGGTCTGTTATTGGCACATGGGGAATATACAGCTACCAGTATTCAAGCGGTAGTCAATCAACTCTGTGGCAATTATATTTTTGATGCAATCGATATGCCGATCGATACGGGCTTGGCTGATATTGTTCAGAAAACTAAGACATTATTCGATTCTTACGATACTTCGAATGGCACAGTGATGATTGTCGATATGGGGTCACTTAATCAACTTTATTCTGAAATTAAGAATCATCTTAATGGTGATTTGTTAGTGGTTGATAATCTGACAACTGCAACGGCTTTGGATGTGGCCTTAAAAATTCAAAGTAAAGAAAAGTTTAAAGCAATCGCGGCTGCGGCTGAAAGTGAATATGAAATTCACAGCCAGTATTATTCGGGCTATTCAAATAAGAAGAATATTATCATTTCTTGTATCTCTGGTTTAGGGATATCGGAGAAAATCAAAGAGACAATGTTACCTTATTTTTCTAAGGATATTCAAATTAATACGCTTGATTACTATGATTTGAAGAAGAATATCCATCAGAATGACAATCATTATTTCGATACAACGTTGTTCGTTTTGACAACGACTAGTTTGCCAGACGATTTCAATATTCCTAATATTAATATTTATGACTTGCTGGATGCCAAGGGTGAACAGAAGTTGACCAAATTATTAACGCCATATTTGAAAGCTGATGCGATTGATGATTTAAATCAGGAATTATTACGTTTCTTCTCGATTGAAGGGGTCAGTGAACGTTTAAGCTTCTTGAATCCTAAGATCATCATCAAAGAAGTTGAAACAGTAATTTATAAGTATGAGAGTTACTACAATCTTAAATTGGACGGGAAAGTTAAGCTTAATCTTTACATGCATATCGCTTTGATGATCGAACGTTTGATGGTTCGTAAATCGCAGAAGATGCCGGAAATTAAACCAACTGAAGATGAGCAAGAATTCATTTCAATTTCCAAGAGTATCTTTCAGCCTTTGGAATTAAAGTACAATGTGGAAGTTAATGACTATGAATTATCGTTAATGTATGAAGTGTTCAAGCAACTGTTTTAGTGTTCAAAATAAAAGAGAGCTAGTGTTTAATCTTAAACACTAGCTCTCTTTTTGTCTTCAGAACGGGCTTTTTAAAAGTTGGCATGAAACTTGCTTATATAAAGGTGAAGACAAAACAAGGAGTAAGGGGATATGAATAAAATTTTAATTGCAAGTCATGGTCATTTAGCCAGTGGCGTTCAGAGTTCATTGGAAATATTAACAGGTATGGGAAACAAGGTCACAGTAATCGATGCTTATGTTGATGATCACGACTATGTACCAGATATTAAAAAGTTCATTGACGAGCTAGATGGTCAAACGGGAATTATTTTCACTGATTTATTTGGAGGAAGCGTAAATCAAAAGGTCATGCTTGAAGTTGCTGACCACGAAAATGTTTTTGTGATTACTGGCACGAATTTGCCAATTGTTTTGTCAGTTGTTTTGGAAGGGGAAGAAATAACCAAAGCAAAACTGGAAGAATTGATTGCGGCTAGCCAAGTACAGTTAGTTGAAGAACCAAAAGATGATACAGATTTGTCAGATGACAGCTTTTTAGAATAATTGGAGGAAAAAATTATGATTGCACAATTAAGAGTAGATGATCGTTTAATTCACGGACAGGTAGCCCTAGTTTGGACTAAGGAATTGGATACACCAGGAATCGTCGTTGCTAACGACAATGCAGCTAATAACGAAATGGTTCAAATGACTTTGAAGATGGCCACACCAACAGGTAAGAAACTTCTGATCAGATCAGTTGATGATGCTATTAAAGTTTTCAACAATCCCAAGGGTAAAGGAATGCGCATGTTTGCTTTAACTAACAACGTATCTGATGCTTTGAAGATTGCACAAAATGTTTCTGACATTGATGGTATCAATGTAGCAAACGTTGGTCGTTTTGCTGATAAATCAGAAGGTGAAACTCATCAAGTTGGTAGTACTTTGATGTTGAGTGACAAAGAATTGGCAGCTTTGAAAGAGTTGACTAAATTGGATGTTCCAGTCTTTCAACAAGTTGTTCCAAGTAATCCTAAGTCTTCAATTGCTTCAATGCTTAAAAATAAATAAGGCCTGAGGGGGAAATAATTATGTATAGAGAAGCGTTTTTAGCCGCTTTGACCGTTTTCGTTTGTTACGGTGGAAATTGGCTATTCGGTCAAACAATGATTGAACGTCCACTAGTTGTTGGATGTATTGCCGGTATTATTTTTGGAGATATGCGTGCCGGAATTATTATGGGAGCTTCACTGGAAGCTATCTTCATGGGAGCTGTTGATATCGGTGGTGCTTTGTCAGCCGAACCAGTTACCGCTACTGTTTTAGCTACAACATTTTCAATTGTATTGAATGTTAATGAAAAAGCTGCCTTGGCCTTGGCTGTGCCTATTGGAGTTTTAGCTGCTTTTATTTCTATGTTTATGAAGAACGTCGTAATGAACTTATTCGCACCACTTGTTGATAAATATGCTAAGGATAACAATCCTCGTGCTATAGCAATCATGCATTATTCAATGTGGTTTATTAATTACTTTGTATTCTCACTAATTACATTCTTTAGTGTCCTTGAAGGGGCAAAACCAGTTCAACATATGATCAACAGTATTCCCGATAATCTGATGGCCGGACTTTCAGCTACTGGAGGACTATTACCAGCCGTCGGATTCGCTATTTTGATGAGAATGCTTTGGAGTAAGAAATTAGCTCCATACTTCTTCTTAGGATTTATTATGGTTGCTTATCTCAACTTACCATCCGTTGCTGTTGCAGCTTTAGGTATCATCTTAGTTCTAGTAATTAGCTTCAAAGACAAACAATTATTAGATATGGAAAACAAACAAAAGGAATTAGAGAAGAGACCAGTAGCCGCTGCCGGAGCTGGAGTTTCTAACAACGAAACAGCTGAGGAACAAGAAGAGGAGGACTTTTTCTCATGAAATTAAACGAAAATATTTCAAAAGAAGATCGTAAGATGTTAAATGGTATCTTCTGGCGTTCATTCACCGTTTTTGCCAGTCGTGCCGGTGCTACAAAAGCTCATGCTCCCGGCTTTATTTACTCAATTACACCTGCTTTGAATCGTTACTACAAAGACGATCCTGAGGGCAGATGTGAAGCCATGATGCGTCACACAACTTGGTACAACATCACTCAAAATGTTGGTACCTTCGTTATGGGATTAGTTGCTTCCATGGAAAAGAAGAACGCACAAGAAAAAGACTTCGATGCAGAATCAATCGTTGCTTTGAAAACTTCCTTGATGGGTCCACTATCAGGTATTGGTGATTCAATTTTCTGGGGTGTTATTCGTGTTATTGCCGCGGGCGTTGGTATCAGTTTGGCTACACAAGGTTCAATCTTAGGACCAATCTTATTCCTATTGATTTACAATATTCCTTCAATTTTAACGAGATATTATTTAACATACATGGGCTTCTCACTAGGTTCATCCTTCATTGAAAAAATTTATGCTAACGGAAGCATGAAGATTTTGAATAAGGCCGCAAGTACATTGGGTCTTCTAATGATTGGTAGTATGACTGCAAGTATGGTTAAGTTTGAAAGTAAGCTATCTGTTCCTATTGCTGGTGGCAAGCCAATCTTGATTCAAACTTATTTAGATCAACTATTCAAAGGTTTGATTCCATTGAGTATCACACTTCTTTGCTACTGGTTATTGAGCAAGAAAGTTAACGTTAACTGGATTCTATTAGGCGTCTTAGTTCTGGCTATTATCCTAGGACTACTTGGTGTTGTTTAGTTGATGACTCAATTGGATGCCATCACAGTAATTACAAGATTGTTGATGGCAACAGTTTTTTCCGGAGCCATTGGGATCGACCGAGCCTATAAACACCGACCTGCCGGATTAAGGACGCACATCTTGGTTTGTTTAGGAGCTTGTATCATCGCAATGATTCAGAAGAACTTAGGCTTCAATGCATTAGCAGTTGCTCAACAATATCCTCAATACAAAGGAATACTGCGAGTAGATGAAGCTAGACTGATAGCGCAAGTTGTCAGTGGAATTGGATTCCTCGGTGCAGGAACGATAATCGTTGAAAATCATTCAATCCGAGGATTGACCACAGCAGCTAGCCTTTGGGTCGTAGCTTGTATCGGAATCGCAATTGGCATGGGTAACTATATTATTGCAATAAGTGGATTTTTGGTGGTGTTTGGTGTGGTAGCATTTTTGAAAAAGATTATCCGGATCAGTCCGGTACGAAAACTAAAAGTTGAATATAAGCAAAAAGTAGAAACAAAGGAATTTATCGATGGTTACTTTAAGAAAAATAAAATCTCCGTTGAAGATGTGAAATTCCGCGTTTCCAAATTGAATAACAACAATAGTATTTATACCAACATTTACTCGATTGATTTTGGCAAAAATGTTGATTACGTAGATATCGTTGAGAATCTATCAATGAATGAAAATATTGTTAAGGTGGAAACTATTAACGTGTAATGGTTTTGTGAAGTATGCCGTCTTCCGCAAAAATTGGGAATGCTGTTGGAACGCTATGGGCACGATTTGAAACTAATTATTTTACACTTCGTGCAAAATAATGGATTTCCAAAGCCGGTAACAATGATCTCATAGCTGAACGCATTCCCAATTTATATTGGTTAATACGGACATTTTTTAGTGTTGATAATTTTGAGGTAGAAAACATAAAATAAGAAAAGTGAAACTAGTCGGTAGCAAAATCTTTGTGGACGGACGGCATCCAGCACCAACCAAAATTTAAATTATAAAGATTTGCTCAATTAAGCACAGTTATGGTAGAAAAAACAACTCTCTTTACGTTATGATGAAACTTGAATAATGAAAAGGGAGTTTTTATATTGAAGAGCTTAAAGAAAATAAGTATCTTTTTAGTAGCTTGTCTTTTAGTACTTAGTTCATTCTCATTTGTTGGGATAAAGAACGTTCAAGCTGCTGATACAGATCAAGCACAATATACGATAGGAACAACTAAAAATATTCCTTCCGCTGTTGCCGAGATGGGTAAAGATTTAAATTCTTATACGAACAACAATTTAAATGTTGATATGAAAGCTTATGATTCTACTAAAGAGTTAAACAGTGCCATTGCCGATGGAACGGTTAATGCAGCTGTGACTGATTTGGTAAATTATGCAGCAATTTCTAAGAAACATTCCAATTGGAAAATTGCTGGTACTATGCCGGGTTATTATGGTTTAGTTGCTAACAAAAAATATAAGAACGTTAAGAAATTAAAGGGTAAGACAGTTGCGGTTGATAAAACTGATTATTCAATGTTCTATCTAAAGAAAGCTTTGAAGAAGAGCAGATTAAAATTATCTAGTGTTAAATTAAAGCAAGTTGATTCTGAAGCAGATCGTGTCAGTGCATTGAAGAGTGGTAGTGTCGATGCTGCCGTTTTGCAAGATCCATCGATGACTGAAGCTAAGGTCAATGGTGCCAAGGTTTTAAGTAAAGATAAGATCAGTGCCGATAATGGCAATGTTTTGATTGTTAATAATGATTATGCTAAGAAGAATATTTCTAATACTAATATTCTATGCAACGTTATCAAGCAAGAAGTTAAAAAAATCAATAAGAGTAACATGTACATCATGCTTAACAAGACCTTTACTAGTTATGGAACTAGTGACAAGGCTGTTGCCAAGTTGAATAACCTGGATGTTAAGTTTAAGACAATACATAAGGTTAAGAAATCTGATTTCAAGAAAGCTTTCAAGTATGCTAAACAACAAAAGTTATATAATGGCAAGATTAATTATAAGAAAGCTAATATGAAACTTAGACAAGTGAAGTAATCAAAAAAAGTTCATCTAAGGATGAACTTTTTTCTTGCCCAGCTAATAATGGTAAAATATTCTTATTATTTAATTGATTTGAGGAAAATATCTTGAAGAACAAAAGACTAATCTATGTTGATACGATTAGAGTCTTTGCGATGTTATTGGTGGTTTTGGCACATTCATGTGCTGATGATTTAGCTAATCGTCAACCAACCTTAAAGTGGGGCGTCGTAAATTCCATCGTTATAGTGACAGAAATTGCAGTACCACTCTTTTTCATGATCAGTGGTGCTATGGTTTTAAATAGTAGAAAAACTTATGATTTAAAATACCTATTCAAGCATCGTCTAGTCAGAGTTGTCGTACCATTCTTACTTTGGTCAGTCGTGTCAGCTTATTTGGCTCGTGCCATGTCAGGTCCAGTTGATATGGGAGATTTTACCAATACATTGTTGATGATGTATCATAAGCCAGTTTTGATAGCATATTGGTTCATGTATCCATTGATTGCCTTGTATTTGCTGTCACCGTTTTTGAAAGCTATTGCCGATAAAATTGATGACAAAATGTTAATGTATTTACTAATTCTTTGGGTCATCATTGATATTGCATTGCCAACATTAACAACCACAACGCCTAAAAATATTGGAGTTTACTTCAATTCCTTTGATTTAGGACGGGTTGTTGTTTCTAAGGATATTGGATATTTCTTTATTGGTTACCGAATTTCCAAGATCGATAAGCATACCTTAAAACTTAATATGAATATCTTAATTGCGGCCGTGTTAATGGCGATTAATATTCTAATCAGTTTTATCAGCTTGAAACCAAGTCTACAATTTTTGAATACTATTGCTAACATCAATACACCGATTATTGCGGCATTAGTCTTCATGCTTTTCAAACGTTTTGAAACAAGTTATGGTAAGGGATTTGCAAGAGTGATTGAATTGATAGCACCGTTGACCTATGGAGTCTATCTAGTTCACGGATTATCGATACAAGTAGTTATGAAGTATTATGTAAATGCTAACTTCTTATACGTATTCGTTTTAGCAACTGTCTTATCGCTATTAGTAATTTTGATTTTAAGCAAGATACCAGTTGTAAAGAGATTGTTCACTTAGAAAAATTAAAATGGCATCTATTCAGAATTTCAATTCCCGTAATAATTAGGGAAAATGAAGAATCTGAATAGGTGCCATTATTTTTGCTCATCATTGCGGGTCATTTTTTCACTCATTAATGTATAATGTAACTAATATTAACTTTAAAGGTGGTATTGCAATGCTTGAAAAAGTACAAGGAATCGTTAAAGTAACTCAAGACGATCGCTACGTTGTTTTCTTATTTGATAACTATGAAGTTAACCGTAAAATGCTTCAAGACAAATACGTTAAAGGTCAAACTGCTTGGTATACTGATGCCAAGGGTACAGGTGAAGACGGAAAAGAATTTTATCGTATAGCTGAAGATGGCGAATGGATTGAAGCTGAATACGTTGAATTCATTCCTACTGAAGATTAGTGATTTGAAATCATTAAAAAAGTTTAAAAATATTCAAATTTCTTAAGGTTTTATTGTCGAATTCTAAATCAAATAGTAGTCTAAGCATTAGATATACAAGAATTTGGGAGGAGACAAATTATGAATAAAAAATGGGTTGCCTCGACGGCATTAGCAAGTTTTTTAGCCGCTGTGGGTATTTCTTCTAATACTTCTCCAGTTAAGGCTGCTGTTTCTGATGATGAGGGTAATCAAACTGATGACCAAGATCAAAATACATCTGAGACTAAAGACACTACTGTTGCTAGTGTAATGGACAAGAGTGGTGCACCAATTAATGAGGATGCAGCCGATGCTATTGAGGCTAATCAAAAATCAGGCAGAAGTAGTGTTTTGCCTGCTAATGCAGTTGCTGCATTGACACAAGCTGGAACAACTAAGGGCGCTTCGACTGCTCAACAAAAGGTTTATTTAGCCAAGGTTGCTCCACAGGCACAACAAGTTGCATCAAAATACAATCTGTATGCTTCAGTAATGATGGCACAATCTATTTTGGAAAGTAGTTGGGGTACTTCAGTATTATCATCGCAATATAATAATTACTTTGGTATTAAAGGAGACTATCAAGGTTCATATGTCTCACTACCAACCCAAGAGTGGAGTGCCGATAAAGGTTACTACACTATTTATGCTAACTTTAGAAAGTATCCTAGTGTTTATGCATCTTTTGCCGATAATGGTGATAAGCTACGTAATGGTATTCAGGGAAACAGTGCTTTCTATAAGGGTACGTGGAGAGAGAATACCTCTTCTTACAAGGATGCTACAGCTTGGTTACAAGGACGTTATGCCACTTCGCCAACTTATGCGGCTGTATTAAATAATATAATTGAGAGTTCTAATTTGACACAATATGATGGAAAAGCCAGTACAAATGGTACTGACAATGGAAATGTAATTGAAGGTACACAAACAAAATTAAACGATGTTGTAACAATAACTAATAAGAATTCGGCACATGTTTATATAAATGCTGATAAAATAGCTGCTAACCGTACTTTAGCTAATGGCACTAGATGGATAGTTACATCCAAAGTCGTTAAGTCTGATGGGACAACTTATTATCAAGTCTCGACAAATGAATACGTGAAGGCTTCAGATGTTCAATTAGATTCTGAAAAAACTAATCCACCAGTTAATATTGCTGATACAGCAATTATTATTAACAAGAGCGGTTCTGTAGTTTATCGTTTGCCTAACTTGAATACGGCCACAAATCGAGTTTTGCCATATCAATCTGCTTGGATCACAACTAAGTATGTGTTGGATAATTCGGGTAATAAATTCTACTTTGTAGGTAACGATTGCTATATTAAAGCAACCGATGTTTCCTTGAAGTCAACACAATCAAATGGTGACTATACTAAGGATAAAGTAGTATCGTATCCTGATATCGTTAATATCACCGCTAATCCAGGGGCTAAAGTTTATGATGATAAACATAATCTTTTGGCGGTCAGTCTTTCAAATAGAACTGATTGGAAAATTGATCAGAAGTCTACTCATTCAGATGGTTCTATTTGGTATCGTGTAGCTACTAATCAATGGGTTAGTGCTAATGATGTTCAAGTTAAAGGATCTAACTATGTAACTAGTGTTAGTGGTATGGCTAAGATCAACTATATCCCCGGATATGGTGTTAACGTCTATAACAGTCCTGCTGCCAATAATAAATTTACGGGAACTCGTCTAGCCGATGGTACGACTTGGCGTGTAACCTCAAAACAAATCGTTGATGGTCAAACTTGGTATAAAGTAAATGCCGGTTGGGTCAACGGGAAGTACTGTATTTTCAGTGCGGATTAGAAGCCCTCAGAGGCTTCTTTTTTTTGTACAAATTACGTAAATTTTTTTGAAAAAGTTATATATTTCGGTATCTTCAAAATACACATTCTTGTTATATTGTTAACGTACTCACGAGATGTGAGAAAATATAACAGGAGGGATTATCCTGATGAATGAACCAAATTTGGAAGTGATGTCAAAAGTGATATCGAAGGGAAAAACCAGTTTACTGAAACTTTGTGAAAATTTTAAAGTAGATTATAAAATTGAGGCTTTATTGGATATTTCAGATACTGCTATTCCGGGAAATACAATTGTAGTTCATGCTGAGTTAGATACCTTTATAGATCCACGAACGACTAAACAAATTATGAATGAGATGTATTTAATTAATGGAATAGGTTTTGCCATGACCAAATTCTTGGTAGATTTCTATGGGATAACGCATTACACACCCTTTGTGTATGGGGATGTGGCTTATATGCCAATGACTGGTGCTAGTCGAAACAATGCTGATTGGATTGCTGTTCACTTTTTGGAATGCTATGAACAAGTAGAAAAGAAAGCTTATTTTGTTACGAAAAGTGGGCATAAGATTCAATTAGGCTTTCCAAGAGGAATTTTAGAAAGAAGATTACACAATGTCTATTTTTTAATGAAGTGTTCCCTAAGAATATTAGGGATGATGATCAATATTGGCAGTTGTCATTTGGAATATGAATGTAATAAACTATTTTCGATGTATGATCGATGTCGGTGTGACTTACATTCTCGAATTTGTTTATTAAACAGTTTGCCAATGTTTTATTGGAATCTAATTGAATTTATGCTGATGAATCAAGGAATCGAAGGTTTAGGCCAAAATGAAACAAAGAAGTACTATCATCAGAATTTGACCAGAATCAAAAAATTATATTAATTGCCAAAATCAAAAAAGAATGCCGTTTATGGGCATTCTTTTTTGATTAGTCGGAAAGAAACTATATTTTTAGGGCGTTTTAGCAACTAAATTTTCTAGTTCAAATTAGTTATTCTAGTGTTACCACAAGCGCTTGTGAGTAAAACTAGGAGATACTCACAATGAATCTAGAATTAGGCTTTCAGCAGGCATTAGAGAATCAACAATTAATTTATGGAGCTTTGAAGCGAGTTCATATTTATGTGACTCGTTGTGATTATGAAGATTATTTTCAAGAAGCAGTGATTATTTACGCACAGACTTATTTAAAATATTGTCAGAGAAATCAAGATCCAGATAAATTTAAACCGTATGTGTTTCAAAAATTAGTTTGGCGTTTAACCGATATGTTGCGACAAGAGAAACAGTATTTTGATTTTCATAGTTTAGAAGAATTCGATTTTCAGAGGGTACCGGAATCAGAAATTACTCAAATTGATTTTGTTGATTGGCAAAAATTATCTGAATTGGAAAAAGAAATATTGCAAGAACATTTCATGAATGGGATTTCACTCAAAATAATTGCTCAATATCATCATCAGACGACTCGTAACCTCAGATACCAACGAGATAGGCTTTTGAATAAATTACGAGCAATGAATTAAAAACGAATTTTACTATCTGTTTACATATTTGTTACTTTTGTCAAAAATGCTTTGAAAATTGTTATAATTTATGGGTTAAGGAAATTAACATTGGGAAGGAAATATATATTATGGTTTCGAAGAAATTAATTACAAGTTTAGCTACTTCAGCTACACTTGCAAGTGTCGGTTTTGCAACTGTTGGACAAGTGGTTCCACAACTAGGTTCACAAGTTCAAACAACACAAGCTGCAACTTCAGCAATCAACGATTACATCAATAATAACAACATTAAACCAGTTTCAATTCAATATCGTGCAGGAACATTTAACAAGATGTTCGGTTACGAGAACGGTGTTGGTAAACCAGAAGGGGTCGTTATTCACGAAACTGCAACACCTGGTGCTACAGCCGAAAATGAAGTTTCATACTTCAGTTGGTCATGGCCAACAACACAAACTTATGTTCATGCTTTTGTTGATGATAAAGAAATTATAAATATTCATAGTGCTGACTATGGTGTTTGGGGAGCAGGTCAAACTGCTAATAGCAAATACATTCAAGTTGAGTTGTGTCGTGTAAATACAACAGATCAATTTGCTAGATCCGTTGCTAACCAAGCTTACTACGCAGCCTTTAGATTAGTTCAATATGGATTACCATTTACACCTGGTAAGACAGTTCTTTCACATAATGATGTTTCAAGAATGTACAAAGAAACAAATCATACTGATCCAGTTGGCTACTTTGCTCAATGGGGTTACAGCATGGATCAGTTCTATGACTTAGTTGGTAAGTATTATAACCAATTAAAGGACAGTAACACTAACAACGGTGGAAATGCTAATACTAATAATGGTAACCAGGCAAGTAACATTGGAATTCTTAGAGTTAAAGATGGTTCGAAAGAATATATTTCTCTATATTCATTGAATAATGATACTATGTCTAGAATTACGAACCGTGCTTTAGGTACTGGTACTGATTGGCAAATGGATCAAACTAAAGTAGTCAACGGTACTAAGTATTATCGTGTTGCTACTAATGAGTGGGTTCCTGAAAGTTCAGTTGGACAAATTATCAAACCACTAGCATAATTTCAATATAAAATGAAATATTCTTTGATAAGAAATTATTACAAAAGACACGCTGAAAAGCGGGTCTTTTTTTGCTATGATTATTTCATAATAGGGGTTAGTCTGGAAGTTGTATAATTGTCTTCAGAAAGGCATTGAGTGAACAATATGGTTAAAAAATTCTTAGCGGTTCTTGGAATTCTTTGTTTGTTCCTAACGATCTTAGGATGTAAGCCAAAGGAAACTGATGAGATAGTTTCCAGTAACAAAACTTGGTATTTGTATCAAGATCAGGGAGAAAACGATACTGTTTCAATTAAATTTTTAAAGAACCAACGAGCAGAAATTAAAGATGTTTCTACTATTAATGGAAAGGTCGGTATTAACCGATTTGATAATCAATTTAATAATCCAAAATACGTTTTAAATCGTGATGGTAGAACAATTACCTTCAAAACGGCTAAAAAAGATTTAGTCCTAAAAATTGAAAAAACTTATCATGAGAATGTTTACGGTAAGCATATGAAAGGCTATTCGGTGTCTTCTGGTGGTGATACCTATAAATTTGCTTATATTACTAAGGTAGACAAACCGTCTGCTAATGCTAATTCTAATAAAAAAGATTTATCTCAAAGTATCTCCGCTAAGCAAATGCCAGATCATATCATCGATGTTAATAGTAATTCCAAACCGTTAACGGCTAATAATGCGATGATAGGTAATTATAATTTCAAAACAATTATTGATTATCGCCGGACTGATGGGAATCTGACAATCAATCAGAATGGAACTTATCAGTTAACTTTGACGGAACATTCGGCTCAGAAGTTAAACGATGATACTGACAGTAAGGTCGTCATGGAAACGTTAATTGAAAGTGGGCAGGTACAGAGTTTATATGGTAAGTACTATTTAACTCCAAAGAATCTATTGACGATTAATTACTATTATCATGGACAGAATACTGATCGACTTTTGCCTAAGAGTGTTAATTTGAAAGTTAATTCGAAGGCTACGGGAAATCAAATTAAACGGGCCAATATCAGAATTGAGACGGATTCTAATCAGTTGTATTTGTATTCGGGAGACTATACGGTCCGTGTTCAGGATGGTCAAAGTAATAAGAATGGTAATTTGTTAACTAAGTCAGATACAGCACAAACTGATTTGAGGATGGCTATTACACAAACCCAGGACTATTACAATAAATATAAAGAAAGTCCATTATCATCGAATGCTGATTTAATGCAATTGGCAGGGGCCATTTCGGATAATAATGATAAAAAAATTGGCAATTTAGGGGTCAATTTTGGTGGTCAGTATGGAACTAACTTACAACCGACTGACTACCAGGGAATTAGTGTTAATGGTAGCAAACAGCCATTAATGCAGTATATGTTTTTAGTATCACCTTCAGCTTATTCTCAAAATGGACCAGCTGTTACAACTACTAAGGGTAAATTCTTAGTTTATGGTTCATTGGATAATCGATTATTTCTTTTGAAACAACCAGATAAAGATTCAACAACAGTAACTTGGACTTTAGTTAAGGACTTTCCATTGAAAGTTCCAAAATTAAAATTCAGTTTAGATTAAGCCATGGAGGGGAATATGACTTATTTATTAATGCTTGCCGTATCGGCGATTGAGGTAATGATTATTTATAAAATAAGATATGCCTATAGTCGCCTGCCAATCTTTGCCATAATGGTATCAATTATCACTATAACGGCGTTATATTCAATTTCAATTTTGTCAGTGGATAAATATTTGCGAGCTTACACATTCAACTTTGCAACGGTGGATTTGGTCTTGTTAGTGATTATGTTAGTTTATATGTATCAAATGAAACGTGATTTGCGAGACTTACCAGTTGCTAAGCAACCAGATTTTTTGGTCATTTTAGGTAATAAATGTATGGGATCACGAGTACCGCCAATTTTAAGTGAACGCTTGGAAAAAACAATTCAGTTGTACAATAATTTTGAACGTAAGCCCCAAATTATTGTCAGTGGATCTAAGAGTTCAGAATCTTCATATGAGACCGAAGCAGAGATGATGCGTAAGTACTTAATAGACCACAATATTCCAGAATCAGCTATTATTAAAGAAGATGAGTCAATCAATACGGTACAGAATCTAGAGTATTCAGCGATTGAGATCCATCAAACTTGGCAGAAAAAAACACGGCCAAGGGTTATTATAGTAACAAGTGATTATCATATCCCCAGAACTAAATGGCATGCCAAAAGATTAGGCTTAGAGGTTCAATTTGCAGCAGCTTGTACCGTTAGAATGTTGAAATGGCCAGCAATGTTTCGTGAGTTTACGGCGATCGTTTGGTATCATCGCTATTCATTGTTGACGTTATTGGGAATGGATTTGGTATTTTCACTAAGTATGTGTATGTGAGGAGTTTTATATGAGTTTGTACGATAAGTTCGTTGATAACAAACGATTGAGAAGATTCACACTATTAGCTTTAGTTATATTGCTGATCTATCTTTTTAGAGGGATGATGAGTTTATTTCTATTAACTTTTACTTTTACCTTCTTGTCAGTTCAATTAGTTCGAGCCATTCAAAGAAAGTTTCCCAGAGTCAAACCAATTTGGGTGATAGCACCAGTTTATCTGATAATTATTGCATTATTGGTTTTTGTCATTGCTAACTATGTGCCACAGTTGATTACACAAACGGCTAAAATGTTTTCATCATTACAGAAGTTTTATGAAAGTAAGGAAGTTCGTTCGAATCCTTATTTGAATGTTATTTATAATTATTTGCAACAAATTAATTTGGATAATCAAATTAAGGGAGCCATCACGCAAGTTGTAAACTACATCAGCAGTGTTGGTGCAGTCGGATTCAATATTGTTGTCTCATTCTTATTGAGTTTCTTCTATGCTAGTCAGGTAGAACAAATGAATTCCTTCGGAAGACAATTCTTGGACAGCAATTATGGTTGGGTATTCTCTGACTTAAAGTATTTTGGACAAAAGTTTGTCAATACTTTCGGTGTTGTTCTGGAAGCACAATTGATGATTGCTGTTGTTAATACAGCCTTGACGACAATTACTTTGTTGTTCATGCAGATGCCGGGGATTATTGCTTTGGCAGTGATGGTCTTCATCTTGTCACTGATTCCGGTAGCTGGAGTTATTATTTCAATGATTCCATTGAGTTTTATTGCCTACACAGTTGGTGGTATTAGATACGTTATCTATATTATTATTATGATTGTTATTATTCATATGATTGAAACGTATTTCTTGAATCCACAATTCATGTCCAGTATGACTCATTTACCAATTTTCTTTACATTCGTTGTGCTGATCGTTTCAGAGGAATTGATCGGTACGTGGGGATTGATCATTGGTATACCAATTTTTGTTTTCTTCTTAGACATTTTGGGTGTTCATTCAATTACCAAGAACTCCAAAAAGAAAAGAATAAAATTAAAGAAAACGTTATAATTAACTTTAAAGAAAACTTGTCATATATAATGAAGATAACTAACTGACGTAGATAGGAGATTAAGTTATGTCATTTTTTGATAGAAAAAAGAAAGACAACGATGATAATTATTCTGATCCGAATAATTCTTCTTATCAGACACCTCAACAACCAGACCAAAATAATTTTGATCCTAGTCAAGGCCAATTCAATAATGACCCGAATATGGGGATGGGGACTCAATTTATACCTAACAATCAAGATTTTAATAATGGCAACAATAATTATTACTTTGGGGCACAAGAACCTCAATCTCAAGCGCAGGCACCTGTTCAACCAAATCAGCCAGATAATGAAGATTGGGAATACACTGAACAAAGTTTACAAAATACTTTGGATCAAAGTGCTGACCTTAAGTCGCAATTACGTAGTCAATTATTAGCTGACCGTAGTTATTGCAACCATCTTTTAAGAACAGTTGGTAGTGATCAAGTAGATGAGAGAAGACAAGTAACAGACCGCATCAATGATATCAATGATTCATTAAAAGAGTGGTTCGGAACTGATGAGATGGCCAATGAGATCTATTTAGATCCTAATACAAATTATTTCGTCTTTACCGATGATTTGCCTGCCAATCCAGATAGTAACGTCACAGCAATGTGGCAACAGATGACAATGACTTTAGCTGATCGGGGATTATTGGCTAATGCAATCTCTGTTACTTACAATGACCAAATCGACGCAACTTGGATGAATTATCAAAATGCTGGTTTTGTTGATGGAAATGCTTATTTATTGAATATGTACAATGATTTACAAGGTCGTAATTTAAATGTTTCTATCACGCCCGCTGAAATACCATTTGATGCAGATTATCGTGTTCAACATGTGACTGATAAAGTTGATAAAATTTTGGATGCTAATGATAAATTAGTCATGGAAGTTTCTCGTGATTCCAATCATCAATTACAAATTATTCGTCACTACAAAGATGATCAACTATTGAGTCGTGACATTTTTGATGTTAATGGAGTTATTTCGGCTACCCAATTTTACGATCATCGTAATGCCAATAAAGTAGTTCGCGAAAACTTCTATCGTCAGGATGGAACACTTGTCTTGATTAAGAGTTATACAGGTGACGAACCTTATATTCAGCTCTTCAGTGAAGGCAACGTCTTGATAAGTACATTTGACAGTGATGAAGATTTAATCGTCTGGTGGCTTAAAAACCAGGCTTTGAAGCAGAGCACATCGACTATCTTTGTTTCAATTGGATCGGACTTCTATAAGAAACTTTTGTCACTACGTGATAGTGGAATTGAAGTTATTCCAATTGTGATGAAACAGAGTGAAAATGCTGATCAAATTTCCAACTTGATTGATGGCACTGATAAAGTTTCTGCAGTGATTGCGGGAACTGATCAAGTAAATACTTACTTGAATAAGAATGCTAAGAATAAGATGGACATCACAACTTTAAAGGAAATTGAAACACCAATTTATAAAGAACAAAAATAAATTTTCATTAAAAATATTTTTTCATGAGAATGATGCCAAAAATTAGTCTTTTGGGCTAAATTAAGTGTCACTCTCTTTTTTTTATTGGCAATATCGTGTAAAATGTAGATTGTTAAAGAAATGAAAAGAGGATCATATAAATGGCAAAATTAGTTTTCATTCGTCACGGACAAAGTGAATGGAATTTATCAAACCAATTTACTGGTTGGGTTGATGTTGACTTAAGTGAAGAAGGTGTAAAGCAAGCTCAAAATGCTGGTAAACTTCTTAAAGAATCTGGCATCCAATTTGACCAAGCTTATACATCAGTATTGACACGTGCTATCAAGACATTGCACTACGCTCTTGAAGGCTGTGACCAATTATGGATTCCTGAAACAAAGACATGGAGACTTAACGAACGTCACTACGGTGCACTTCAAGGTCTTAACAAAGCTGAAACAGCTGAAAAATATGGTGATGAACAAGTTCATATCTGGAGACGTTCATACGATACATTACCTCCACTATTGAAAGCTACTGACGAAGGTTCAGCAGCTAACGATCGTCGTTACGCAAACTTGGACCCAAGAATCATTCCTGGTGGCGAAAATCTTAAAGTTACTTTGGAACGTGTAATTCCATTCTGGGAAGATGAAATCGCTCCTAAGCTATTAGACGGCAAGAACGTAATCATCGCTGCCCATGGTAACTCACTACGTGCTTTGACTAAGTACATCGAAAACATCAGTGATGCTGACATTATGGATGTTGAAATGACTACTGGTGAACCAGTTGTTTATGACTTGGATGACAAGTTGAACGTTGTAAGTAAGAAGAAGCTTAACTAATTTTTGATTAGTTGAATATTAATAAAAAACGCCTATATACAGAGTAAATCTGTGTGGGCGTTTTTTTGTATAAATGGTGAATAAAGGAGATAGTAAAATTTTTAGACGAATAAAACAAGACGGACCGACCTGTTTAATTTATGAATTCATTAATGGTTGGATTGAAGTCAATATTTGAGACAGGTTTTAAGAGACATTCAGAACCGCGTTT
>NZ_AZES01000034.1 GCF_001434985.1 Companilactobacillus paralimentarius DSM 13238 = JCM 10415 | reverse complement strand
GTTGGCCTACACAATTTTAGTGTTAAAACTTTGTTCAGTTTTCAAAGGTCTACCAGTCGGTTAAGCGCTTACGCTTATCGACGACTTAATTATTTTATCAAGTCAGTAACAATTTGTCAAGAACCTTTTAAAATAATTATTCAATTGAATGAAATCATCATTCAATTATCGATGCGTCTGCTCTATCGCGACAACAAATAATATCTTACCGTTAATGGTAAACCAATGCAAGTACTTTTTCATACTTTTTTGAAAACTTCTAATTTTCTTTTATCTTTTCAATATCTAGGACTTTATTTATCCAATCACTACTATAAAAGTCTTCCTCATGGGTTACTAAGATCAATGATCCATCATAATTCTTTAGACCTTTACGTAGCGCAGCTTTACTCTCATCATCTAGATGATTTGTAGGTTCATCCATAAATAAGAAATTCGAAGTATTAAACATCAAATCACCTATCTTAACCTTCGTCTGCTCCCCACCAGAAAGAGAACGTAATGGTGACATAATTTGCTGATTAGTTAAACCAGTTCTAGCTAGAACACGTCTAACCTCTTTACCACCTTGATCTGGATGCTTGTCACTAATATATTTAAATGGACTTTCAAGATTATTCTCCCATACAAGATCCTGTTTAAAATAACCTATCTTAGCAACCTCAGAGAAATCATAGTTCCCTTCAATAGGTTTGAGTATACCCAAAAGAGTCTTGATCAAAGTAGACTTACCAATACCATTAAATCCCTTAATAACCATCTTTTCTCCACTAACGATAGAGAAATTGAGGGCCTTATCAAATAGAGGTTTACCATCATATCCTACTTTTAGATCATTAACTTCCAATAACATTCTTGAACTTGGTACTTCTACGTATGGGAAGCCAAAGCTGGAAGCAGTTTTATTCCCTGGAGGTGTCAACACATCCATATGAGCTAACTGTTTCTCTCTACTCTTAGCACTCTTTGATCTAGAACCAGCCTTAAACTTTCTTATATAAGCCTTAGTCTTAGAGATCTTCTCCTGTTGCTTAACGTAAGCCTTCATATATGTTTCCTTATTAGCAGCTTTCTGCTTAAGAGCTTGCTTGAGACTACCTGTATACTTCGTGATCTTACCGAACTCAAAATCAGCCACACAGTTTATAATGCGGTCTAAGAAGCCATAATCATGGGAAATAACAATAAATGCTCCTTGAAAGTCATTCAAATAATCAGCTAACCAGTCAATATGGTTAGTATCCAAGTAGTTAGTGGGCTCATCTAGCAAAATCATATCAGGCTTTTCCAATAAAATTTTAGCCAAGATAATCTTTGAACGTTGACCACCACTAAGTTTGGAAACATCATGCTCATATCCAATAGCATCTAGTCCTAAACCAGTTGCCACCTGTTCAATCTTTGTATCCAATTCGTAAAAATCGTTGGCATCTAAGATTTCTTGAAGTTTTCCAGCCTTTTCCAAATCTTCATCACTTGGATCATTCATGTAAATCTCGTTTAATTGATCACTAATTTCATATAATTTTGAAAACGCTGTTTGAAGATACTCATAAATGGTCATCCCTGAGGCTAATTTAGCCTGTTGATCCAAATAACCAACCGTCATATGTTTCTTCCATGTAATTTTGCCTTCATCAGGTTCAATCTGACCAGTCAAAATCTTAATGAAGGTACTCTTACCTACACCATTTTGACCAATAATACCTAAATGATCTTCTTTATTTACTTGTAAATCTGCGGAATCGTACAATCTTTTATCCAAAAACTGTTGTGTTAATCCGTGTACTTCTAAAACACTCATATTTTTCTCCCTTATACAATAAGAAAAGACTGAAAACATTTGTCTCAGCCTTTATTCAAATGGGGTCATCCCCGCTTATTATTTAACTAATTAATAGCCACCGAAGCCTCTAGAACCACTTGATCCGCTAGAACCATTAGAACTACTACCATAACCACCAGTAGAATGACTTGATTCTCCAAAGCTTGAACCATACGAGCTTCCTGATTCTTTAGAACTAGTTGTAGAAGATATCGTAGTTGTATAGTTCTGCTGTTGGTTACCTGTGTAATTAAATGAAAAGCCTAACTTCTCATTATACGCGTTTAATCTGGTTTCTTTATTATTCAATTGTTCTTCAGCTAAGCCTAATTGCTTACGTAACTTATTAGATACTCGTCTTAATTCCTTAGTTGGTGCTATTTCATAAGATGAACCATCAATCATCGAACCATATCCTTGTAGATGGTCAGATCCAATACTCTTGGCTGCTCCACTGTAATTTAAGAACATGGATTGCATATCACTGAAACTTAAATTAGTTGTCATTGAACTAGAAATACTGTCTAGAACCTTCTGATAGCGTGTAAAGGTCTTTGCACTAGCAGCACTCTTAATAATAGCTGTTATAACCTGACGTTGACGCAATTGACGTCCATAATCACCTTGTGGGTCTTCATAACGCATTCTTGAGTAATCCAAGGCCTGTTTACCATTTAAATGCATCTTACCTTTTTTAAAGTGTGACTTCTTTTCACCTGTATCACCATACGAGAAACTGAACGGTACGTCAACATCTACACCTCCGACGGCATTAACAATTTCCTTCAAGGAATTGAAATCAACCTTAATGTAGTAGTCAATTGGAACGTTTAAAAGTTTTTCAGTTGTAACTACAGCACTTTCTTCATTACCAATATTATATGCTGAATTTATTTTTTGAATTTTCTTCGTATTATGATCGGCACTCTTCCAAATCTGTGTCATCGTATCACGTGGTACAGACATCATTGTCGTTTTATTAGTCTTAGGATTAACCGTTACGATAATCATCGTATCAGAATTACCACGATAATTTGTTTCTGTATCACGAACACCGTTATCCGTTGTATCTACACCTAACAACAATATTGAAACAGGCTTCTTACTAACTATCTTAGCGGAAGCGTTCTTTCCATCTATTGCTTTATATGTCTTGCCCAAAGAATTCTGAGCTTGAGCATAAATTCTAAAACCGTATGCTCCCATTACAAAGAAAGTAACTAAAGCGACCAATCCAATTATCTTAAGAAGTGGACGTTTAATTTTTCCATTATTGTTAGACGCCAAAGCGCTATTACGCGTTCTTTTTCGACGTCCTCGTAAACCATTATTATTGTTGTTATCCATAATTAACTCCGTTTAATTTGCTATCTACAAATTCACTTTCATTATATAGTAGATAGAATACAATTATACAGTCTTAATTCCATGTATCAAAAAGAAATATGTAACGGCCGTATTCCTAAATTATAATTTTTTAATACTGTCTGTCAATTTTATTAAAAAAAAGTTACACAAATATAATACTAGGATATTTTCAAAAAAACATCTTATTATTCCTAACCTTTTTGCTTTAAGTTTCCTGTATAATCACATTTGTAGGAGGATTTGATTATGTCAGATGCAAAGAATGCTAAGGCTTTCAGATGGTGGAATATTGCTTTGCTTGGTTTCACTACTGTCTGGGGTCTGAATAATGTTATCAACAACTTTGCCAATCAAGGTTTAGCTGTTATAACGTCATGGATTTTAATTATGATTCTTTACTTTGTTCCATACACTTTGATGGTGGGACAATTAGGATCAGCGTTTCAAGAAGCTGGTGGAGGTGTTAGTTCTTGGATCAGGACTTTATCTAACAACAAACTAGCTTACTTTGCCGCTTGGACTTATTGGGTTGTTCACGTTCCCTATTTAGCTCAAAAACCACAAATTATTATGGTCAGTCTAAGTTGGCTTTTCAAAGGTAATGGATCTTTTATCAAGGATTCTTCACCAATCATCGTACAAGGATTAAGTTTGATTATTTTCCTTGTTTTCGTTTGGATTGCCAGCAAGGGAGCCTCAACATTAAATAGTATCGGTAGCATCGCCGGGATTGCTATGTTTACTATGTCAATGTTGTTCATCATCCTTGGTGTCAGTGCACCTTTTATCACTCATGTACAAATTGCCACACCTAACATGACTGATATTCACACTTATATACCGAAATTTGATTTACAGTACTTCACAACCATCTCAATGCTAGTCTTCGCCGTTGGTGGTGCTGAGAAGATCTCACCTTATGTTAATAAGACTAAGAATGCTTCCAGAGAATTCCCACTAGGTATGATCATCTTAGCTGTCATGGTTGCCGTTTCAGCCGTTCTAGGTTCATTCGCAATCGGTATGATTGTTAATTCTAACCACATTCCTGCCGACCTTATGGCCAACGGTGCTTATCAAGCTTTCCAATTCTTAGGTAACAGTTTCCACGTTGGTAATTTGTTCGTATGGGCATTTGCAATTACTAACACATTAGCCAGTGCAGCCGCTTTAGCCATTTCAATCGATGCCCCATTGCGTATGCTTTTAGGAGATGCCGATAAGAAATATATTCCCAAGGCTCTTTTGAAGAAAAACAAACGTGGTATTGCTATCAATGGTTACAAGATGACAGCCATTCTAGTTTCTATTCTTATCATCGTGCCTGCCTTAGGTATCAATGGTATGAATGATCTATATAACTGGTTGTTGAATCTTAACTCAATTGTTATGCCTATGCGTTATCTATGGGTATTCTTAGCCTATATGATGCTAACTAAGCAATTGGACAAATATAAATCTGATTATATGTTCGTTAAAAACAGATACGTCGGCTTTGGAGTTGGACTTTGGGCCTTCTTCCTAACAGCCTTCGCATGTATCATGGGTATGGTTCCTAAAATGAATATGGCCCAAGATCCATCATCATGGTGGTTCCAATTAGCATTGAACATCATCACTCCATTAGCATTAATTCTATTAGGATTGATCTTACCAGCCATTGCTAAAAGGACAAATGTTGATTAGAGAGTTGCACAAGTCGTAAAACTCATTACCACTATTCAACATAAAACTATAGTTGTTCAAAAAGGCGACACCTCACACGAGGGTCGCCTTTTTGAGTCCAATCATATTTATTTTAATTGGAAGAACTAGAACTACTATCTGAAGAGGAATTACTATTAACGGTAATTTTAACATCAGGAACATTACCACCATAGCTTCTGATCTCATTCATAATGTCTACCAGTTTTTGCTTTTGAGCCTCTTTATCAGAATCATTATTCTTATAAGCATCTTTAACCTTTTGCAATTGAGAATTATATTGTGGCATCAACTTATCAACCATCGATTGACGTTTTTGTTCACGTTGGGTTTCGATAGTTTCTTTTTCAGATTGATACTTGGCAATCTTCTTGTTATCTTTAGCAGCTTGGAACATTGCTTGACTCAAGTTCAATTCCTTTTGCATTTGTAAGATCTGTTGATTAAAGTCATTTTTAGCCGATTGACGTTTAACATTAGCATTCAAATAACGAATCTTTTGCAATTCACTTAACTTGCTATCATATTGAGATTCCTTAGTGATTGGATTATCAGTATATTTATCGATGGCTGATTGAACCTTATCCTCTCGCTTATACTCTTCTTTCTTCGATAAGTGATAAATAATTCGATAATCGAGGTTATAGAGACGATCAGTATTTTTTTGTTCTTGAGCCGAAATATATTTAGAGAAATCACTATCAATAACATCTTGAATCGTTGGTTGCTCATTACTCTGATTGACTGACAAATTACTTCCACTAACAGTAACTGTATTTGGCTTCTTAAAATCTTCTTCTTTTTCTTTCATTTGACTAACCAAATATTCACCTTCAGCTTTAAAAGCCTGCATTGACAATGTCTGTTCATTACTAGTCAACGAAGTAGATGGCACATCATTTCCAGTCCAATTAGCAATTGTAAAGTCAGGTGTCATACCAACAAAGTATGAATCTTTATTATTATCACTGGTACCAGTTTTACCAGCCGTGTACTTATAATTATCTAATGCGGCGGCCTTACCCAATCCGTTACTAATCACTGATTGCATGGTATTAATCATCATATAACTAGCATTTTTAGTATAAATATCTTTCTTCATATGAGTATTTTGATAGATATAACGATTGTTGTCATTATCATAAATACTCGTTAAATTACTTGGATGAATAAATTGTCCACCTCGAGAAAACGAACTGTATGCTGAAGCCATTTCAGTGGTAGTGGTACTAAACGTACCCAACGCATCAATGGCATTCTTATCTTCCGTTGGACGCAGACGGGCAAATTCCATCTTAGTCAAATCATCGTAGAAAGAATAACTCGTATCTTGTAGCGCCAATTTATAGGCGACTGTATTAATTGAGTTCTCTAAGGCATGACGAACGGTCGTCTTACCAGTGTAGCCACTGTACCAATTATGAACATTAGCAATAGCCGAGTCCACGACCGTACTTTGTGGTAAATATCCCCTTTCAAAAGCAGGAGCATAAGCTACAAGCGGTTTAGCAGTTGATCCGGGTTGACTATATCCATTTATCGCCCGATTCATTTGATCATCTTGTGTTGTTCTTCCACCAATCACCGCTATAACGTCACCCGTTTTATTATCTATAACGGTACTTGAAACTTGTGGTGTTAATTTTCCATTAGCAGACCGACCCGTGTAAGATTCATATGTCTTATTAACTAAACTTTCAATCTTATTTTGTACATCCATATCAATTGTAGTATTAATTGTATAACCACCATCAAGCAACTTACCACGGGCACGTTCAAACTCTTGTCTATAACGTGCAAAGTAATCATTTCTGGCCTGATTGTCTTTAAAAGCATACTCCATCGTAAAACCAGAAGATTTCATTAATTCTTCGGTGGCATTATAAACGGCATAGTTCAAAGCATAATTATTTGAAACATCATTATCATACTTACGTTTATTGACTTTCAATCCAAGAGGTCGCTTACTTGCTGTCTCGTAGGTGTGCTTTGAGATCAATCCACGTTGATAAAAGACATACAGAATCGTATTTCGGCGATTCAATGAACGTTTTGGCGCACTAACTGGATCATAGTAAAGAGGACTATTAGGTATTCCCACTAGCAAAGCTAATTTATCAATCGATAAATCTTTCTGATTCTCGGAAAAATAATAATCTGCCGCAGCACTGAAACCGTATGATCCATGCCCCATATAAACATTATTGATATAGAACTCTAATATCTGTTGCTTACTAAATTTCTTTTCGAGTTGTTGAGCAATAACCATTTCTTTGAGCTTACGGTTTAAATTTTGTGATTGATCTTGCAGAATGACGTTCTTAACCAATTGTTGTGTTAAAGTCGATCCACCCTCTGTTCGCCGATGTAGTAAGGTCGAAACAACTGATCTCATAATGGCATACATATCGACACCATGATGAATATAGAACCTTTGATCTTCTACCGCCACTAGTCCCTTTTTGATATCAGGATTAATATCCTTAATTGGTGTATAGCTAGAACTAGAACGGGACAATTTCTTAATTTCTTTACCGTTACGATCATATATAACGGTAGAATTACTTGGATGAAAATCTGACACTTTCAATCCTTGACTGTAAGAATATCCATCCGCAATTGTATTTCTTATTTCATAACCATACTTTAGCCAAAATGCTCCAACACTTAGAATTAGTAACAATAAAATTGTTAGTAATATCCATGGCCATTTTCGTCTTTTTCTAGTTACTCTTTCTCGTAACCCAGTTTCTCTTTTACGCATAATTAGCCCCTAATTAACATAGAATGTTATTCCAGTTGAGATTTGTGACATCAAATTAGACAAGTCTGACGAACTAATTTGCATACCTTCGTTATAACTTGAACTTCCTGCATAAATGAAGCCTAATGTAGAACTGTTGGTGAAGTAAATTGACTTATTCAAATCAGAATTGTTCTTTAACCAGAAGACTGGTGTTGCCGAATTAAAGTCAGCTGTCGTATTATCAGGATTGGTTATTCCCAAATCTTCCAGATCACTATCACTAGCATTAGTAACGTATTGTCCATAATTGCTATTAGTATTATCCGTAATTATTGCATCTGAATTACCATTACTAATTAGTTTTTTAATCGTATATTTACCGGAACCGACCTGTGAACTAGTAACATTAATATAACCATCTTCGGCTACATACTTTCCGTTAACTTTAGTCATTAAAGCTAACTTATTAGTGCTAGTGTTATAGTACAAAGCAGTCTTCCCAGTTATTCCTGCTTGAGTTAAACTATCTGAAGCGCCGCTTGAGAAATTCAAACTAGAAACGATATCAACATTAGCCGGTGTATACTTCTCCGTCAGAGGAGCACTTCTCAATGCCTCTAGCTCCTGTTTAACTGCTTCAACACGAGAACTCTCACCTTGGTGTTTAGAGAAATACTGGTCCATTTTGTTGACAGCTTCATTCCAACGATTCTCAATCGTCTTATTTTTAATTAATTTAAAATATGTATTAACCATTGAGATCTTTTTAAAACTCAAACTAGAGTTATCATTATTGAATTCTTGCCAAGTTTTATCCAGATACTTATCTGCATCCTCAGTTTGTTCAAACCAAATTTGAATCGTATCTAACTTATTACGCTGCTTTTGATAAACATCCTGATTCTTTTCTTTTAAAAGCGCCGCATCTAAATCATTGATTTTTTGACTTGTCACATCATCCTGATAATTATTTTTACCGTCATACAATGCGGCTACGTCTTTGGCACGATTTTTTCTTGCTTGAATATAATCTTCCAGTTGTTGATACTTTTTTATATTGCTAGGTGTAATCACATGCCCATCACTAACCTTAATGACCCTACCAATAAAGTTTAAAGTAGGATAATCCAAATTAGTTTTCAGTACCTCTAATTCTTTATCCTGATATTGACTAGATATCTTTGAAGTTACTACTGCATTGACTACTCCACGTGAAAGCATAATGAAAAAGATGGCAGCCGTAATCGCACCAACAATACCAGCACTCACTAATAGATAATGTTCTGATTTCGTCTTACTTTTTAAATCTTTCTTATCTTTCATCATTTTCCCCAAATATCTAGTTCATCTTGTTATTATTATAGTAAATTATTATGCAAATAAAGGGTGTATATTTTGAAAAAATTAAACAAAAAATATATTAAATGGATAATTATTCTAGTGCTGATAGTAATGATCGTCACTAGTTATGCCCTCAATCTCGGAAAGATCAAAGACAAGACAGTTAATGGCATCGCACAGATCACTATCCCATTTTCATTGATCGTTAATCCCAAAAATATTGATGAGGATATTGCCCCTAAAGCTGTATCTTTAAACGATGGCGATATGACTAAGAATAAACAACAAGCCTTAAATATTCTTAGCACTATCAATGATGACTATCATAGTACAGATGAGTTATCATTTTTGTCCAATGATCAAGAAAAAGCCTTATTAAAAAGGGTCAATAAGAAACCTCATCGCTATATAACTAATATGACTATTCTCAACTTTGGTAAAGATATTCACGGAAAGTACATAACTATCAGTTGCAATCGTTACGATGATACTAAAACCATTGTTAGTTATCGCTATCGAATTTACCACAAAGGCGATTCAATTACCTCTGCCAAATATCTAAATACCCAATCTAACAAATATCCACCACAATATCTTCTTGAAGACATTGATATGGGTAAAGCTGGTGTTGATCAGGCCAAAAGTTTCACACAGCGTCTCAAAACAGCCATTATCAATTCCAATCTTACCGCTACTAACGCAGCTAATCCTGGTAACTTCAATCAGATATCTATTAACTTAGGATTAAACCCTGATAAAAGTAACACTGGCCTATTTAAATTAGCTCGTAATGCTAATTCCCGTGTCAGCAATTTTGCAATTGTTGGTTATCAAATTTCCGATATCCCCAGATACACTCGTATTTATTTAAAACAATTAAGCAAAGATAACACATATTATTATACGTTAACTTACAGCCGTAACAGCAGTCGCTTTATTAATTTTCAGAAAGGCATCATTTCAACTGATACACTAAATAAATAGTTTTCATGAAAAGTGTTTTGAACAAATCTAAAAACGGCATCCATTTAGAAACGTAATTACATACGTTTATTCTAAATGAATGCCGTTATTTATTAAAAAATTCAAAAAAGATAATAATAGAACCGTTTAAATTAACCAATGAAATGACCTATTTTGAATTAGATAGCTTCTTTTTTTCATTATTCTCTAAAATCCCGTCGATAATCTGTTGCAAACTTATCTGAGACATACTATCTTCAGCATCAGCTTGGATACGATCATAAATTCCTGTTAAAGTGTCTTGAATATTCCCGCCAACAATACACTGAGGATTAGTTTTCTCATCAATGTGTAATAATTTTTGATTATCTTCAATGGCCCGATAAACATCTAATAGACTAATTTCCTTAGCTGAGCGTCCCAACTTTGGTGCTACCTTTCCTGGTTGACTCATCAATAATCCAGCTTTTTTTAAACGTGACATCATTCTTCTAACCAGACTAGGGTTAGATTCAATACTACTGGCAATAGCATTACTAGACAAATCACCATCTCGTAAAATGTCCACATAGGCTAGGATATGAACACCATCACTTAACTTACTTGAAAATTTCATAATATTCTCCTCCTAGTAAATACTCATTAGTATAGTATGACATTTCAAGAAGGGATGACAATTATTTTTCACTAACAATCTCCAACGCTTTGGTCAAAGGTGTCAATTCCCTACCTAAAACTTTTGGTAAATCGTCACTATTTTCATCCAAGTTGCCTTGGCGAATCAAATCTTGAATTGAAGCCACAATCTCAGCTGTTCCTTCATCCATCCCTGAGTCCTGTAAATCCTTTTGAAAATCAGAAATACTTAAGGATTTTACATCGAAATCACCCTTGATGGCATTTGCTAAATCTTGGTATGTTCGACTAGTTCCAGAAAATTCATAGATATCCTTCGGAGTATTTGAAGTTAGAACCTTGGCAGCAGCTTCAGAATATTCAGATTCCAAAGCCCAACCAACTTTACCATCCCCGGCTGCATAAACAAATGGTTTTCCATTAAATGCTGCTTTGATAGTTGCTGTTTCATTCTCTAGATACCAATTATTACGTAAAAATGAATGATCAATTCCAGTTTTTAAAATTAATTTTTCCGTAGCTTTGTGGTCACTTGCAAGTGGTGCCTCTGAAATATTAGCGTGGGGAAAACTAGTGTAGGCAATATAACCTACTTTGGCATTCTTAGCCGCTTTCACAATATTTTCATGTTGAGTCAATCTAGCTACTGGTCCACCTGGTTGTGATGAAATAAATAATAAACGATCGATTCCCTTCAATGATTCTTCCAATTGTTTTTCATCTGTATAGTCGCCTGAGCGAACTTCTACACCTTCAGGGACAATTTGTTCTGCCTTTTGAGTATTTCTAGCTAAGGCGACGATATTGGCTGCTGGCACTAATTTTGCCAACTCCTTGATTGCATTTTGTCCAAAGTGTCCTGTTGCTCCAGTTACTCCGTATGTTGTCATAAATATATCCTTCTCTCATTATTGTTACTTTATTATTAACTTGTTATATTTATAATAGCATCATTGGATATAATTACAAAAAATAAGCTCAAAAAAAGCACTAAGGATTTCTCCTCAGTGCTCTACCGTTGAATTTAGTTAGTTTATATATTTTTTAATCTTTCCAGACATCATTTACTTCAATTGTTTGTTCTCTATCAGGACCAACTGAAACAGTGGCATATTCAACACCTAATTGATCTTTGATAAAGTCAAGATAATCCAATGCTGCTTGAGGTAATTCTTTCAAACTCTTAGCTTGAGTCATATCCTCTGTCCAACCTGGGAATGTCTTGTAAACTGGTTTGCACTTAGCTAGGACGTTCAAGTTAGCAGGATATTCATCAATGATCTTGCCATTCAAATCATAACCTGTACAAATCTTGATTTCTTTAAGTCCTGTCAAAACATCCAAACAGTTCAATGACAAGTGAGTTACACCTGATACATTACATGAATGTTTTAGAACAACTAAGTCTAACCAACCGATACGTCTTGGACGATGTGTAACTGTTCCATATTCATGTCCAGCTTCACGTAAGAAGTCGCCTTCCTCGTTCAATTGTTCTGTTGGGAATGGACCAGCACCAACACGGGATGTATAAGCTTTAACTACACCGATAACATTATCGATCAAAGGAGCACCAATACCGGCACCAGTAGTTACACCACCAGCTGGATTTGATGAAGTTACATAAGGATAAGTACCATGATCAATATCAAGCATGATTCCTTGTGCACCTTCAAATAGAACATTTTGACCGTTCTTTAATTCTTTATTTAAATAGGCAGATGTATCAATAACACGGTTTTTAAGTTGTTGACCAATTTGATAATACTTTTCAAAGATATCATCAAATTTCATTGGTTCAACACCATAAATTTTTGTGAATAGTTCATTCTTTTGCTTAAGATTTTCTGTCAACAATTCCTTAAACAAGTCTTTATCAAGAATATCAGCCATTCTAATACCGACACGTGAAGCTTTGTCAGTATATGCAGGTCCGATTCCACGGTTAGTTGTACCAACTTTAGAATCACCCTTAGCTTTTTCTTGTAACTTATCTAATTCAATATGATAAGGAAGAATCAACTGTGCACGATTAGAAATCTTTAAATTAGTTGTATCTACACCTTGATCATGAAGATGACCTAACTCTTCTTGTAGTGATTCGAGGTTCAAAACAACACCATTTCCAATAACACTAGTCTTATCTGAATACAAAATTCCTGATGGGACAGATCTTAACTTGTAAACGTGATTATCGATATTTAAGGTATGTCCAGCATTATCTCCACCTTGGTAACGTGCAATAATGTTAGCTTCGCCACTAAAATAATCAGTAATCTTACCTTTACCTTCGTCGCCCCATTGGGTACCTACTACAACAACTGTCGTCATTTCTTCTACACCTACACTATTTAATTTTCTGGAATATTTGCTATTGATGAAAACTTATTATAAGACTTTACAAACAATAGCTTAGCGGTTCCTCGAGGACCCGAACGGTTCTTGCTGACAATTACTTCAACTTCACCTACATCTTGATCCTCAGGATCCTCTTGATTATCATTGTCATCCCCATCTTCATCACGATAATAATCATCACGATAAAGAAAGGCAACGATATCAGCATCCTGTTCAATTGAACCAGATTCACGGATATCTGACAACATTGGTCTTTTGTCTTGACGCGCTTCCACACCACGGGAAAGCTGTGATAACGCGATTATTGGTACATGAAGTTCTTTTGCTAATTTTTTCATACCACGAGAAATAACAGAAACTTCTTGTTGTCTATTTTCTTGACCAGTACCTTCGATCAATTGCAAATAATCGACAATCACAAGATCCAATTTGCCGCTTTCTTTTAACAAACGACGACATTTAGATCTAATTTCGGCCATCTTAACACCAGGAGTGTCATCAATATAGACATTAGTCCGAGAAAGGCTTCCCATGGCCACAACCAAACTGTTCCATTGATTCTCATCCAATTTACCAGTTCTTAGTGAATTAGCATCAATACTACCTTCAGAACAGAGCATACGGTTAACTAACTGTTCAGCACCCATTTCCAAAGAAAAGATAGCTACGGTAGCATTCGACTTAGTCGCTGCGTTTTGGGCTAGGTTCAAAGCAAAGGCAGTTTTACCAACACCTGGGCGGGCGGCTAAGATAATCAATTCGTCTTTATGTAAACCAGTTGTCATCGCATCAAGATCCTTATAGCCTGTTGAAAGTCCTGTAACATCACTATCCTGATCATATAACTTGTCAATCTCTTCGAAAGAAGACTTTACAACATCCGAGATTCGTCTGAATCCCTTATGATTTCTATTCTCAGAAACATCCATGATGTCCTTTTCAGACTGATCAATGATACTGTCGACATCTTCATCTTCTTCAAAACTACGAGAGACAATGCTAGTAGCCGCATTGATCAAGCGTCTCAAGACAGATTTGTTCTTAACAATCTTGGCATAATAAGACGTATTGGCAGCAGTAGGAACTGCATTAGCTAATTCAGCTAAGTAGCTCACCCCACCAATATCTTCAATTTGATTTTGACGATCTAGTTCATTTTGAACTGTCACGACATCAACTGGTTCTTCTTCATCATTTAAATTCATCATGGCCTGAAATACTAATTGATTGGCATGTTGATAAAAATCATCAGCCTCAACGTATTCCATAGCTTCAATCAAAGCATCTTGGCTCAGAAAAACCGCTCCTAATACGGCTTGCTCAGCATCCTTATCATTGGGCGGTATTCTTGAAGTTATATCATTATTCATTTATATCCTACTTCTTTTCAGCAACATGAACTCTAATTGTGGCTTCGACACCTTCGAATAACTTAATAGGTACATTAATATATCCAAGTGACTTAATACCATCAGTTAGTTCCATCTTGTGTTTATCAACTTTAATATCATATTGTTTGCTAAGTTCGTCAGCAATCTTCTTAGTTGTTACTGAACCAAATAGTCGACCATCGGCACCTGATTTAGCAAGAACTTCAACAACAGTCTTGTCGTTTTCGATTTCACCTTTAAGAACTTTAGCTTCAGCTTTTTCAGCCTCATAATCTTTGGCTTCACGATTTTGTTCAGCCTTCAATTTAGCTATATTAGCCTTAGTAGCTTCGATAGCTTCATTATTCTTAATCAAAAAGTTTTGGGCGTAGCCTGTAGCGACGTTCTTTACTTCACCCTTTTTACCTTTACCTCTAACATCCTTTAGGAAAATAACTTTCATAATGACCCTCCTTATTTCTTGTCGGAACTTGTCAAAACATCAATTAATTGACGTTTAACATCATCTACTGTTGAATCCGGAATCTGAGTTGCGGCATCAGACAAGTGTCCACCACCGCCGAGTTTTTCCATAATGACTTGTACATTGACATTACCCAAACTACGAGCTGAGATACCAACCCGACCATCTGGACGTTTGCTAATTACAAATGAAGCCTCAACATTATCTAATGATAACAATGTATCAGCTGCCTGGGCAACAATAACTGGATCGTAAGGCTTATCCTCTTCGCCAAAACAAACCGCCATGTTCCCATTAACCATTGTTACTGTTTCGATTAGATGATTTCTCTGAATAAATGAATCAATATTTTCTTTTAGAACATTTTGAATAACTGTCTCGTCAGCACCAACTGAACGTAAGTAACTGGCCGCATCAAATGTTCTAGTACCAGTTCTGAGTGAAAATGACTTCGTATCAACGGTAATTCCAGCTAATAAGGCTGTTGCTTCGATCTTCTCGATGGCCTTCTTATTCTTTGGTTGATACTCAAGCATTTCAGTAATCAATTCACTTGTTGAAGAAGCGTAAGGTTCAATGTAAATTAACATTGGATTCTCAGGGAACTCTTCACTTCTTCTGTGGTGATCAATGACAACGATCTTTTCGTTCTCACCCTTATACAAATCAGGATTGATAGAAATACTTTGCTTAGAATGATCCACCATTACGATCAAAGTCTTCGATGTTCTGATAGCGATTGACTCATCTGGTGTAATGATGTCCTTCTTGATTTCAGGATCTTTATCGATCATTCCCAATAGACGACTAACATCAGAATGCAAAGTATTTGGATTGATAACAACTTTACATGGTGTATTGTTCATCATGGCAATTCTTCTAATACCCAATGAAGACCCCAAAACATCCATATCAGGGTGTGAATGACCCATGACAATAACTTGGTCGCTATCTTTCAATAACTCTTGTAAGGCTTCACTGATCATTCTGGCACGGACACGAGTTCTCTTTTCCATTGGATCAGTATTTCCACCATAGAAACGAGCCTTCTCACCGATTTCCTTAACTACGACCTGATCTCCACCTCGGCCAAGTGCCAAGTTAAGATTCTTTTGTGCTTCATCGTTAAGTTTGTGCAAATCATCTACACCGTAAGAGAAGCCCATACTTAAAGTAAGTGGAACGTTCTGTTGAGATGTAAACTCACGAATAGTATCGAGAATCTTAAAGCCATTTTTCTCCATATCAAAGATACGTCCTGTATAGGCCATGATGAAGAAATGATCGTCATCAATTCGCTTCAAAAACATTTGTTCCTTAGATGCCCAATTGGACAATTCATTAGTAATGTAATTATCCAAATTAGATACATCACGATCACTCATTGACTGTGTTATTTCTGCATAATTATCCAAGTAAACTTGACCGATTACTGAACGATTATCCTCATAACGTTTTTCAATTTTAGAATAATGTGTGATTTCAAACAAATATATTACTTTCAATTCACTTTGGACTTGTACTAAGAAGTACTTATCGTCAATTTGAATTGTCTTACTATCGGCATGATTATCTTCATCGATCAATTTCGACAATTCCGCTGATATATCTTTAACACTCATACTGTTTGACGGATTAAAGCCCGTCTTCTCTACAAAGTAGGGATTAACCCATTGAATCTGTTTATCAGTATCATACAAAAGTATTCCCAATGGATACTCAACGAAACTGTTATCCGTTCCCCGATCAATCCGATACTGCAAGTTATTTGTGTACTTACCGGCCTTTTCACCTAATAATAAAAACAAATAAACAAACAATACTAATGAAATGATAACCAAAATAGCTTGAATATAACCACTAATGGAACCATGGAACAATCCAACTACTAAAATCGATAGCAACATCACGATCAAAGAGATCGCCGTTAGTTGAGTCGAATGGTCAACTCGAGAAAGGAAGAATTTCAGATTAGATTTTATCTTTTTCATATTAGTCCCCTCTTAGATATACCTCTTAATTTTATCACAGCCAACCTTTTCTTTCTTCATATATAACATCAGTCTTGGGAACAAAAACACCCACACTCCTTAGATAAATAAGGAAATGTCGGTGTTTTTCAATTATTTGTCGTCTTTAACGACATTAATACTTCTTCGCTCTTTGAGATACATAAATATACTAAAAATCACAGTGAATATCAATGCGTCTGTAATTCGACGTGGATCAAACAAATTATTAAAAAAACTATTCCTATTTGCATTTAACGCTACACTTACTAACCAATAAATCAAAAACTCCATTGGTGCCATTTTGATCCAATAATTCTTGATGGTCTTCATTGTTTTCTTTTTCTTACCAGGACTGATTTCTTTATTACCCAATTTTTTCTTTGCCAGTGGAATAGAAATGAATCCGATAAGAATAGCGAAGGTCATAATTATTTGAATAAGCATAGTTACATATAACGTATTTTCATAGTTTTTTACATCCGCATTTATTAAATAGATAGTCGATCCCAAAGCAAACAACATTTCAAATACAAAGAAAGCAAACGCTGCACGTATTGCGGCCATTCCCAATTCACCCTTAGTTCTTTCATTGACCACTGCCGTTGAATCTAAAAACCATTTAATTACGAATCTATCGAATTTATTCATATCTTCCCCCTCTGAGCTTGTAAAAATTTAGGTATAGTTTAACTTTCATCTTTTAGCAATCTAACCTTAGATATATCAATACTTATAAAGATAATCGTTAAAACTACTGATGGTTGTAAAGCCTGACGGATAGATGACCAACTCAATAAGGTGTTCATAAAGTTTTGACCATTAAAATCAAGGGATGTTACTAACAACCAGATAAGAAGAAACGTCATTGGCAGCTTTGTCAGATATTTATTAAAAATTGATTTGATTACATTTCTTTTTTCCTCTTTAGTTGTGACCTCTTGATTAAGAATGCCCCTGCGTTTCAGTCTAAAACTGGTAAAGAATGTGATAATACCTATTACTAAAAATAAATGTAATGTCATTATGAATAGGAGGAATGATTCAAGATCTTTTATTGTACCGAAATATATGTAAGTACCAATCCCAATATTGAACAGTACTTCAAAAATGAACACTGCTATCAATGCTTCTACGGAAAGCTTGCCAATTTCTGATTTCACTTGTTCATCTATTACACCTGGTATTCCAAAGAACCATCTTAATACTCGGTCATTAACTTTCTTCATAATAATCCCCCATATTCTATACTTCTAAATTTCACCTTTAGTTATGTTTATTTCTCCTTTTTCGAAGAAATACATAATTAGACTGAAAAAGATTGTCCAAATCAATGTTCCCAAGATTCTTTGAATAGTGAACATTTCTTTGAATAAATTATTGCTTGAAAAATCAAGAATAGTATTAATCGATAGTACTAATAAAAACAGAATTGGAGCCGATCTCATGTATTTCTTTTTAAGTCGAAAATTTCAATAACAAGTTAGCCACTTGGACAAAATAAATTGAATCCAAGT